>JBAXTA010000001.1:0-62017 GCA_037130415.1 Spirochaetota bacterium
TTGGCGAGGCGGTCAAGATCCTCCTGGACATCGAGAAGGTCGTGCAGGACCAGGCAGTCAGGGAGTTGGCTCTGGACAGCGAGGCCGTCACGAAGTGAGGATGGCTGTCGCCTTGGCAAGGGGTGACGGGACCGGCGCGGCACGTGCTTGCTGCCGGTTCGGCCTCATCGCGGTATCGATTCTTTTTCTTTCCGGAATCACCTTCAGTGCACATGCGGAGGCAGGGGCTGGAAGGGCAATCGGGCCGAGTGCCGCCCTTCCGCCTGAGGTCAAACCGACGACGGTCAGGACCATCATAGTCGCGGACTATTACCCCTACACCTACATCGACAAGGACGGCAGGGCTTCCGGTTTCACCGTCGATCTCATGCAGGAAGTAGCCGAGGTAATGGGCCTGGGTCTCGAGATCCGCGCCGATACCTGGGATGTAGCCTTGCAGGCACTCAAGGATGGCAGGATCGACTTCCTCCCAATGATGGCCTATTCGAAGGAGCGCGACCTGGGGTTCGACTTTTCGCCGGCACATACGATCGCTTATGACGCCCTCTTTGCGCGGAAGGGCGAGGCAGCTCCCCGGACGCTCGAAGACCTCAGGGGAAAACGGGTGGTCGTCCTCCTGAATGACCTGGCGCATCAGTACCTGAAGGGCAGTGGCATGTTTGATCCTGCCTTTCTCCTACCCATGCCTACCATGCCCGACCTGCTTCGCGCCCTTGCTTCGGGAAAGGGCGACGTCGCGATCATGCCCAAGCTCGTCGGTCTGCTCCTGGCCCGCAATCTTGGCCTCACCAACATCGGGACTGCTCCCGCCATCGTCGATGCGTATACCCGCCCCTTCAGCTTCGCGGTGAAGGAAGGGAATGCGATCCTCCTCGATCGGCTCAGCCAGGGGCTTGCCATCCTGAAATCGACAGGTCGCTACAATGCCATCTATCGTAAGTGGTTTGGAATTATCGAGCCCGCCGGGCTATCGCCTGCGACCGTCTTCAAGTACATAGGGGGAGTGGTTGCGTTCTTTCTGGTCGCGGGTGCGATTCTCCTGCTTTGGACCTTTTCGCTCCGGCGGCAGGTGGCTGCGCGGACCGGAAAACTCGTCGAAGAGATCGGCATGCGGAAACGCATCGAAGAGGAACTGAACCGCAACGAGGAAAAGCTTCTTCTCAGTCTTTCGGAAAAGGAAGTCCTCCTCCGCGAGGTACACCACAGGGTCAAGAACAATCTCTCGATCATCTCGAGCCTTCTCGACCTGCAGACCTCAGTGATCCAGACCCCCACGGAGGCCTTGCTGGCCTTCCAGTACACAAGGGACAGGATCATGGCGATGGCCCTGGTCCACGATGAATTGTACAAGACGAAGGACTATGCTCACGTCGATATGGGCGCCTATCTGGACAGGCTTGCAAAGCAGATTCTGGAAGCCTACGAAGCCAGTGACAGGATCAGCCTGACCACGCGGGCCGAGGACATCAAGCTCAGCGTAAGCGCCTCCATTCCACTCGGCCTGATTGTGAACGAAATCGTGACCAACTCGCTCAGGCACGCCTTCCCCGAAGACCGCTCGGGACAGATCGAAATTCTTCTCGGGCATTCGGAGGGCGGCTTCTACGAACTTGACGTCAGGGACGACGGCATTGGCTTGCCCAAGAGCCTCAAGGCTGAGGAAAGCCCTTCGCTGGGGCTGACGCTCGTGCGACTCCTGGTCGCACAGATCGATGGAAGCCTGGTCTTTGCCGAGGGCGGCGGAACTCGCTTCAGGATGAATTTCCCCAATCCGTATGAGAGGACAGCGTCATGACCTAGGCTGCTACGGGACCGATTCAGTCCTCGGCCACCACGACAAGGCTTCCCATCAGCACGAAGCCTTCGATGATGACGTGGGGCTCTCCGTAGCGGACGTTCTGGTCTACACCCCGTTTGGCTGTTGCCTCGCCCATGAAAGGGGATGCATTGAGGCGGACTGGCAGGTTGCGCGGCACTATCACGCGTGTCTCACCCATGAGTACGAAGGTCTGGATACGGATGGGCCCCTGGGGTAGAGCCACGTTCCGCAAGTCGATCCTCGTAGTTCCCATGATTGTCAGCGAAACGGCGCTGTCGCCCTGGAGCCAGTTGCCCTGGAGCTGCCGCTCGCCCATCACGCAGAGTATATCCTGGTGGCTGCCCTGGCTGGTCCCGGAAACGGCGCCGCCGTCCGAGGCGGCAGGTGCTGTGCCAGGCCTGCCGTGTTCGGGTGAAGCCATCTTGGGGATCTCGAGCGGTAGGTCGGAGAGGAGGCCAATGAGCTCTTCCTGAGTCGGTGCTTTCTGGACGAGGGCGGCCCGACGCTCGTATTCCTCGACGGGAATCCGGTCTGAAACATAGGCCCTCGTAAGCGCTTCGAGGACGCGCTCCCGCGCATCATCAAGCTTCTCACCACGATTGCCTGCTGGCATGTCGATCGCCATACTTGCCTCCATTACCGCATGGGTTGTTTCGCATGACTTGCTATTCGGTCCGCTCCGGCTGGACCTTTCCCGCACCAGTGGCAAGGCCGAGTTTCAGGAAGATCCAGGGAGCGGCGAGCGAGACGCAGACACCTACGAGCGCGTAGCGGAAGAATCGCACGAGGTTGTAGATCGCATCGCCTTCAGGGGGAGCGATGTACCTGGGGCCGATGTAGGCGATGACCGTAAGCGCGAGCCCGAGGATCACCCTGCCCAGCCGCTGGCTGGTGGTCCCTCCGGATGAGAAGGGAGCTGCCTTGCCTGCCCAGACAAAGCCGAAGCCCGCACCGAGGAAGGCTGCCGCCAGGGATACGTCCTGGCTATACAGGACATTCATGCCGAACGCAATGATCGCCAGGAGGATGAGCCGCCAGCGGTCACCGAGCTTGCGCAGCGGGCCTTCCAGGCGTTCGCCCACAAGGTGGTTGCCCAGGAGGAAGAGGAGGCCGAGGCCCCAGCCGAGGAAGACATCAGTGGGGAAATGCACGCCGAGATAGACGCGCGATACGCCTATCGCCAGGGGGAAGAGGATGGCGACCAGGGCCTTCCATGGTTTCGGGAAGAAATATGCCGCCATGCCGAAGAATACCACGGAACCCTGGGCATGACCCGAGGGGAGTCCATGGCTGCTTTCGATGGCCAGACCAAGGGCCTTGTCGAATTCGAAGGGGCGGGCTTGGCCGAAGAGGTCCTTCAGCCATGCGTTCACGAAGGCGGAGGCCAGGAAGACGAGGGCGATGCGCGCTCCCCTTTTCCTGTCGACCGCCCAGTAAATGATGGGAAGCATTATGAGATAAAAGGGCTCCGAACCCAGGAAGCTGATGCCATTCATGACTGCGGTCAAGACTGGACTGGCAAAGACCTGCGTGAACCTGACGACATCGAGACCCCAGGCGAGAATCGGGTCCATGGACAACCTCCCATCGGCATTTTGCCGCTGCCCGCACTGTAGCCATTCAGAAGGAAAGGCGCAAGGCGGAGCGCTCTGGCCGGAAAGGGAAAGTTGTGAATAAGCTGCATCGGACGCGATTTCCTCCCCTGGCAGCGATCCTGAATCAGGCCCGCCCCTGCCTTTCGATGCCGGGATGCGCTCACCAATCCTTCCTTATCTGAACCAATTAGCTGCTTCTGGATGCCCAGGCGCCCGATCCTGCCAGACACTTGCCGCGAAGGATGCCTTCATGCCGATTGACGTGCCTTCCGGAAAGGTAGTAAAAAGATCGTGCATTTTCCACGCAAGCCGGCGTGGCGGAACGGCAGACGCGGTGGACTCAAAATCCACTGTCCTTACGGGCATGAGGGTTCAAGTCCCTCCGCCGGCACTTCACCTTCAATCTCGAACCGATCTCGGCGTCGCTCCCTTGCCTCCGTGCTCATGGGCAGGAAGCCCATTCCGCGCGGAGGCGGCGGTCGCTCCTTGATCTCGGTCCGATCTTGAAGGTGAAGCTTCCCACGAGGCAATCTCGAACCGAACTCCGCGACGCTGCGCGCGCGGAGAGGGGGCTGCGGCGCTGCGCGCGCAGAGGGTGAGGCGCTAGATGCAGTCGGTCAGGAAGCCTCCGTCGACGGGGATGGTTACGCCGGTGACAAAGGCGCTGGCGGTGTCGCTGGCGAGGAAGAGGGCGGCGCCGCGGAGTTCGGCTTTTTCGCCAAAGCGGCCGAAGGGGGTGCGGGAGATGATGCTCTTCCCGCGGGCGGTCAGGTCGCCTTTTTCGTCGAGGAGGAGGGAGCGGTTCTGAGCGCCGATGAAGAAGCCGGGGGCAATGCCGTTGACACGGATGCCGTGGGGGGCAAGTTCCTTCGCAAGGCCAGCAGTCAGGTTGAGGACGGCAGCCTTTGCGGCATCGTAGGCCCAGACGCCTGAAAGGGCGCGGTAACTTCCCATCGAGGGTATTGTAATTACCGTTCCCTTGATACCATTCGCGATCCAGTAGCGCGCAAAGGCCCTGGTCGGGGTAATGAGGCCGCCCATCAGGTTCAGGGTCAGGATCTCCGCGAATAGCTTTTCGTCAAGATCGACGAAGGGTGCCTTGCCCCGGTTTCCTCCCACACCGTTGAGCAGGAGATCGGGTGATCCCATCAGCTCCCTGGTTTCAATGATCGCCTTTTCGCAGGCTTCAGCGTCGCCGGTATCGACCGTGAGGGCCGTCACCAGGCCGGCTCCTGGGCCGGCAGCCTCACGCACCCTGGATGCGGCCTCGCTCATCGGTGCGCTCGTTCCGCGGCCCCAGAGGCAGACATCGGCTCCGGCCATGGCGAAGGCCACTGCCAGGTCGCCAGGCAGCTGGCCGGCTCCTCCGGTCATGACGGCGCGCCTGCCTTTCAGGGAGAACATGGTGTCAAGATAGGACATGGTTGGCTCCTTCATTCGACGAAGAGGGGTTTCAGGTGGCGCTCCCAGAGGTTCTCTGTCACGTTGCGCGACACCGATTCACGGTGCTTGTCGAGGGCATCGAGATATCGCTTGCCCATTTTCGCGGCGACCCGGAACCCGACATGTACCAATTGTCGCATATTGGGATTGAATCTCGGATCTGACTGGACATGGCGGAGGGCTGCCGCGACGGCCTGACCATCCCAGCACCCGACCTCCTCGGGGGAGGGCAGGCGGCTCCGGTCGATGTCGATGACCGAAGCGTAGGGTGCCATGACCACGTCGATGCTTTCGTAGGCTGCACGGTACACTTCCCTTGCCATGGACAAGCCGTCCCCGCCCGCCTCGGCCAGGCCGACGATCTCTTCGAGCCAGGTCGTTCCGGCGGTCTTGAGGTGGAGCCCAGCCCCCTCTTTTCTCACAATTGCTCCCATGCCGCGGTAGATGCTGAACTTGTCGCTGCCCGAGTGTATGGAAAGCTTCAGGCTCGCTGGCAGTCCAAGTTCCCTGGATGCCCACATCGCGACGCGGACGTCGGCCTCGAATTCCTTGAGGAAGGCGGGTACGTTCCCTACATAGTCCACACCCTTGTTGAAGCGTCCTGTAAATCGCGGCGCAAGGGTCTGCACCGGCACACCTTCGTCAGCGAGCGCGACAAGTATCACCGCAAGTTCCGCGGGGCTTTGAGGGATCGCGGTCTCATCCATCGACACTTCTGTGATGAAGTCATCGCTGCCACGGAGTTCACGGACACGACGGTAGGTCTTCGCGGCTTCGGCTACGGCGACGAGGTAGGTAGCCGCAGCCGCACGCATGGTGTCGCGGTCGAGGGGAGCAGGAAGCCTCCTGTCCGACGAGAGTTCCGCGTGCCTGGCAACAAAGGCCTCTACGGCCTTGTCCTCAGCCGGCTTGCCGATGAAGTCGGCGACGTCAAGGGTAAAGAAGTCGCAGTGGGGCGCGAAGGCATCGACGGTGGCAAGGCCGACATGGTCTGCATCGACGTGCCAGGGACCGGTCCATCCGGTCTCCGCGATGGCGCCTTTGGCGGCCGCGAGCTGGTCTGCCGGCACGCTGCCGATGAGGTCGTGCTCGCGCTTGCTCTTGTTCCAGACGATCGCGGCCTCTACGCCGGCAGCTTTTGCCTTGGCAAAGGCCGCGACCTGGGCACATCCCTGGTGGCCGAAGCGGTCGCCCGTTCCGACCGAAAACCTCTCAATTAAAAGCATGAGTTCCATCCTTTCGAAGGGTCAGGGCTTTCAGTTGCCCACGCCCGGTATCGCAAAGTAGTCCCGGGCGTTGTTGTAGGAAATATCCTGTACCATCGCCCCGAGGGCCTCGTAGTCGGCTGGAGCCTCGCCTCGCTCTATCCAGCCACCCACGAGGCCACAGAGGATGCGCCGGAAATACTCGTGGCGGGGGAAGGACAGGAAGCTCCGCGAATCCGTAAGCATTCCTACGAATCGCGAGAGCAAGCCGATGTTGGCCAGGACCTTCATCTGTCGTTCCATTCCCTCGATATGGTCGCTGAACCACCAGGCTGATCCTAACTGCATCTTTCCGGGAAATGATCCATCCTGGAAGCATCCCATCGTGGAAGCG
This sequence comes from Spirochaetota bacterium, assembly GCA_037130415.1. Classification (GTDB taxonomy): domain Bacteria; phylum Spirochaetota; class Spirochaetia; order Treponematales; family Rectinemataceae; genus CAIJMU01. Next base: position 6,457 of record JBAXTA010000001.1, read on the forward strand.
AGGGCTTCGTAGTCACCCGGATTGTTGGAGTACAGGATTGTCCTTGGAAGTTTGCCTTCGCTCTCGAGGCTGTCGAGGAGACAGGCGAGCGGCCGCGTCCTGGTGGGATCTCCCGAAGCGTCGAAGCCCGTGTCGGGTCCGGTTTTCGCGAGCATCCTTGAGTTGAGGCTGCGCTCGGCGCCGAGGTGGAGCTGCATGGCCCAGCCCCGCCTGGCGTCCATGCGACCCACTTCCTGGAGGAGGGCAGTCCTGAAGGCCTCGGCCTCCTGTGGACCGATACCCTTTCCCGAGCGGAGGGTTGCAAAACTCGCTTCGAGCGCCTGGGCGGTGGACGCGCGGAAGGGAGTAACGACGAAGGCGTGGTCCGAAGCGCGGCAACCGAGCTCGTGGAAGGCCGCGTGCCGGGCTTCGAGGGCGCCAACGAGGTCATTGTAACGAGCAATATTCTTGCCGGATGAAGATCCGAGCCTGGTCATATAGCTGTTCCAGGCTGCCGGATCGTCTACGGCGAGGGCCTTGTCAGGACGGAAGGCCGGCACCATGACAGGCTCACCAGGACAGCGTACTTTGGCGTAGGCCCGGTGGTGAGCCAGGTCGTCGGCGGGATCGTCGGTACTGCAAACACCTCGCACCTTCATGGTTGCGAGCAAATCCCTGGCGCCAAAGCCAGGCCCCCTAAGGGCAGCGTTACAGGCTTCCCAAATGGCGGGAGCCGTCTTTTCCGAGAGGAGAAGCTCCACTCCGAAATAGCGCCTGAGCTCGAGGTGGGTCCAGTGGTACAGCGGATTGCCGATCGCCTTCGGCACTGTCTGTGCCCAGGCAAGGAAGGTGGAATAATCGGCAGCGTGGCCGGTGATGTCCGCCTCGGGAATGCCATTTGCCCGCATGAGCCGCCATTTATAGTGATCGCCGCCCAGCCAGGCTTCGGCAATGGTGGCAAAGCGGCTGTTCCTTGCAATATCGGATGGCGGAAGGTGGCAGTGATAATCGAGTATGGGCATTCCCTCCGCGTACTGGTGGAAGAGGATTTTCGAGGGCTCGCCGGAAAGGAGGAAGTCTTCATCCATGAACTTCTTCACAAATAGCTCCTAATTAATACTATTCGCAAGATATGGGGATCCAGGGTCAATCCGCTCGAATTCACATAGCGCGACAAAAAGATGGTAGAGAAGGCGTGAAAGCGCGGGACCTCCGATGGCTTTGCCTTCGCGCCCGATGCGGTTGTGCCAGAGACCCTTTTCACCTTCGACCGCATAGGTTCCAAGACCCGCTGCGACGCGGGCTGCAGCTGCGCGGTCGGTGGGACCGAATTTCCATTCAAGGCGCGCGCAGTGCGCTTTAAGGAGTTCTGTTTGTGGCCAGAGAAGCCTGGAAGCAGTGATGATCCGCCCATCGGAACTGACTTCGTCAAATGCGAATCCGTCGGAGTCGATGCCCTTGTCAGCGGCAAATTCCCAGAGGGAATCGGCATCGCCGCGGGCCGCCCGATCGCCGCTGGCCAGCTCCCAGCGACGAAGGAGCCAGATCCATTCAAAGTGGTGTCCCGGTTCGCGGAGGGCTCCGTCGGGACCAGCGATTGGATCAAGGTTGGCATCGAAATACTCGGCGAGGCTACCTTGGGGGGTGGCAGTGAAGTGCTCCCGGAACAGTCCCACCATGGACGCAGCCCGCTCGAGCCAGGGGCCTGAGGGATCGAACGCATTCCAGGCCAGGAAGGCCTCGAGGAGATGCATGTGGGGATTCTGGCGACGTTTTGCCAGGGCCGCCATGGGAACAGACCCATCGTAATTACGCCATTCCGGATAACCTTCGATGCCGGCCTTGCCTGCGGCTGCGTCGAGTCCTGCCAGGGCTTCCAATGCGATTTCGCGCGAGTCCGGATCGCCTGAGGCGCGGAAGTTCCAGGCCATGGCCAGCAAACCGAAGGCTTGATCGTAGCTATCAATATCGCAGTCTGTTGCAGTGCCCTCGCCATCCGAGGCCTTGCTCCAGCCACGGGCCTCGGCCTTCCAGAAGACACGTTGCAGGTTCAGGATGGCCTGGGAGCCGGCTTTGGCCGCGGCCCTGGCCTCAGCCGAGCCGGGGTAGCCGAGCGTCCCCGCGTGCGTGAAGACGTAGGCAAGCCGCGCCTGGCAGAGGCTCGTCCTCCTTCCAGGACTCGCATCCGTCCATCGGGGTCCGACTTCTTCCGCAAAGCCTTCCGGCCCCAGCGGCAGGCGCGCCGCCCAGATAGAGGCCAGGTCGAGCGCGCCGGGAAACATCGAGTTCATTTCAGCTTGAAGACCATCTGGGTCGGGCTTACGAACTTGAGCGAAATCATCAGGCAGACCATGGCGATCAGGAAGTAGATGACTGCCAAGGCGTCAACCGACTGGGGTGGGCGAGCTCCTGCGGCATAGGCGTCGGCATAAAGGGCGACGACGATGGTCTGGCTCTTGCCGCCTGCGACGAGATAGGTGAGCTCGAACATCGAGATGGCCTTGACCAGCGAGAGGATGCCAGCAGTGAGGATGCCCGGAACGGTGAGGGGCACGACTACCTTGCGGAAGATGGTCCAGCGGCTTGCCCCGAGCATCTTGGCCGCGGATTCCAGATTGACCCCGACCTGTTCGATGAAGGGCATGAGGACAAGGACCATGAATGGGACAATTGGAACTAGATTGACGATGATGACCCCGCTGACCCTCGCCGCGACGTGGAACTTGTAGCAGAGCATCGCCAGGGGTATGCCGTAGGTCATGGGTGGTACGATCATCGGAAGAAGGAGGAGGGAAAGGAAGAGCCCCTTGCCCCTGAACTCCTGCCTTGCCAGGACGTAGGCCGCAGGAAAGGCAATGAGAAGCGCTATGAAGACATCCGCAAGGACGACGGTGAAGGTCACGCCGAGGAGGTTGGGGATGTCGTGCTCGCCGGAGGCGTACTTGTACCACTCTGTGGTCAGGTAGGGGGGCAACAGGCCCGAATACCAGCCCTTGGAGAGGGAATTGAGCACAACCGTCAACAATATTCCAAGCACTATGAATACATAGATGCCGATGGCCGCGAAGAACAGGATGCTGGAAATGCGAAATTTGCCACGCATGCGCTTACCCCTTCCCGACCATGGACGCGCCCTTGTACATCCGGTTTCTCCAGACGAGGACAGCCGAGATGACAGCGAGCTCGATGGCAGCCATCACCATGGAAATGGCGGAGGCAGCATTGAAGTTGAATTTCTCGAAGGCCCACTGGTAGGCCGCGATCGAGATGACGCGGGTCGGACCCGAGGGCTGTCCGAGGAGGACGGCGGAGGGGAACACGGAAAAAGCCATCACGAAATTGAGGCAGAAGGAAATCGCTATCCCCGGGATCATGAGGGGGAAGAGGATCTTCCAGAAGGTCTGCCACTTGTTCGCGCCAAGCATCTGGCTCGCCTTCTCAAGGTCGGGATTGATGCCCGAGACGTAGCCCAGGAGCATGAGGAAGGCGTAGGGGAAGCCCTGGAGGGCGAGCGAAATGACGACACCGAGGTAATTGTGGGTGAAGCGGAATGGCTCCTTGACGATGTGGAGGGCCAGGAGAAGCTGGTTCATCCAGCCTGCCGGTCCCATGAAGGTCAGCATTCCCTCCGACACGAGCACGGTTCCAAGGGTGATCGGTATTATGAGGAAAAAGGTGATGAGGCGCTCACCCTTGATCCCCCGGCGCATGTAGTAGGCAAAGGGAACGGCCAGGCCGACGTTGAAGAGGGTTACGGGAACGGAGATCTGCAGTGTTACGAGTATCGTGTTCAGGTCGCGCGCGTCCGTAAAGAATCTGATGTAGTTCGCCAGGGTCGGCACGCCCTTGCCTGTGGAGAAACTCAGGAACATGCCGTAGGCGAAGGGATAGAGGAAAAGCAAGGCAAGGAAGAGGATCGCCGGGATGAGGAGGGACAGGGCTCCGCCACCGTCACTCCCCCTCCTGGCGCCAAGGGCCGCCGCGCTCATGGCGACCACCTCGCGGCCTCGGCGATCGATTCGGTCGGGGGGAAAAGGAGGATCTTCTCCGGAGCCACGGTCGCGTAGAAGCGGCTACCCTCGTCGATGCGGGCCTCGGCGCGGAGGTCGACACGGAGGCCGGATTTGCCCGTCGCATCCGTGCCCTGGAAGGCGCTCACCTGGCTGGCCTGGCCCTGGTACTCGACGACGCTTGCCAGGCAACCGAAGGAATTAGGACGGTCTGCGGCGGTCACGGCGATGTCGTCAGGACGGATGGCGGTCCGCATGTCGCCACCTGACGTGAAGGCAGCCTCAAGCACAGCGCGGCGTGGGTCTCCCTGTTCCCAGGCGGGGCGTGCCTCGAGCCGGAGCCCCTGCGCGTCGATGCCGGCCACGAGCTTGCCGGCTTCTTCCCGAAGCGACACGACCTTCACGGTCCACATGTTCTTGAATCCCATGAAGTCGGCCACGAAAAGGTTGGCCGGATCGAGGAAGACCTCTGATGGTGTTCCGACCTGCTGGATCTTCCCGAGCCGGAGGACGACGATGCGGTCGGAGAGCGCGAGGGCCTCGGTCTGGTCGTGGGTGACATAGATCGTGGTTACTTTCAGGCGCTCGTGGAGCGTCTTGAGCTCGTAGCGCAGCTCGACGCGGAGTTTGGCGTCGAGGTTCGAAAGTGGCTCGTCGAGGAGGAGGAGTCGAGGCTCGAGGACAATGCAGCGGGCTATGGCGACGCGCTGCTGCTCCCCGCCCGACATCTGCGTGGGGAACTTCGAGGCGTAGCCCTCGAGGTGGACGAGCTTGAGGGCTGTCTCAACGCGCTGTACGAGCAAGGCCTTGCGGATATGCCTGAGCCTGAGGCCAAAGGCGACATTTTCGAAGACGGTAAGATGCGGAAAAAGGGCATAGTTCTGAAAGACCATGCCGAACTCCCGCTTTTCAGGAGGTATCTTGGCTCCCGGCCCGTCGATGAGTTCGTCGTCGATCCAGATCTCCCCCTCGGTGATCGGGATGAGGCCCGTGATGCAGTTGAGGGCCGTCGATTTTCCGCAGCCCGAGGGCCCGAGGAAGGTGACGAATTCGTCCTTCCTGAACTCGAGGGAAAAGCGGTCGACCGCAGTCTTCTCGCCGAAACGCTTGGTCATGTTCCTGACGGAAATTGTCTTGAATTCCTTCATAGTTACCCCGTGTTTCCGCGGGAAGCCCCGCAGGGTGGAATGGCTGATGGATGGGGCTGGCCGCCACCTGGCGGCCAGACTCACCGTACTGCTTATTTCTTGATCTTGGCTCCGACGAGCTGGTCCCACATGTCAAAAGCCACGACCATGTTGGCGGGGTCGAGCTGGGTTGTGCTGGGGAACTTTGCGATGGCAGCGTCGTAGGCTGGGCGCATGGCGCCTTTTACTGCCTTCTGGCTGTCGGCTGGCGCCATTTCGAGGGGCACTCCCTTGATGGCGGGGCCGGGATAGAAGTAGCCATTGTCGTAGGTGATGGCCTGCTGGGCGGGTTGCATCATGTACTTCATGAGCTCGATGGTGACCGCAAGGCGATCCTTGTCGAGTCCCTTCGGCACGGCCATGAAGTGGGCATCGGTAACCCAGGTCATCCTGTCGAAGAAGGCGGCCTGATAGTTCGCGGGAATGGTCGCAAGGATGCGCTGCTGCATGTCCCAGCCGATATGGCTGGCGAGCATGTAACGCGTGCCCTGTCCGAGTTCCTGGAAGGTGATTCCGGTGCCCGTGGGATAATAGTCGATGTAGTTGTCAAGTTCCTTGAGGAAGGCCCAGGTCTTGTCCCAGGTCTTGGGATCCTTGGGGTTCTTGTCGCCGAGTATGTAGGGGAGACCCTGGAGGAAGGCGCGGCCAGGACCCGAGTTGGCGGGGCGGGCGTACATGAACTTGCCGGGATTGGCCTTGGCCCAGGCGAGGAGGTCTGCCGGGGTCTTGGGCGGATTGGGTACCTTGTCCGGATTGAAGGTGAGCATCGGGCCGCCCGGACACCACACCATGGTGAGGCCGTAGCCCTTGAAAAGGTCGTAGGCCGCCCTCGCGCCGGGCACGTAGTTGTCGATGGTTTTCTGGAATGCGTCCTTGTACCTGGGCATCAGTTGCTCCCAGACATCCTGGTCCATGCCCGCCGCAAGGCCGTCGAGGCCCGTGAGCACGAGCGTAGTGTCGAGGTTGCCGGCCATCTGCTGGGCCATGAGCTTCGAGGTCAGCTCGGGCGCCGTCAGCTTGATGTACTCGATGTCAGCTACCATGTTGGGGTAGGCCGCCTTGAAGGCCTCGAAACCGGCCTTTGACAGGGCGAGATTGCCTGCCACGTCGATGATGCTGAGCTTGACCGGCTTGGCTACCGAGACCTGTGCCCCCAGGGTCGCAGCTCCGACAAGCGCGATCGCGGCCAAGGCGAGCCCTGTCTTTCCCCACTTTCCAAACGGTTTCATGCTTCCCTCCTTAGGGAAATGGTTGCGCCTGGCCGCAGGATGGCGGCCTACCGTCGCTCAAGGCTACGTTAGCGCTAACGCGCATTATAGGGCATGATTGGGGGCTGTCAAACGAAAAATATATCGCGTTAGCGCTAACGCGATTACGGTTGTCCGGCTGGGCATGTCAATGCTACAGTATATATGTATGGGTAAGAGGCGAAGCACGATCGCGGATGTGGCCGAGGCCGCCGGGGTCTCGATCATGACCGTTTCACGGGCGGTGAACGGCCGGCCTGGCGTTGGTGAGGGTACACGGGACAAGGTCCGCGCCATTGCCGAGGGGCTCGGCTACCGACCTGATAGAAGGGCCAGCGCCCTTGCTTCGCGCAGCTCGGCAGCTCTGGGTATCGTGTTTCCCGACATGGCAAATCCCTTTTTTGCCATCCTCGCCAAGGCAGCCACTGACACCGCGCGAGCCCGCGGACTCAATGTTTTTGTGATGAATACCGACGAAAGCCCGACGCGGGAGCTCTCCGCCTTTGCTTCCCTCCATGAGGAAAGGATAGAAGGGATCATCGTCGCGGGTTCCCGGCTGTCGCCAACGCGGCTTGGTGCTGCCCTCGAAGCCTTTGCCGGCGTCGTTCTTGTCAACAACTCGACCATAGGGCCGAACATCGCCAATGTCGATGTCGATGACCGCTCCGGGATGATCCAGGCGGTGACCCACCTCCTGGCCAAGGGCCGCACCCGCATCGCCTTTGCGGCAGGCCCCCGCGTCTCGGTGAGCGCACAACGCCGGCTCGCAGGCTACCGAACGGCCCTTGCCGGGGGAGGGTTGGCCTTTGAAAGGCGGCGCGTCGTCAAGTGTACGCCTGACATCGAGGGAGGCAGGGGCGCCGCAATAGCCATCCTCGGCCTCGACCCCGATGTCGATGCGATCATAGCCTACAATGACATAACTGCCATCGGGGTGATGCGCGGCCTGGCCGACTCTGGCCGCAGGATTCCCGAGGATGTTGCCGTCATCGGCGGCGACGATATCCCCTACGCGGCCCTGGTCCGTCCCTCGCTGAGCACGCTTCGGGTGGATATCCCCTTACTTGGCCGCACAGCCATGTCCGTGCTCCTCGCCCTTCGCGACGGGACCCCGCTGGCTCCGGTGGCGGCCCTCGAGCCAGAACTGATTGTCCGGGAATCCTCCGGCTGATCCGGCCGCTTTCCGGATTCACTGTCGCTTTTTCGGTGGATGCTGCGCCTGAATGCGCGTACCCTGCATGCATGGAACCGAGACCTGGCAAGGCGGAGATGGAAGCGGCGTTCATGTCGCGGGACGGGAGTTATGACGGGCTGTTCTACGCGGCGGTGACTACGACGGGGATCTTCTGCAGACCATCCTGCCCGGCGCGGAAGCCCCTGCCGGGAAATGTTGTGTACTATGAGAAAGCGGCGCAGGCCCTGTTCGCAGGCTATCGGCCCTGCAAGCGTTGTGCTCCGCTGAGCTCGGACGCGGATCCCGAGTGGGTCGCCGCACTGGTCGAAGAGCTTGAGGCGCAGCCTGGCGTGCGGATCCGCGAAGCTGTTCTCCGCGCCCGCGGTCTTGATCCTGCAACGGTGCGGCGGCGCTTCCTGGCGCGTTTTGGGCTGAGTTTCAACGCCTACCAGCGGGCTCGGCGGCTCGCCTCGGCTTTCGAGGACATTCGCGCGGGGTCAACTGTGGATAGCGCGGTACTCGATCACGGCTATGATTCGCACTCGGGGTTTCGCGAAGCCTTCGCACGCCTCTTCGGCGTGACGCCCGGGGCAGTGGCCACCGGAGCCGGCGATTTCATCAGGATTGCCTGGATTGACTCGCCCCTCGGGCACATTGTGGCTGGAGCCACGGACGGCGGGGTCGTCCTCCTTGAATTCAGCGACAGGCGCATGCTGGAGGCCCAGGCCGAAACTCTCAGGCGACGCTTCGGCTTGCCTGTCGCGCCGGGCAGGAACGTGCATCTGGCGGCGCTCGAATTGCAATTGGGAGAGTATTTCGCCCTCTCGCGGAGGTCCTTCGACCTCCCCCTCCTGGCTCCCGGTACTCCCTTCCAGGAGCGTGTCTGGACAGCGCTGCGCAACATTCCCGCGGGCGAAACCCGGAGCTATGCGGAGCTCGCCAAGGATGTGGGAGATCCAGCGGCTGTTCGTGCCGTGGCTCACGCGAACGGGATGAACCGCATCGCGATTCTTATCCCCTGCCATAGGGTGATCGGATCGGACGGTGGTCTCGGGGGCTACGGCGGAGGCCTCTGGCGCAAGCGACGTCTCCTGGAGATCGAAGGCGCAGTGGATGGACCTGCCGCCGGAAGAAGAGGGGAATCGCTTTTCGACTGAGGCCTTGCCTTGCCCGGTCCCGCGTTGGCGGGATACTGTGCAGGCATGAGACGCGGGATCGGCCTTTTCTGGGCATTTGCCATCGTCATCGCCATCCTCGCGCTGTCTTTCGCGCTGGGCATCCCGAACTCGAGGGGAGTGGCGGGTCATGGATTGGCTTTGATCTGGACCGATGTTCCAGAGGTCGCCCTCTATGCGGAGCTTTTCAACCGCTCCCAGGATGGCTACCGCGTCGAGATCGCGTGGAAGCCCGACCTTGCCACCGACGTGAGGGAGACGAAGGCCCCACCCGACCTTGTCCTTGGCCATTATCTCAAGAGTTCCCTCCTGACCGGGCGTTTCAGGCCCCTGGATTATCTCTTCGGAGAACTGGCCATCGACCAGACTGCCTTCTACCAGCCCCTGCTCGCTTTCTGCAAGCACGACGGGAAGCAGGTGCTGCTCCCCGTTTCGTTCAACTTGCCGACGGTAGCCTTCCTCGCCAACGGCACGGCGAGGCCGGCGAACGCCGACACGATTGGCCTCGACGAGCTTGCGACCACTGCCTCCAGCTATAATGTGATGCAGGGGTCAGCCTATGTGAAAATGGGCTTTTCCCCACGCTGGAATCCGGCCTTCCTTGTGATGGCGACGGATGCAGCTGGGGCAGCCTTCCACGAGGGCGGCAAGCCCCTGTCCTGGTCTGAACCCGGACTCCGGGCGGCCATCGACCGTCTCCGCAACTGGTCAGCTCCCGGGGATCCCGGCCCCATCGAGGCTGACGACTTCCAGTTCAAGTATTTGTACACGCCTGAATATACCTGGCTTGCCGGGGGCCGCGCCCTCTTCGCGTATATGGCCTCCTCCGACCTATTCCTTGTGCCCGAAGACAAGCGCGCGCTTCTGGATTTCCGCTGGTTTGTCGAAGCTGGCTACATCCCCATCCTCGACGACCCTGTGTTTGCGGGCATACCCGAATCGCGCAAGGATGAACAGGCTGCCGAGAGTTTCCTCGCCTGGCTATTCAGCGAGGCGCAGCAGCAGTCGATGCTCGAGTCGACCCGGAGGACGAGGGCGCTGGAGAGTTCCTTCGGCATCGCGGGGGGCTTTTCGACCCTGCGCGCAGTGACCGAACGTGTTTTTCCTCTGTACTATTCGAATCTCAAGGGCCAGGTCCCGCCCGAGGCCCTGATCGGCGAGTACAGGATCCTGCCGCCCGAATGGCCGAAGGCCAGGGACAACGTGATAGGACCCTGGCTACGCGAGACCTTCGCGAAGCCCGCAGACCGCGAGGGTGAGTACAGCCTCGGCCTGGCGGCAAGGCTGGACCAATGGATGAAGGGAGGGCGTGAGTGAAGATGTGGGGAAGAACCCCCTTTTTTTCGGCAAAAGGGGGTTCCTCCCCCGCGAGCTACGGCTCGCGCCGCCCCTCTTCCTCTAAAACGGCGACCAGGGGCGCTGCCCCTTGCCCCTGCTATTCTGGAAGGCGCCGTATCGTAATCGTTGCCGGGTTGGTGGCGGGTTGCATGAGGGCTGGCTGGTCGTTTTGGGGCTGCCGCCCCTTGCCCCTGCTCGCGTGATGGGCGCCTTACATGAAGTTCCGGATTCTATTCCTCTCCCTCGATGTACTCCAGGAAGGCTGTCACGCGTTCGTGGACAAAGAAATCCCGCGGATGGGGCCGCGATCGCAGCAGCAGTCCGTCCAACCGCGTGACGCGCGATATCGCGACATAGGCCTGCCCTGCGGCGAAAGCGCCCTGGGAGAGGTCCACGAAGACCTTTTCGAGGGTGCGGCCCTGGGCGCGGTGGATGGTTACTGCCCAGCCGGAAAGAAAGGGGAATTGACTGTATTTGTCGGTGACCTCTTCTACGAGCTGGCCTGAGCGCAGCACAAAGCGGACCTTTTTCCAGACATGGGGTCCGACAGTGAAATCGCCCTTTTCGTCGCGCAGCGTCACGCTGTCTTCCCCAAGGCCGATCACCGTTGCCAGGCCGCCGTTCAGCCAGCGGCGATCGGGATCGTTGACCGTGAGGACAACGCGGGCGCCCACCTTCAGTTCCAGCTGGCGGGGGGAGGGGAGTTCCTCGTCATCGAGTTCCCTCGCGAAGTGGCCGACGGCGACTGCGGTGTAGGTTTTCGAAGGACCTGGCAGGGCCTCGAAGCGTACCCGGTTCACGCGCCTGGCCTCGTTCTTTCTAGTTGTGAGGACCAGGTAGTCGGGAGGCGGCTCCTTGCCCTTGGGGAGGATGCGCGGGTCGAAGAGTCCGAGGTCGGTCCCGGTCACCGTTCCTGAACGGCAGAGGTCGAGGATGGCCAGGAAGTCCGACTCGCTCTGGCGGAATACCCTCGTGAACTCGATGCGCCTGATCTTCCGGGCCCTTTTTCTGATTACAAGGGAGGAAAAGAAGAAGGGGCTCTTGTAGCGCTGCTCGAAGAGGTAGCCGGCGTCGCTGTCAGGGTCGGGCGAGACGGGGGGGAGCTGATAGGGATCTCCGAAGAGGATGAGGCGAGCTCCACCAAAGGGGCTGCGGGGCCTGTCCTTGGCCTTGCGCATGCGCCTGTCCATCTCGTCGAGGAGGTCGGCGCGCACCATGGATATTTCGTCGATGACGAGGAGTTCGACAGAGGCCAGAAGTGGGTAGAGGCCTCGCTCCTTGTCCGGGGCGAGGCGGGTCTCCATGTGGGCTTCCTCGCCGGGGTTGATCCAGAAGAAGCTGTGGATGGTCTGTCCCCCGATTGTGAGGGCAGCGACTCCTGTCGGGGCGAGGTAGACGGCGTTTTTCGGCTTGAGTTCGGTCTTGAGGTAGTGGAGGAAGGTCGACTTCCCGGTACCGGCGCGGCCGGAGATCCAGACGAGACGCTCCTCCCGGTCCTCCAGCAGTGCGATCGCGTCTTTCATCTCGTCTGTCAGGACAATGTCTTCCACTATCGCCTCGTGTGACCATGAATGATGGTTCGGCTCCATCTCAGGGAAATACCTTCACCTCGCGTCCAAGGGTAGCATGGCAGGGCAGTACTTGGGTCGGATCAATGGTTGTAACGGACTTTTCCGGGTTCCGCAATGTCGATGGGTCGAGGATTCCGTAAGGTGGACGAGCGAAGCTGCTCCGCTTCTGTTGCCTTTTTCCTGAATTTCTCCACACTTAAGCCATGGCAGAAGCAATCAAGGCGCGAATCCTCCTCGATCTTGTTGATTCCGGCGAATTCCAGCGGCTTGCCGCCGCCCTCCACCGGGAGGGACTCGAGGCAGTCGGGCCAATCCGCATGGGCGAGGCCCAGCAGCTGCGATCTCCTCAATGGCTTGATGACGAGATCCTTGAGTCGGGTTCCGAGTTCGCCCTCGTCGATGCAGATCTGTGGGGAAGCGTCGGCTTTGACATCCGGCATTCGATGCACACCTTTGTTCTTGTTGTGCTTGTGGATGCCGATGCCGTGGCCCAGGCCGACAGCTTTGTGCGTTCGGGTGCCTTTGATGGCATCCTGCGCGGCGGTGATGGCTGGGAGGCTGGTGTCGCTTCCTATTTCCATGTGCTGGCAGGACTCTGGAAGCGTTTTTCCGGGACCTTCGGCCATCTCGAGCGCCGCTATGAGGATCTTGTCCATTCCCTCCCCGACATCGTCTACGAACTCGACGAGGCTGGCCGCTTCACCTTCGTGAACAACTCGATCCGCCTCCTGGGCTACGAACCGCAGGAACTGACGGGACGCCATTTCTCCGTCCTACTCGACGAGGAGGACGCGCGCAATGTCGATCGGGACCGCATCCTGGGCTGGTTCAAGGGCGCGAGGACGGGACCCGGCATGAGCCCCAAGCTCTTCAACGAGCGGCGGACCATCGACCGCAGGACCGAGAATCTCGAGCTCCGCTTCAAGCAGAAGCTGCGGGACGGCAAGAGCGACCTCATCGGCCAGATAACCTCCTACGGAGAGGTTACGGCAGCCGGAGAGTACCAGGGAGAAGGGGGCTTCGTGGGCACGGTAGGCGTGATCCGCGACATCACGCTCCGCCGCCGCTCCGAGGACATGCTCCGCAAGCTCTACCAGGCGGTGGACCAGCTCTCGGCGGCGATTCTCATAGTTGATATGGAATTCTCCATCGAGTACGCGAACCCGGCCTTCTTCCGCATGACGGGGCAAGAGCCGCAGCAGCTCGTCGGGCGCTCCATCTTTTCCTGCCTGGAGATAGACCAGAAGCGGATCGACGAGGTCTCCTCGCTGGTGCGCGAGGGCTTCGACGTGCGGGACGAGATGCCCCTCGTGGGTTCCTCCGGCGAACGGCTTTGGACAGCCTGGCACCTTTCCCCCGTACGCGAGCCCTCGGGGGACGTGTCGCATGCGATCGCCGTCTGCGAGGATATCAGCAACACCCGGGCCATGGCCGATCTCCTCAGGGCTGCGAAGGAGGAGGCCGAGCGTGCTGACCGCGCCAAGAGCGACTTCCTTGCGTCGATGGGCCACGAGCTCAAGGGGCCCCTGGCGAGCATCCTGGCGGCGGCCCGCCTCATCGAGATGGGGGGCAACGACGCGGAGCGCCGCGCCGGCACGGTGATCACGAGTGCCCAGGGATTGCTCGACCTCCTGGGCGACATCCTCGATTTTGTCCGCTTCGAGACGGGCTCGGCCACCATGCGGCAGCTCACCTTTCCGCTGTCGACCTTCGTGATGAAGACCTGCGAGCCCTGGAAGGTGAAGGCCGAGCGAAAGGGACTCGAGTTCATCGTCGGTCAGCTTGCCGACTGGAACCTTGTGTCGGATCCCGACCGGCTGGGCCGGGCCCTTTCCGCCCTCCTGTCGAATGCGGTCAATTACTCCGAACAAGGGATCATTCGCGTCGATGCCCGTGTGGAGCGCAAGGCCGGCAACGTGCCCTACCTCGAGCTGGCCGTCCAGGACTCGGGGCAGGGCATCGCGCTCGTGGACCAGGCGAGGATCTTCCACGCCTTCGTGCAGCTCGGATCGCCCTTCGAGAAGTCGGCTGGAGGTGCCGGCATCGGCTTGTCGCTGGCCAGGAACATAGTGCGCGCCCTGGGTGGCGAGATCCGCCTCACAAGCGAAGCGGGCAAGGGCTCGCTTTTCACCATCCTGGTCCCCGCAGGAGAGCTGGAGACGATCGACGTAATTCCGACGATCTCGGGTACGGGTCCCCGCGTCTATCGCATCCTGGTGGTTGACGACAACGAGATCAACCGCGATTACATGGCCATACTGCTCAGCAACGCGGGGCATCGCGTCGATCGGGCGGAAAGCGGAGCCGAGGCGCTCCGGCTCTTCGAGGAGGTGCAGCCCGACGTTGCCGTTCTCGACATCCAGATGCCGGGAATGAGCGGCATCGAATTGTGCAGGAAGATCCGCTCCTATCGCGGTGGCCGCTACGACAGTACGCTGCCGATCATCGCCTTGACCGCCTTCGGACCCGAGGACGTATATCGATCCGAGGTGGATTTTGACCGCGTCTTCACCAAGCCTGCGGATATTCCCGACCTCCTGGCTGCCCTCGACGGTGCCATCGAGGCCCGCGAGACGGAGGCGTCGCAGTTTTTCATGCGGAGATGGGAGGGGCGTCCGACTGCAGGTGCTGCCTGCCTGGCGAAGGCCGAAGTAGAGCTCCCTGCCCTGTTCGACCTGCTTTCCGCCGCAGCCCGTGACGGCAACCGCGATGCCATTCGGCAGGCTGCCCAGTCCATCGCCCACCATCTCACGCCGGTTGGTGCCAGCTCCCTCGTCTCGGCGGTGCACCGCTTCTCACTTGCTGCCTCGCGGGAGAATCCCGACGTCCTGGCCGCCCGAGCAGAGCGTTTGTACCGTCGCTCGGACGCGGCGCTGGCAGCCGCCAACAACGAACTCAAGGGACTCGAGGACCGCTAGGGGCTATCCGGGGCGCTGTTCACAAGGCCGCGCCGGGCGATATCCTTCCCCTGCGCGGGGCTCCGCTGCCTGGATGGCGGCTTTTGCTGGACGGCCTGCCGAGGAGCATTCAATGGATTTCATCGAGAAGAAGACCAAGATCATCGCCACACTGGGACCGGTTTCAGAGAGCCCCGCGATGGTGCGGGACCTCATCCGGGCCGGAGTCAATGTTTTCCGCCTCAATTTCTCCCACAAGAGCGGGGCCGAGGCTTCGGGCGTCATCGACACGGTCCGTGCTGCCCGCGAGGAACTCGGGGCACCGGTGGCCATCCTCGCTGACATCAAGGGTCCAGCCATCAGGATGTATGGCTACCAGGCGCCGATCACCATCGAGGAAGGCACAGTACTGACGATCGAAAGCCGGCCGGCCGAGGGCATCGAGACCCTCCTGTCCTCCGATCCGCTCCGGGTCTACACCAACCTGCCTCGCATCGATTCGCTCTGTGAAGTCGGCCAACGCGTCCTTCTCATGGATGGCTACTTCGCCGGGGCCGTCTCGGCCCTCGGCCAGGGCAGCCTCGAGGTGCGGATCGGCAATCCCGGGAAACTCCGGCCCAAGGCCCACCTCACGCTTCCCGGCGTCGACTATCCGATCCCCTTCCTCTCGGACAAGGACGTCCGCGACATCAGCTACGCAGTCGAGAAGGAGGTCGAATTCATCGCACTTTCCTTCGTCCGCGAGGCTACCGACATCGAGGAGGTGCGCCGCCTCGTGAGACGATCCCGGACTGCGTCCGGTGCCGAGCCGAGGTCCCTCCTCATCGCCAAGATCGAGAGTGCCAAGGGCCTGGCCAACATCGAGGAGATCGTGAAGGCCGCCGACGGCATCATGGTCGCGCGCGGCGACATGGGAGTCGAGATCTCGGTGGAGACGGTGCCCCTCGCCCAGAAGCGCATCATCAGGATCGGTTACCTCGCGTCAAAGCCTGTCATCACGGCAACGCAGATGCTCGAGTCGATGATCGAGAGCCCCATGCCCACGCGGGCCGAGGCCAGCGACGTGGCCAACGCCTGCTTCGACTCCACGAGCGCGGTGATGCTCTCGGGCGAGACCGCCATCGGGCGCTTTCCCGTGCAGACCGTCGAGACCATGGCGAGGATCGTGCGCATGGTGGAGGCCGAGTTCGGCTACGAGGCCTTCCACGAGACCATGCCCCACTCCACGCGCTCCGGCGACCTGCCCGACATCGTTTCGTACAACGCGGTTTCCACAGCCTACCAGTGCGGTGCAAAGGCCCTCGCCGTCCTCACGGAGACCGGCTCGGCTGCCCGCCTCCTGTCGCGGCTCCGGCCGCGCATGCCGATCTTCGCCTTTACCCGCGACCGTGTCGTGTACAACCAGCTTTCCATGAACTGGGGAGTGCATCCGGTCTTTGTGCCGAAGGCCTTTGAACGTCTCGATGAGGCTGTTGCGATCATGATGGAATCGCTTAGGACCGATGCGGGCCTGGTCAAGGGCGACCGCGTCGTCATCGTTGCGGGCCTTCCCCTGTCGACCCACGGGTCGACGAACATGATCAGGGTGGAGACGCTGTAGCGCTCATCTTCCGAACTCCAGAACCACCTTTGTGCCACCTTTGCGTTCCACGCGGAGTTCGGCATCCAGCTGTTTCGCCAGGCCGTGCACGAGGGTGAATCCGAAGCCTGAGGACTGTCCGGCCCCGCCGTGCTGTCCAATTCCCACGCCGTTGTCCCTGACAGAGAAATGGATCAGGTTGCCGTCGAGGCGGGCCACCACCATGATCTCCCCGGCCTTCCGTCCTTCGAAAGCATATTTCATGGTATTTGTGAGGAGTTCATTGGCGATGATCCCGAGGATCTGCAGTCTTTTCGCGTCGAGTACGAAGTCGGCGATGTCCTTTTCCACGACCAGGGTCTGCACCCCCGGGAAATTCCCGAGGACCGAGTCCACGAGTGCCGACAGGTATTCGCTCACGGAGAGCTCGGATACGTCATTTGACCGGTATAACCTTTCGTAGAGCAGCGCCATGCTGTTGATGCGCCCAGCGGCATCCTCGAGGACTGATGCCGCCGAGGATTCCGGGGCTTCGTTCGCCTGGAGCGAGAGCATCGCGGCCGCTGCGGCCATGTTGTTCTTGAGGCGGTGGTGGACCTCCTTGAGGATGAGGTCCTTCTCTGCCAGGAGGGCCTCGATCTTCATCTCGGCATGCTTCAAGTCGGTGATCTCGGTGATCGTATGGAGTATGAACTTCAGCCTGCGGTTCTGGTCGCGGAGGGGAGAGCAGGAGGCAATGTATTCCTTCCCAAGGGTTTCCATGACAATCTCGCCCGAGGCACTGCGCCCGAAGTCGACAACCTTGCTGAAGGGACAGCTGGCGGGACAGGTTATGAGATTTGTTCCGTGGAACAGTTCCCAGCATCGCCTGCCCTTGTACTCGCTGGCAGGGAGATTCGCGAGTTCCTCCATCTTCCTGTTGGCTGCCAGTACGTGATGGCTGGGGTCGAGAAGGAAGGCCGGCAGAGGAAGGCCATTGATGGCTGCTCTCCAGAAGCGCAGCGAACCCACTCGTGTAGGCAGCATGACCTGCAAGGAGCTCGGCCTTTTGGGCTTGTCGAACGTTTGTGGGGATTTTTGTGTCTTGCCATCACCAGTCATGCGTGCACCTCGGGCTGGACTATCGATCTAATGCTCTTAAGATAAGAATTGGTCGATTTCGGTGCTATTGCAATAGAAATGTTGCAGAATCGTCAATAGATTATCGTCTATAAGGACTTATCTCATGATGGTGGTGAGATTTGTATGAACCATGTTGAACTGGTTCAGCTCCCCGCGCCGGACCCCTTCATGCGACGGCTCTTGGCTGCGGCCAGGCGCGCGTACATCGAGGGCCAGTGCCTTGTAAGGAAGATGCCAGCCCTGGCTTCGAAGCTCGGGGCGACGATGAGCTGGGGCCTTCCCCTCACTGCAGCCGCCAGGACCTGGCGCGCGACCCGGGCAGGGTCGGCTCCGCCCTCGATGTCGGGATCGGGCCTGCCGCTTGGCTTGCCGTCGGAACCTAGGGCAGCCTGGGCAAGGGCGGTCCTCACGTAGCCTGGGTAGATTGTCGTAATTGAGATATGTCTGTCGGCGACCTCGCTCCTGAGCACCGAGCCGAAGCCGGACAGCGCGTGCTTGGCGGCTGCGTAGGCGGAGCGCTGCGGTGCGCCGACGAGGCCTGCAATGCTTGAGACGAGAACCAGGCCGGAGGGGGTCCTGTCGTCGAAGGAGGGCAGGAGGCGGCGCACGAGGTCGACAGGGGCGTTGAAGTCGAGCTCCATGATGCGGTCGAAGGCCTCTGGCGGCATGTCCTCGAAGCGGGCACGCTGCGAGACGCCTGCGTTGAGGATCACGAGGGCAAAGCCCCCGGATATGGCGAGGGCCTGCTGGACGGAGGCCCCCCGGGCTGCCCGGTCAAGGAGGTCGAAGGCGAGGATCTCGTGCCCGCCCTGCATCCCGGCGGCGAGCGATAGCTTGGCGCAGGAAGCCTGGACAGCTCGGAGGGCTTCGACGTTCCGGCCCGACAAGAGGACGAGGGCGCCCCTCCGTGCGGCCTCCCTCGCAAGCTCGGCGCCGATGCCCGAGGAGGCTCCCGTGATCCAGACCCAGCGTTTCGTGATGTCGATCCTCATGATGCCTCCACAAGACATTTCCGGGAGTTGCCGATCAAATCAGGCCTCCCTGCCCGGCGCAGGGCTTCCCGCACGAGCGTCGCGTTTTCGGGCTTGTTGAACTGGAGGAGGGCTCGCTGTAAAGCGCGTTCATGCTCGCCGCGGGCCACATGGACTTCCTCGCCGCTCATCGGGTCCCTCCCTGTCCGGTACATCGCGGTGGCCAGGGTTCCGGGTGTCGGGTAGAAGTCCTGGACCTGGTCGGGGACAAAGCCGGTGTCGCGCAGGTATTCCGCGAGTTCAATAGCCTCGGAAAGGCCCGCGCCGGGGTGGGCCGAGATGAAGTAGGGAATCATGTATTGCCTGAGTCCCATGCGCGCGTTGAGTTCCGCATAACGCTTGGTGAAGCTGTCGTACATGGCGCGGCCGGGCTTGCCCATGAGGGCGAGCACGCGGTCGCTCACGTGCTCGGGCGCTATCTTGAGCTGGCCGGAGACATGGTGTGCTACGATTTCTCCGAAGGCCTCGGTAACCGTGTCGAGGAGGAGATAGTCGTAGCGGATGCCCGAGCGCACAAAGACCTTTTTTACGCCAGGGACAGCGCGCACGGCTTTGAGGGCCGCCACGAAGTCCCTGTGGTCGGGCCGCAGCCTGGGGCAGGGCTCGGGTGTAAGGCAGCGGCGCTCGGGGCAGGCACCGGACTTCGCCATCTTGGGGCAGGCTGGCGCCATGAAGTTGGCCGTCGGGCCACCGAGGTCGTGGATGTAGCCTTTGAACTCAGTGTGTTTGACCAGTTCGCCCGCCTCGCGAACGAGGGACGCTACGCTGCGTGCGGTGACCGTCCTGCCCTGGTGGAGGGCGATCGCACAGAAGGAGCAGCCACCGAAGCAACCCCGGTTCGACACGAGGGAAAAGGCCACCTCGGAAAGGGCAGGCACGCCTCCGAAGCCCTCGTACATGGGGTGGGGTTTCCGGGAATATCCTAATTCATACAATTCATCCAGGGCGGCTCCCGCCAGCGGAGGGGAAGGAGGTTCCTGGATGACAAAGCGGCCTCCGCTTTCCTCCACGAGGCGCTTGCCGCTGCCCGCCTCCGCGTTCAGGTAGGAGAGGCGGAAGGACTCGTTGAAGGCCGCAAAGCCAGCCTCGTCGGCCTTTGCGGCCGCCTCCCAGGACGGCAGTTCGACGAAGGGGCTTTCTGACTGCTCGGGCCGCTGCGAGGTCCAGCTACAGGTGCCGCGGATGCCTCGGAGGGCGGCACGGGTGGCAAGCGCGTCGTGCGGGCCAGAGGCGGCAAGGTCGCGGAGGCGGCCCGCGATCTCGAGGAGGGCCGTTTCGCCCATGCCATGGACGAGGAGTTCTGCCTTCGAGTCGAGGAGTATCGAGCGCCTGACGCTGTCAGACCAGTAGTCGTAGTGGGCGAAACGGCGCAGGGAAGCCTCGATTCCACCAATTATGACGGGTACGCCCTTGTAGGCTTCCCTGCAGCGGCCCGTGTACGCGATGACCGCGCGGTCCGGCCTGGCGTTTTTCCTTCCTTCCTTGCCAGGGCCCAGGCTGCCGTCGCCGCGCAGACAGGTTTCGGGCCTCCCTCCGGGAGCGTAATCGTCTTCGGAGCGAGGCTTCCTGCTGGCGGTGTAGCTCGAAACCATCGAGTCGAGCGCTCCGGCCGACACGAGCCAGGCCAGGCGTGGCTTGCCCAGGAGCCGGAAGGCCGCAACGTCGTCCGGGTCCGGCCGCGCAAGGATTCCCACTGAAAAGCCACGCGCCGCGAGTAGCCGGCCAAGGATGGCAGCTGCAAAGGTCGGATGGTCGACATAGGCGTCGCCGGAGACGAAGATGAAATCGAGGGGGCATTCGCCCGCAGCCAGCGCGAGGCCCTGTTCGCGCGACAGATCGGCCGGACGGGCGGGGAGGAAGCTCATGTATTAATTGTAATGAACTCCGGAAAAACTGTCCATCGTGGGTCCGGGGCCGGTCTACAATCCTCGACCCTTCCACGTACTGCGTATATCATGGTGCGATGGAAACACAGGCATGGATAGGAATGGCAGCCCTCGTGGCTGCTCTCGCCCTCATGGCGGTTGTGGCTGTCCTCGCATTCAGCCTGGGCCGGTCGAGGGGTCGCGCTTCGGCAGAAGGCGCCATGGGCGACCTCGTCACCTCGGAGCGACGGGACGCCATCAAGCGCTCCCGCGCCGTCCTGGGCGGTCTCGCCGCTGAACAGCTTGCGCCCTGGCTTCCGGGCTTTCCCTGGAATCCGAGCGAGCTGCGCTTTATCGGAAAACCCATCGACTTCCTTGTCTTCCGGGGCGCGGCCGAGGGCCGGGTAGACGAGGTGGTCTTTGTGGAGGTGAAGACAGGAGGGGCGACACTTTCAGGCGTCGAGCGGGCCCTGCGGGATGCCGTCCGCGAGAAGCGCGTGTCATGGTCGGAATGGCGCCCGCCTCAGGACCCGGCGGCACATTAGGTCTTGAAGCGGCCGGCTTCCCGCCCGAGCGTCTCGATGCTTGTTCCGGTCCTGCCAGCGGAGGCCGTCACCTCCATCGCTGCTTCGCCTATGGAACCGCTGGCCCGCGATACCTCGGCGACAAGCTCGAGAATCGTGCTGCTGGCGAAGGAGAGGGCCTTCATCTTCTCCTCGGCGGAAGCGGTCGCCTTCCTCATTCCCGCAGCGGCCCGCCTGATGGCACCGGTTCCCTCGTTTATGTCGCGCAATGCGGCCATGACCTGCGCCGATTCGTCGTTGTGTCCCGAGATCTCATGCCTCAGTTCGTCACCCAGGGTGCTGATCCGCGCGATCATGCCTTCGATGGACTGGAAGGAAGTATTGACCTCTTCCTGGGCATGCACTACCTCCTCGATGGCAGCGTGGATGCCCTGCAGCTCAGTCGCGGTCTTCCCGGCCTGGGCGCTGCTCTGCTCGGACAGGCCGCGGATCTCGTCGGCAACCACCATGAAACCGGCGCCTGCCTGACCCGCGTGCGCGGCCTCGATGGCAGCGTTCATGGCGAGGAAGTTCGTGCGCGCGGCTATCGTAGAGATCGCCGCGTTCGTGTCGATGAGCTTATGCGAACGGCGTACGATTTCGGAGGCTGCCTCGGTGGCGGCCGCTATCTTGCCCCTGCCCGAGTCCGACTGCCTGACGAGCCTCCCGAGTTCCTCGGCGACGAAATCGACGGATTTGCCCATGCTCTCAACGCTTGCGCCAATCTTTTCCAGGGCCTCGGTGCTTTGGCCTATGCCTGCTGCCTGGGATTCTATGGATGCGCCGAGGACAGCGATGCCTGACATGATCTCGCCCACTGCGGAGGACATGGTGCCGACCTCCATGCTCTGGTTGGTGGCCAGTTCCATCGTGAGGGATGCCGAGGCCCTGATCCTTTCGACCTCGCCATCGACGGTTCGGACGCTTGTGGCCAGTACGGCTCCCTCGCGCCCCAGATCGGCGGCGCAGGATTGGATGCCACCGACCATCGCGGCGATGCTGCTTGCGAAATTGTTGAAGGAACGCGCCACGCTGCCGATCTCGTCGGAACTTCCCGCCTTGAGGCGTCGTGTCAGATCCCCGTCGCCGCTGGCGGCCTCGTGCAATGCCGTGTCGAGCTTGCGCAGCGGCCTCAGGGAAGTTGTCGTTATAAATATGATGACAAGGATCAGGAGGGCAACTGCCAGGCCTCCGAGGAGCGCGGAACGGATCGTTGCTCCTGCCACCGGGATGAGGATCTCGTCGTAGGGTATCGAGACGCAGAAGTACCAGCTGGGTTGGTTGCCTGTGGATTTCATGGGCTCGCCGATGGTCAGGGCGCGCTTGCCGGTGAACTCCGACTGGTCGATGAACATGACCGATTCCCGCCTGTCCATCCGGGCCACCAGGTCGAAGCGGCGGGCCAGATCCGGGAGGGCCTCCGCGAGCTTTTCCCCTACAAGCTTTGCGTCGGGATGGGCCACGATCCTTCGGTCGCCCGAGACCATGAAGGCATAGCGCGAACCCTTGGCCAGACCGTTGGCGAAGTCCTGGATGGGCTCCAGCGAGTAATCAACCCCTGCAACGCCCATGAATTTCCCTCCGTCCAGGATCGGGACGCAGAAGGAGACTGCCTGCACAGTCTCGCCGCCAAGGCCTTCGAAGGAGTAGACATCCGTCAGATAATCTGTATTGGTCCTTTTGGGCTCGGTGTAGAAGGTGCCAACGCTTCCTTCGGCGTCGAGCGTGGCGTAGTCCATGCTGTATTCGCCCTTGTCCTGGGTCCAGTAGGGGACGAACTGGCCTGATTTCGTATGACCTGGCTTGCCAGCGAAGGCCGCGTCGTTTCCGTCGAGGGCGTTCTTTTCGAAGATGTACCAGGTGCCATGCAGGCCCTTCTGCCGTGCGAAGATGGCCCTGGGAGCCTCTGTCAGGACATCCCGCCTGTGCTCCTTCGATATCGACCTGAAGGTCTCCGCGAAGGCGGCCAGGTCGCGGGAGATCTGCATGCCCGAGCTGAGGAACTCTGTTGCGGCGGCGGCACGCTCCTTCGCGGTGAGTTCCGCCTCGGCCTTGGCCGAGGCGAGGGCCCGGTTCCATGATTCCTGGCTTGTATAGAAAATGAGGATACCGACTATGGCAATGACTGGAATGCCTATGGCAAAAGCGATGCGCGTCCTGATCGAGATGCTTTTTTTTCTCATCATGCCTCCATCACGTCCCCGGGTGGCTGGAGTCGATGATCCGGCGACCGGCCCGCGCCTTATTTCTCGTGCATTATGGCTCGAGACGCAAGAATCGCTGCGCAGCGAAACGGGGATAGGCGGCGAAAAGGCCGGCGAAGGCGATCGCCGCCCCTCCCCCGTAGGCGAGGGTGAAGCCCGCGATCCCCAGGCTCAGGATGGTCGCCAGGTAGCCGAGTCCGCCTATCACGGCCATCGCTCCCAGCACGACGATGACAGAGTTCGGATTCTGCTTCATCGCCGCCACCGGATTGTCCCAGGAAAGCCGTGGATTCGCCGTGTCGATCCACAGACCGGCCATGTTGGCGAGGGACGAAAAGGCAAAGGCGACCAGGACCGAGGCAGCAGCCTCCAGGAAGCCCAGACGCAGCACGAGGGCGAGGCCTCCCGCTCCGACAATGGCTCCAATGAGACCCCAGCCCAGCGCATGGACGAGCTTGGCAAGCATATAGTCCCGGACGCTCACCGGCAGCGCAAGAAGGGCCGGCAGGGCCTTGGCGTCGCGGGAAAGGGCGGTCGCCGCGATGCTCGTGGCTGAGCCGAGGAAGGCGCCGAAGGCAGCGCCAGCGAGGAAGCCCAGGGGGCCGCCGCGCACGGCCTCGAGGGCGACCGCGATGGAGGCCAGGTTGCCGCGTTGTGCGAACCAGGCAATGGCGAGGATGAGGGGCATGAGCAGCACTATGAAGGGACCATTGAGGAAGTACATCGGTTCGCGGTTCATCATCCGGCTTTCGCGGAGGACGAGGGCACGGAAGGCACCGCCCGCCAGGAAGCTGCGCGCAACAAAGGTATGAGCCTGGCCCCTCCCGAGCCTCCGGAGGCTGCCTTCGCCGAAGGCCAGGACGCTGCGCGCCCAGTGGCCGGCGAAAAGGGCGAGGACAAGGCCCGTTGCCGCAAGGCCGAGGGCGAAGGAGGCTCCGACCCAGAGCAGGCCCTGCAGCCAATCGCCTGCCATCGCCAGCGAGAGCGCCTTGTAGGCGAACAGGGAGGGGGGCCAGGCCGTACCGAGGAGGTTCATCACCGTGCCAGGGCCAGCATAGTGCGCGAGCATCCAGGCGGGGTCGCCTAACTTCGTCAGGGAAGACTGCACATAGAAGTTGAAGGCCAGGGCGAAGGCTACGCCCACGAAGCCTCCGGCCACCATGATGGCGTTCCGGCTCCGCATGAAGCGCGCCGCCGACATCAAGGGCACTATGATGATCCAGGCGATGGCGAGGGGGAGGAGGGGCAGGGCCAGCGAGGTCAGGATTCCGAGGATCCAGAAAGCGGGCGGCGGCCCTTCCTTGACTCCCAGGACCACGAGCTGCACGCCGACGAGGAAGACCGAGAAGGCAAATTCGGAGAGGTAGACCACGACGAAGCGCGCCGTGAAGAGCTGTCGGTTCCCGAGGGGCATCGCAAAGAGCTGACGGTCCGCGGCCGACTGGCTCCATCCGCTCAGGATCATGATGAAGCCCAGGGAAAAGACGGCCATCGAAGCCATGATGGCAGAGTTCAGGAGGAGGAGACCCTCGAGCCCTTGGGGTTTGAGCGCGTCGTACTGGGCGAGGGCTGACATCACGAAGATGGCTGCAAGGTCGGCACCGACCACGAGGAAAAGGAGGACCATCCCGGCGAGCTTCAGCCAATCCTTATAACTATGATAATCTGCGAGGGGCTTGAGGCCGAAGGTCGCCCTGGCCTGGAGGGCGACGAGGGCGGCGAAGGGGGTCTTCATTGCCGCTCACCCTTGCCATCATCGACGAGGTCGAGGAAGAGTCCCTCCAGGTCCTCGTCGCCGGCCCTGGCATCCGTCTTGGAGCGGAGGGACCGCAGTTCGTCGATGGTCCCCGTGAACAAAAGTCGCCCGCGCGCGATGATCGCGATCCGGTCGCAGATCCGCTGGGCTACCTCGAGCACATGGGTCGAGAAGAACACGCATTTGCCCGCAGAGGCCCGAGCCCGCATGAGTTCCTTGAGGTCGAAGGCTGCCTGGGGGTCGAGCCCGACCATGGGCTCGTCGAGGATCCAGTTGCCCGGGTCGTGGATGAGGCTTCCTATGACGAAGAGCTTCTGTTTCATCCCCCGGCTGAAACTCCCGATGGACGAGGCCAGCACGTCTGAGATGGCAAAGCGCTCGGAGAGTTCCTCCACGCGGGCGCGCCGGTCGGCAGTGCTGACGCGGTAGATGTCGCCCATGAAATCGAGGTACTCAGAGGCCTTCAGCTTGTTCCAGAGCTCGGGGTTGTCGGGGACGTAGCCGAAACGGAGCTTCGCTGCGATCGGGTCGGCCGCGAGGTCGATGCCGTCTATCCTCACCGAGCCTGCTTCGGGGGCCAGCACTCCGGTGACCATCTTCATGGTAGTGGTTTTTCCCGCTCCGTTCGGGCCGAGGAAGCCGAAGATCTCTCCATCAAGGACCTCGAGGTCCACCGAATCGACAGCCTTCGACTCCGAGCGGGAATAGGTTTTGGAAAGGCCTTGCAGACGCAGCATGCTCAGTTCTCCCTTATGATGATCTCGACGCGCCGGTTGCGCGCCATTCCCTCTTCTGTAGTGTTGTCGGCGACCGGGCGCTCTGCACCCAGGCCCTGGATCTGTATGCGCGCAGCCTCGCGGGCTCCGAGCTGGACGAGGCGCTCCGCGACGCTGCGGGCACGCTCCTCGGAAAGCTTCTTCCTGCCCTCGGCCGTACCGGCAAGGGCGCTGTGACCCTCTACAATGATGTCGCGCTCAGGATAGGCTTTCAGCAGTTCCGCGATCCGGTCGATCTTGCCGAGCTCCGGGACGGCGAGGGTCGCCGAATCGGCGGAGAAGTGGATGTTCTCGAGTGAGATGGAGATTCCCTCAGGTACCTCCTTCACGGTGACGTCACTCAGGCCCGACATCGCCTCTTCAACCTGCTTTTTCATTTCAGCCCGGTCCATCTGGCTCGACTCGACGACGCTCGACGAGGCTGTGCCGCGCCACTCCATGTTCGTGCCATCGGAGAGGTCGAAGACGATGCGGAAGCGCTCCTCGTAGGCGATGGCCTGCCCGAGCGCGGGGTCCCACCATATCTTCTCGTCGGAAAAGCCCGAGACCTCGGTGGGCCAGGCTCCAGTCCATATGGACGGTTCGGGGGCTTCGCGGAAAAAGGAATAATTGGCTGTAATCAGGCGGGCTGGCCTGCCCTCGCGCATGACCTCGCCCTCGTAGCGGTAGCGGCACTCGAAGGGGATGACATAGGGCTCGGGAATCCCGAGGGCCTGGCGGAGGTCGTGACGCTCCTGTCCGGGAGCGTTCCAGCTTTCACCGGGCGCAAGTTGCCTGTCGGGAAAGACCGGGACGTCGCGCACGACGGGCATGAAATACTTCGCGTCGATCGTGTATTTCCCGAAGTTGTCGCGCCAGAAGTCCGAGTCATATTCTCCGATGACGACGTAGCCCGACCCACCTGGCCTCCGCTCTGAAGTAACGAAGCTGCCCGAGAGGCGGCCCGAGGCTCCGTCCGGCGCGGCTTCCGTTATCGAGTAGGCAATGCGGTTGAGGATCTCGGACTTGCCGACGCTCAGGTGATTGGCGAGGACCTCCTCCGAGACCGTGGACAGGACCCTGAAGCGGTCGCCCTGGTGATAGGTATAGCTGAAGCGGACCGGGCCGCCGGGGGCCGCGCTGCCAGTCTGGCCTCCGGCAGCTGGTTGCACGGCGGCGGGGGACTGCGCGGAAAGGAAGGCTGCGACAAAGGCCAGGCAGGCGGCGAGGGGGAATCGCACGCGGCCTCGGAACGGGGCCGCAAGGGAGGCACGCGGGAGGTCCGGCAGCCTGGGGGAAAGGCCCATCTCAGCGCTTCCAGACGAGGCGGAACTCCATCGGCTTGTCAAGGACGAGGAGGTCGATGATGGGAATTGTGAGTTTCCAGGCAGCACCGATGACGATTCCACCGGACTGGGACTGGATCGGGCCCGGGACCGTGACTGAAATATCGAGATGCCCGGCGTCGATGGCAGGCATGGCGGTTTTTCCCAGGACGCCGGTGAGCGCCTCGTGGTACTCGTCGCGGCTCCAGTCCCCTCCCTCGATGGCGGGCGGGGCGAGGGCTTCGATGACGTCCGCAGCGATGCCTGGCACCAGGGCTGCGAGGGCGGCAGCGCCCTTCCTGTCGAGCCTGATGCTGAGTTCGGCTGCATCGCCGTTCCGCGTGAGCCTTGCCGGCCCCTTCCCCTGCTCGCCGATGCCTGCCAACAGTGCGCTAAAGTCGGTGGTCGAAAGTGTTGCCGTCAAGGAATCCACGTCGGGATTGGCCAGGGCGTCGACTGACAGCCCGACCCGGGCAGCGAGGGATTTTCGTATCGAATGAAGGTCGAAGACAGGGCTGCCAGGCGTCAGCTTGCCGATGGCCCGCAGCTTGGCCGCGAGGGCCTTTGGCATCGTGGCCTTGATGTCGATGTCAGCGCTTCCGTCCTTTGCGATGGTCGTCGCAATCCCTGCCTGGCAAGCTGACAGGAGGAGGGCCAGCGCGATGGCGGCCGGCAGCATTCTCCTGAAGGCAGTGCCCGCTCCAGCCACGCTCATTTAAGGCCGTACACAGGAACGGGGAGGGTGCTGTTACGGAGCAGGACCTCACCGAGCCTGTCGAAACGCGATTGCGAATCGATGCCGAGCTGCGAGAAGACCGCCTGGGTAATGAGGACCTCCTGCTTGAACTCGCGGCAGAGCGAGTCCAGACGCGCTGCCACCGAGACCGCGTCGCCGAAGACGCTGATCCGGCGCTTGCCCGGCAAGCCGAGGGAAGCGGCGACGATGGTCCCACCGTGGATGCCGACGCTGACACCCGTGAAGGGGGGCAGCGATGCGAACTGAAGCTCCTCACGGAAGCCGGGCATGGCCTCGAAGAAGGCCGAGGCCGCAGCGACCGCTTCCTCGGCAGCGTTCCGCGAACCCAGGAGACCGAACACGAGGATCACCGAGTCGCCCGTGATTCCGACGACCTCGCCGCCGTGCTTTTCCGCCACGAGGCCCCAGAGCGAATAGTACTTGTTGAGGACATCGACCGCGCTTGCCGCGCTGAGCCGCGAAGCGAAGCCAGTGAAGTCGAGAATGTCCCCGGAGAGCACGACTGCCTGCACCTCCTCGCTGATGACCGGTGCCGGCCTTGGAATCTTCGCGGCAAGGCGGTCCTCCCCAAAGAGGGCGGCGATGCGCTCGTGCAGCGACAATACGCGCACCCTGTTGGCCAGGAGGAGGGTCGCGAAGGTCGCGCTACCGAAGGCGAAAAAGGCATGCTGGGGAGAGCCGACAAAGGTGAGGAAGGCGTGGGGGAAGGCCGTGACATCCAGGGCTTTGCGGAAATTCGCCAGGGTGATGGCGCCCGTGCCCAGGGCCGCCGAAAGCCCCACCCGGAGGTCAAGGTAGAAGTAGAGGAACACAAACATGACTATCGAACCAATTGCGAGCATTATTTCCGCGATGCCGTTGACCACCCGGTTCCTGCCCGCGATCGTCAGGGCCTGGAAAAGGCCTACATACAAGGCTCCGCCCCACAGGAAGATGTGGCCCATGTCGGTCAGGATGAAGCCACCGTTCAGGCTTCGCACGAGGGCATATCCCGCTGGGGTAATGAAGGAATAGATGACACGCAGGAAGGGGTCATGGCCCTGCACCGCCAGGAGGCCGATCTGGATCACCACAAATCCGGCAATGAGCCAGAACGAGGTGCCGGGGAGGGCGTCCGCCGAGGGAATGAGGGCGAGCATCGCCACAAAGAAGGCGATCAGCTGGCTGGAGTAGAGGAGGGACTCCTCAAAAAAGCGTTTCAGCCAGGAACGCATGGCTTTCTCAGCGTCGTCATGGAGACATTATATATTGTATGGGCTGGACAGGCAAAGCGTCATTCTGGCCGACAGGCTGCTGGAATTGAGATCTTTCTACAATAAAAGAGTCATAGCCTTCTGGGAATACCGCTTGACTCTCCATTTCGGAAAGCCAATATTCTGTGTCACGTTTATCCGCCAATCAGGAGGCACTATGAAGCGAATTCTCATTCTGGCTCTCGGGCTCGCGATGGTCATCGCGGGCACGGGGACCTTCGCCCAGGCCAACACCCTCGTCTACGGCACGACCGACAAGGTCACTGACATGGACCCCGCGAGTGCCTACGATTTCCACACCTGGGAAATATTCCAGAACATCAACAAGGGGCTCCTCACCTACACCCCCGGCACCACCGAGGTAATTCCCGGCCTTGCCGAAAGCTACAGTGCGAACGCGAAGGGCGACGAGTTCACCTTCAAGCTCCGCAAGGGCCTCAAGTTCACCGACGGCACTGCCTTCGATGCCTCCGTGGTCAAATGGAGCGTCGACCGTGTCGCCGCCCTCAAGGGAGACCCCTCCTGGCTCGTTACCGACTTCGTCAAGGAAGTCGTTGTCGTCGACCAGTACACGGTCAAGTTTGTCCTCAACGGGCCGATAGCCTACTTCCCGACCATCGTGGCCGGTACGCCCGTCTACTTCCCCCTGAGCCCCAAGGTCTATCCGGTCGACAGGATCGTCAAGGAACCGGCCGAGCTCGAGGGCGGTGCCCTCGTCGGACTCGGACCCTACAAGGTCACCTCCTTCAAGCGCGATGAGGAGGTCATCCTCGAGGCCAATCCCAGCTACTACGGCAAGGCCCCCGCGATCAAGAAGGTCATCATCAAGTACTTCGCCGATGCCACGACCCTCCGCCTCGCCATCGAGAAGGGCGACATCGACGTTGCCTTCAAGACCCTCAACCCCTCGGACATCACCGACCTCGCGAAGGCCGGCAAGCTCAGCTATTCCAAGCTGCCCGGTCCCTTTATCCGCTACCTCGCCTTCAACACCGATGTTTCCGATTTCAAGGACAAGCGGCTCCGCCAGGCTGTCGCTGCCTTGGTCAACAGGCCCGACTTCAACCAGAAGGTCTTCCTCGGCCAGAACGCCCCCCTCTACTCCATGGTTCCCCAGGGCATGATCTATGCCGGCCAGGACTTCAAGACCGCCTTCGGTGATGGCAATGTCGCTGCCGCCGAGAAGCTCCTCAAGGCTGCCGGATACTCCGCCGCCAAGCCCTTCGAGTTCGACCTCTGGTACTCTCCGAGCCACTACGGCGACACCGAAGCCAACCTCGCCGAGGTCGTCAAGGCCCAGCTCGAGAAGACCTCCCTCATCAAGGCGACGCTCAAGAACGCCGAGTGGGCCACCTACAAGACCCAGTGGAAGAACAAGCAGATGGGAGTCTTCTTCCTCGGCTGGTACCCCGACTATATCGATCCGGACAACTACACTGCAGCCTTCGCCGGCACCAGCGGCTCCATTGGCATGGGTATCTTCTTCTCTAGCAAGGAGTGGGACGCCCTCTTCGAGAAGGAGCAGACCAGCACCGATGCCAAGGTCCGGGCCGATGTCTTCGCCAAGGTCCAGAAGATGTGGACCGACGAGGTTCCGACCGTTCCCCTCTTCCAGGGCAACCTCAACATCTTTACCCAGAAGAACGTGAGCGGCGTGAAGATCGGCCCGACCCTCATTTTCAACTACGACGTCGTCTCGAAGAAGTAAGCGAAGAGCCTTCAGTTTCAGGGGCCGTCCTTCGGGGCGGCCCTTTTGCTTGACAAGCCTCAAGGGACTCCCGGATAATCGCGCAACCTTTTCGTAGGCTCGGGCGCGTGCGTTCGCTAGCCCGGGAGGCCCGGGGGAGCGACAGCATGAAGCGGATTCTGAACTACCTCATAGTGCGGATACTCCTCACCATCCCGATGCTTTTCATACTCCTCACCCTCGTGTTCGTTGTCCTCCGTGTAATGCCCGGGGACCCGGTCTCTTCGATGCTCGGCGGCCACGCGCCCCAGGCGGTCATCGATGCGAAGCGGGAAGCCCTCGGGCTCAACAAGCCCATCTTTTTCCAGTACCTCGACTACCTCGGCCAGCTCGCGCGTCTGGACCTCGGAGAGTCGATGAACTTCAAGGAGAAGGTCTCGACGCCCATCCTCCAGAAGCTGCCTGCAACAGTCGAGCTAACCCTCGCTGGCATCATTGTCGCCCTCGGTGTCGGTATCCCCCTGGGCGTCAGATCGGCGCGGCTGCGCCGCACCTGGCAAGACAGCGTAATCCGCTTCTTTGCCAACATTACCTACTGCATCCCCGTCTACTGGATGGGCCTGATGTTCCAGATGCTCTTTGGCGTCTTCTTAAACCTTTTTCCCATATCCGGGCGTGTGGGTACCCGGGTCGATTCCTCAGAGTTCGACCGGACGGGCTTCTATATTATCGACACCCTCATCAAGGGCAACTTCACGGCCTTCGGCGACGTGATGTACCACCTCGTCCTGCCGGCCGTCACGCTGGGCCTGACCCTTTCGGGCGTCTTCATCCGGATGACGCGGGCCAACATGCTCGACAGCCTCAAGAGCGACTTTGTCCTTGCGACGAGGGCACGGGGCGTGGCGGAAAACCGCGTCGTCTACACCCACGCGCTCAAGAACGCCCTCATCCCCGTCGTCACCATCCTCGGACTGGAGTTTGCGGCCCTCCTCGCCGGAGCGATCCTCACCGAAACGACCTTCTCCTGGCCGGGCATGGGGAGGCTCCTTCTGGAGCGCATCTACAACCGCGACTATCCGGTCATCCAGGGCATCATCATCTTCTACGCCCTCTTTGTGAGCGTTGTTTCCCTCCTCGTCGACATCATCTACGCGGTCATCGATCCCCGCGTGAAGCTGTAGGAGCGCCCCATGGCAGAGAACATGAAGCCAACAGAAGTGGAGAGCCGCCGGCTCTGGTCACCCGCTGGCGCCCTTTCCTCGGCGATCGGCGCTTTTTCCAGGTCAGCGAAGCGCTACCGGATGGAGTGGTGGATCCTTGTTGCCGGCCTCCTCATCGTTGCCCTCATCCTCTTCATGACCTTTTTCCCCGGGCTCTTTTCGGCCTATTCCCCGAACTCCCAGGACGGGCCCCAGCTCAAGGCGCCCTCGCCCGGCCACATGATGGGCACTGACAACCTCGGGCGAGACGTCTGGGCCCGCGTGGTTTACGGTTCACAGACCATCCTCGGGGTCGCCATCTCGGCTTCCCTTCTCTCCGCCATAGTAGGCATCCCCCTCGGTCTCATCTCCGGCTTTGCCGGCAACTGGGCCGACAAGGTCCTCTCCCTCATCATGGATTCCATCTACTCCTTCCCCGGCCTCATCCTCGCGATAGCCTTCGCCGCGATGCTCGGACCCGGCGTCGTCAACATCACGCTGGCGGTGGCGGTGGTCTACGTGCCGAAATACTTCCGCCTCGTGCGGGGTCAGACCCTGCAAATCAAGGAAGAGCCCTACGTCGAGGCCGCCAAGGCCATCGGCGCAAAGCGCTCCACCACGCTCTTCCGCTACGTCTTTCCCAACGTCATCGCCACGGTGGTGGTGGTCTTCTCGCTCAACATCGCCGATGCGATCATGACCGAGGCAGCCCTCTCCTTCATTGGCCTTGGCCTCCCTGCCGGCATCCCCGACTGGGGCATGGACCTCTCGATGGGAAAGAAATTCCTGCCCTCGGGCACCTGGTGGATGATCACCTTCCCCGGCCTCGCGATCATGCTCCTGGCCCTCGGCTTCACGATGCTGGGCGAGGGTCTCGCTGAGATCCTCAACCCGCGGCTCCAGGAGTATTGAGCATGCCAGCTACAATGCCAGCTACAATGCCAGAAATGAAAACCGCCACCGGCGGGCGCGCAGGGCCGCCATCGGGCGAAGGAGCCGTCGCCGGGAACGGCGAGGTCCTCCTCGGTGTGAGGAACCTCAGCATCCACTATCCGATCGCAATTGGTACGGTCCGCGCGGTGACGGACCTGAGCCTCGACGTCTACCGCGGCGAGGTCCTCGGTGTCGTCGGCGAGTCGGGCTGCGGAAAATCGACCTTCGGCCTCTCCATCCTCAACCTCCAGAAGTCGCCGGGCCGCATTGTCTCCGGCGAGATCCTGGTCAATGGGCGCGACATCCTCGCCCTCGGAGCCGAGGGCATCAGGGCCGTGCGCGGGCCGAAGATCGGCATGATCTTCCAGAATCCACTCACCTCCCTCGACCCACTGATGTCCATCAAGGACCATTTCATCGAGACCATGCGCGCCCACGACCCGAAGATCAGGAAGGGCCAGATCATCGCCCGGGCAGAGGCCATGCTCGAGGATCTCGGCATCGAAAAGCGCCGGCTGTCGGAGTATCCCTTCCAGCTCTCGGGCGGAATGCGCCAGCGCATCATGATAGGCCTCACCCTCATCCTCGACCCGGAGCTCCTCCTGGCTGACGAGCCGACGACGGCCCTCGACGTCATCGTCGAGGCGGGTTTCACCGAACTCCTGGCCAAGCTGAAGCGGAAATACAACCTGACGGTCGTCCTCGTTTCGCACAACCTCGGGCTGGTCGCCGAGATCGCCGACCGCATCGCCGTCATGTATGCAGGCCGCATCGTCGAGCTGGCCACCGCCCTCGAGATCTTCCAGGACCCTCGCCACCCCTACACCCGGGGCCTCATGGACTGCGTGCCCAACATCCTCCTCGACCGCAAGGAGCTCGTGGCCATGCCGGGCAGCCCCCCCGATCTCGTAAACGACTCACCCTGCTGCCCCTTCGCCCCCCGCTGCCCGAAGGTCTTTGCCCGCTGCCTGGCCGAGACGCCGCACCTCCTTGCCGATGCCGCCCTGGCAGGCGCCCTCTCGGGCGCCGCCCCCGCCCCCGCAGGCGCCGACCCCGCGTCCGCCGCCCCGGCGCGCGCCGCCCGGGCAGTAGCCTGTTTCCTCCATGAAAGGACCAATTGATATGGCAACCCTCGTAAAGGCCGAGCGCCTGGTCAAGGAATTCCACGTCAAGAGCGCGATCCTTTCGCCGAAGAAGATCGTTCACGCTGTGGACGATGTCAGCTTCGAGATAGCCGAGGGCGAGGTCCTGGGTCTGGCTGGCGAGTCGGGCTCGGGCAAATCGACCACGGGACGGCTCCTTCTCCGTCTCATCGAGCCGAGCTCCGGCAAGGTGGAATATCGCGGCACCGACGTGACAGCCTTTGGCTCCGAGGAACTCCGGAGGCTGCGCCAGAAGATCCAGATCGTATTCCAGGACCCCGTGAGCAGTCTGAGTCCGAGGATGAGCGTCGGGCAGGCCATCGGCCACCCCCTCGAAATCCATCGCATCGGCGCCAAGGAATCGAGGAAGGACCTGGTGCTATCCATCATGGAGAAGGTGGGACTTTCCCCGGCGGACTACATCTATCGCAAGTACCCGCACCAGCTTTCCGGCGGCCAGAGTCAGCGTGTGGTCCTGGCGCGGGCCCTCGTGACGAGGCCCGACTTCGTGGTGGCCGACGAACCTATAGCGATGGCCGACGTTTCCGTGCGCGCCCTGATCCTCAGGCTCATGCAGGACCTCAAGGCCGAATTTGGATTGACCTACCTCTTCATTACCCACGACCTGGCGACAGCCAAGTATCTCTGCGACCGTGTGGCCATC
Source organism: Spirochaetota bacterium (assembly GCA_037130415.1). GTDB lineage: Bacteria > Spirochaetota > Spirochaetia > Treponematales > Rectinemataceae > CAIJMU01. The sequence continues at coordinate 40,873 of JBAXTA010000001.1, forward strand.
ATGTACCTCGGACGCATCGTGGAACTCGCCTCGCGGGACGAGCTTTTCAGCAGGCCCCACCATCCCTACGCCAAGGCCTTGCTCGCGGCTGTCCCGATTCCCGATCCGCGGGTCCGCAAGCCCAAGAACCTGCCCTCGGGCGAGATCCCCAGCGCCATCGACCCGCCAGGAGGCTGCCACTTCCACCCCCGCTGTCCCCACGCGATGAAGGTCTGCTCCGAAGGGCGCCCGCCACTGCGTGAGGTTGCGCCCGGCCATGTGTCGGCCTGCTACCTTGATTAGGCCGGGCTTGGAAATGAAAGCTGCGCCCGTCTGCAGCCTGGGTTTTCCAGCTCCGCGCGGGGGTCGGTCAGACAGGCCGGCACTCCAGAGCCGCATATATCCATTCGTCATAGCTACGATATTTATAGTTGCCACCATGCTTGGCTGTGCGAAGGGCGCTTCGGTCCCGGCAGCATCGCCGGCTGCAGCCGCGGCTTCAGCGAAGGTGGCGCCTTTGGCGGTGGTGCCCTCGGCCATCGTAATCCTCATCCGGGAAGCAGTGTCTGGCGCCACGGCGGAGGCCCCGGCGGAGGCCCCGGCGAGCGCGGCCAGACAGACGGCAGCCGGGAAGGGCAAGGCGGCCACCTATGAGCTCAGGACCATCCCGGAGGGCAAGCAATCGCTGTCCCAACGGGCGCAGATCCTTTTTACGGATACCTTGGCCAGCAGGAAGGTCGATGCAATGGTGATTCAACCGGCGCACGCTGGCATCGCCGAAGCCATCCACCGTTCCCGCAGCGCCGACTCTGCTACGCTCTGGATCCTTGCCAGGCCGGGGGACAGTGCGCTGGCTGTCGAGTCGGAGGCCGATCTTGCTGTCGAGGTAGGTGGCATCGCGGATGGGCAGGAACTCGACCCGGACCTCGATGCGGCCCTTTCCCGCGGGCTCTGCGAACTTGCGCGAAGGGCAAGGATGAAGGGCCTCCGGGTCGATGACAGGGCCGTGGTCAAGGCTGCCCTCGATTCCGTCGGTGGCTACGAATGGGCCGTGGACTATCGTGTCGATCCCGACACCGGCGTCAAGGCCAAGGCCCACGTGGTGGCGACACCACAGCCCAGGGGCTGAAGCCCAGGGACTGCAGCCCAGGGGCTGAGGGCAGCCCTCAACTACCCTTATAACTAAGTACTTCTTTCTCAAGCCTGTCCTTCCAGGCCAGCAGCGCCTGGAGCATGCCACGGTCGCGGGCAGGCGTCGATGGATCGGCGAGGCGCTGCTCTATCATCCTCGCATAGGCGGCGATGCCCGTGGCCTTGGCCGCCGGGGGGTGCTGGAGCCTGCTCGCGCAGAAGTCCCTCCAGCGCCTCGCCTCCTCGCTGCCGAGGGTTTCGGGGAAGTTGCGCCCGTAGAGCCGCCGGATCATCTGGGGCAGGCGGTCGTCGACAAAGCGCAGGGAGTAGAGTTCCTGCTTGACGGCTGCCGGGCCGGAAGCGGCCAGCATGGCGTGCACACGATGCATCTTCTCGCGGTCCTCCTCGAGGAAGAAGCCTCCCGAGTAGATGCAGAGGTCGGGGTCGTCGGGTTGCTCGATGGGTTCGGGCATCGCATAGACGGCGACCAGTTTTTGCAGCAGTTCCCTGCTTTTCGTGAGCATTACCCTGTTGCGTTCGCAGGCGCCAAGGTCGATGCCGAGCCGTTCTGCCGTTGGACCGTCCATGACCCTGGCCTCGGCGAGGAAGGGAGATCGGTTCAATTGGATGTTTACCAGGGGAAGCCGTGGCACGTCGAGCTCGTCCTTTTTCGTGAAGACGCGGCGGCGAAGCTCTTCGACGGGCAGGTCGAGGATGTCGCCCGGGTCGAAGCGCAGGTCGATGGCAATGAGCTGGTTTTCGCGGTTGGGGTCAAAGGCCAGGGGTGCGACCAGGGTGCTGCAGCCCCCCGGCCCGCTGTGCAGCGCCGAGGAATGTACGAGGGGAGCGCGCTCGTCGAGCTTGATGAGGGGCCTGAGCGCCTTCTTTCCCCTGTGCCTGAGGTGCCACTCGAAGAGCTTCGGTTGCCGCTCCCGGAGGAGCCGCGCGAAGCCCATGGTCGCCAGGACATCGCTTGTCGCATCGTGGGCTGACTCATGGGCGATGCCGTTGGCCTTGGCGAGGGCCTCGAGCCTGAATACGGGCTTTCCGTTCTCATCCGTCGGCCACACGATGCCCTCGGGTCTGAGGTCCCGCGCTGCCCGGGCCAGGTCGATGATGTCCCAGCGCGAGCAGGAGTTCGCCCACTCGCGCTCGTAGGGGTCGAGGAGGTTGCGATAGAAAAGGTTGCGCACGAACTCGTCGTCGAACTGTGCGGTGTTGAATCCTACGCTCGTCGTGGCCGGCTGGGTCATTTCGGCGCGGAGCATCCTCGCGAACTCGTATTCGGACAGGCCGACCTCGGTGGCATGCTGGGGCGTGATGCCGTGGACCAGGCAGGACTCGGGGCTGGGGAGGTAGTCAGGGGTGGGCCGCAGGTAGGTGACGAGCCGCTCACCGATGGGTTCCAGCCTGGCGTTGCTGCGGACGGCGGCGAATTGGGCGATGCGGTCGCCCCGGGAATCGAGGCCGAAGGTCTCCAGGTCGTACCAGAGGAAGCTTGGTGGCATGGCCCGATGATACAGCGGGCGGGGCTTCCACCGCCACAGGAAGCTCTGGCCTCGGTCGGCCTCTTCCAAGGCTCTTGGGTTGCGATCCCCCCGCGCCGATGCGCAAATCCATCGCTTGACCGAAGGGGATGGCAAAGGCGAGGATGATGCGGCATAGGCTAATGCAAAGGAGCACAGGATGATCGAAGGAAGGCTGGCTTGGGGTCTTTTGTCCACGGCACGGATCAACTCGGTGGTCATACCGCCCATCGGCGCATCGATGCGCTCCATGCTCCTGGCTGTCGCAAGCCGCGAAGCGCCCAAGGCCCTTGCCTACGCCGAAGCCAGATCCATCCCCAGGGCCTACGGGTCCTATGAGGAGATGCTCGCGGATCCCGACCTCGATGTCGTGTACAACTCCCTTCCCAACAGCCTCCACGCCCAGTGGTCCATCAAGGCCCTGCGCGCGGGCAAGCACGTGCTCTGCGAAAAGCCGATGGCGCTGACGGTTGCCGAGGCTGACGAGTTGGCTGAAACAGCCAAGTCCAGCGGCCGGGTGGTGGCCGAGGCTTTCATGTACCGCCACCATCCGCAGACCCGCCTGGTGCGGAAGCTCGTGATGGAGGGAGCGGTGGGTCGGGTCCTTTCGATGCGGGGTTCCTTCACCTTCGGGATAAAGGACGAATCCGATCCGCGCCTCAATGGCGAACTCGGGGGAGGTTCGATCTGGGATATCGGATGCTATCCAATCAGTTATGCACGTTTTGTCGCAGGGGCCGAGCCAGTGGAGGCGCGTGGCCGGGCCGTGATGGGAAAGGGTGGTGTCGATGAGGGCTTCTGGGGAGATCTCCTCTTTCCGAAAACGGAAATCCTCGCCGAGGGCTGCCTCCTCCAGTTCGACTCGGGCTTCCGTTCGCCCTATCGAACCCGCTTCGAGATCTCGGGCACAGAGGGAACGCTTACGGTCAGCTCTCCCTTCAAACCCGAAGCGGGAGACACGATTACCTTGAAACGCCTGGACCGTACCGAGACGATCGAGCTTGCCGCGGTCGAACTGTACGCGGGAGAGATAGCCGACATCGAAGCGGCAGTCATCGACGGAAAGCCGCAGGCCGTGGGGCTCGCCGACTCTCGGGGCAACGCCGCGGCCATAGTCGCACTCATCAAGGCTGCGCGCTCAAAAAGCACGGTCAGCCTCTGAGGGGCAAGGCTGCCCTGATCCAAAGCTGATCAGGGCCTCTTGGTTGTGACTATGAACTTCGCCGTCGCCTCCGCATAGATCGTTCCCGCCTCGTCGAGGATCTGCCCCTGCGTGGACATCACCCGGCCCCTCGTTTCGACGAGGCGCCCACGAACCAGGGCTCTCCCAGAGGTGGGCAGGGGCTTCTTGAAGCGGACCGTCATCTCGGCGGTCACCGCGCCCTCCGCCGCGTGCATGCAGGCGTGAGCCATCGCCTCGTCGAGCAGCGTCGACAGGAGCCCGCCGTGGGTGATCCCCTTCCATCCGGCGAACCATTCCGGGATAAACAGCGAGGTTTCGGCCCTCCCCTCCTCGGGGTAGGCAAAGGCCAGGTGCAAGCCGCGTTCGTTGTCGGCGCCACAGCAAAAGCAGTATTCGTTCCGCTGTACTTCTGGGGTCATGTTCCAGTACTCCTTGGTTGAAGTGGCGATTTTTGAAGGCTGAATTCCATCTCTCCCCTAGATAAAGATATAATAATGGCTACACTTTAGGTATGCCCTTGTGTACACGCTTCCAGGTTGGATGGCGCGTTTTCCAGAGGCATCAAATTATATTTCGATAATATACATGAAAATACAGTGCTCGGAACAGCTGATCCGGCTTCATCTGGCTCAAGTTGCCTTGGGGGGGCGCAATGGCAGCGGAAAAACAGACTGTGCTTTCCACATATATTGTCTTTGCTTCAGCCTTGGTGCTGGTACTTGCCCATGCGGCCTGCATGTTGCCCACCATTGGCCTTGCCGGGACTGCTTCACTCGCCCTCAAGATCGAGCTTGGTGTCGGGGGACAGACCAGCGCAGCAGCGTTGGCGCAATCTGCGGGCTCCTCGAGGCTGGTTCTTCCCACGGCAAAGAGCCTTACCGTAGTGCTGACCCCGAAGGCCAAGGGGCTTGAAGCCAAGACCCAGACCCTTACACTGCAGGCCCAGAATCTCCTCAATTTCCGCAACCTTCCTATAGGCAGCTATTCTATTCTCGCGACTGCGTTTGCCGGCGCGGCAGGTTCCGGGGCGAGCTTGTTTTCGCAGACGGTCGAGTTCGACTTTGCTCCTGCAACGAACTACCTCGGGCTCTATCTCCTACCCTTGGCGCCCTTCGCTCCCGACCTTGCAAAGTCCCCGGTCGGGCAGCGCGTCACGGGGAACCTCGATGCCGGCCAGTCGGCGACCTGGCAGCTACCCATTGAAGCCTTGCCTGAAAGCGGCGACTTCACTATCTGGATCAAGTCGATAGAAAAGATCCAGGCCTGTGGCCAGTACGGAAGCGGCGAACCCTTCACGGTCGCGACGGGCCGGAGTTCAGCTCTCCGCGGTACCTATGCGAAAGGGCCGGGCTACCTTAGCATTTACAACGCAGGCGCCTCAGCTCAATCCTATGAGTTCGTAACAAATCCCCTCTATGTCGATTACGACGCCAATGGTGCCAATTCCGCTGGCGCCCCCGTTGATCTTCTTGGATACCTTCTTGGAGAAGCTGCTACGGTTGCCGACAAAGCTAGTCTGACCTACACGGGCAAGACCTTCACGGGGTGGAACACGACCTCCGATGGAACAGGATCCACCTTTGGCCCTGGCTCTGCGCTGACAGTCAATGCGAATACGACCCTGTATGCCCAGTGGATGGACAATTCCGCGCCGACCGCCGTCGTCACCTTCGATGTGCAGACGGGAACCACGACGACCAAGACCGTCTTGATCGGGAAGCCTGTCGCAAAGCCGGCCGACCCCACGCGGCCAAACTACAGCTTTGGCGGCTGGTACACCGAAGCAGCCTGTGTGAGTTTCTATGATTTCTCCTCAGCAGTGACGGCCGCCATGACGCTCTATGCGAAGTGGCTTTCCCCGCCTGCAATCTCGATAGATCTTGCAAATCCCTCCCAGCCTGTTGTGAGCTTTACCAACACGAATACTGGCACGACGCCTTCGCTCAGCACGGGGAAGGCTGAAAGCATGACGGTTACAGCCTCCGCTGCTGCCAGCAAGAACTGGCTCTGGACCATCGACGGCAACTCGGCTTCCACGGCGCTCGGGCCGAACGGCACATCAAGTATCTCAGTCACCGCCGATGGCTCGCTGTCCCCCGGTATGCACCAATTAGTGCTATTCTTTGACGATGCGGCAGCCATGAGGCACTCGGCAACCGTCTCGTTCAAGGTTACGGAGTGATGGGCATGCCCAAGATCACCTGGCGGCTTCCCGGCGCAGCGGTCGCGGGAATCATGGTTCTGGCCCTCGGGGCCTGTTCCCTGCCCCTTCCCTGGCTAGCAAAGCCTTCTGACAAGGCGTCGCTCGAGGTTCGCTTGCCATCAGTCCCAGATGCTGCAGATGCATCTCGCATCATTGGCTCCAGGGACATCGTTCCTTCGCCGCTGACGACCGCCGACCTGAAGTATCGCGTCGAACTCTCGCCGCAAAGCGGAGATCCCGTTGTTCGAGACAGCCTGGCCGTGACCGCCATTGCTGTAGACGGACTCGTTCCCGGGAAATGGAACCTCAAGGTAACGGGCTATCTGACTGCAGCCAATGACCTCTTCCAGGACAGCGTCCCCGTGGACCTAGTCGCAGGTCCTAATACTGTCAATCTTGTGCTGAAACCCCTGCAAACTCCATCAACAGGGCTTGGCAACATCTCCCTCTTCATCAGCTGGCCTGCGGGTCAGGTCGATTCGGCTACTGCCTACCTGGCGACCGACCCAGCGAGGCTCCGCGACACCGCCTTGAAAGCAGGCGAACTGAGTACGGTCAACGCGACTTCAAGCACCCTGACGCTCAGCAAGACTGATATCCCAAGTGGGACCTACTATCTGACGGTGGATCTCATGATGGGAACCGCCCTTGCGGCCACGGTCATCGAAGTTGTTCAGATCTATGATTATAGGACGAGCAAGGCAGCCATCGTCCTGGACGGGAAGATCTCCCGGCCACCCGACGCCCCAACGAAACTGGCAGTCGCTTCCAGGAAAAATGACGGAATCGATTTTTCGTGGCTGGACAACTCCAATACCGAAACGGGTTACGAATTCCATGATGGCATCAAATGGCAAAAGCTGAACGCTGGAACTGCTTCCTATTCCGTGGCCGCACCGCCAATAGTCGCGACGACATACAAGGTTCGAGCGACAAATCCATTTGGAGCCTCCACCGAGATCAGCTATGCCTTTGCCCCCTGCTTTGTGACCTATTCGGCGAATACAGGGGATAAGGGGACAGCGCCGGTCGATGCCTATGTGTACGAGGCAGGAAGCAGCGCAAAGGCCATGGCAATTGGTACCATGGCGAAGACCGGCTTTTCATTCGCGGGCTGGAACACGAACGCGGGAGGGACGGGAACAGCCTATAACCCAGCGGATTCCTTTGTGCTGCCTGCAGGGGGGATGACGCTCTACGCGCAGTGGACGCCGAATACGGCGGCGATCACCATCTCCCTTGCAAATCCCTTTGATGATACGTCCGGTTCCCTCGACCCGGACAAATCAGGGTTGGCCCTTGGCTCTTCGATCAGCTCTAGCGATCCCGGAAATACAGGCCAGTCTCTAGATTCCATCCGTGCGATCCTGGACCGTGCGAAGGGCGAATCGGTCACGCTTACGGCCACGGGAGGAAGCTATACCAACTACAAGTGGATGCTCTCCGGCTCTGGAGTATTGCCCGTGCTTACAGGCACACTTTCCTCCTCGGCAATACTGACAACCGATGCTACGACAGAACTCGCCGTCGTTACAGTAACCCTCGCTTTCGGAAACGGCAGAAACACCAAGGGCCTTCCCCTCTACCAGTACACCAGGTCTCTGCGGATCCAGATTGTAGACTTGACGCAGGCTCTACCCAGTGGAGGGATGCGCTAATGGGCATTATACTGTCTCCACGAGGTATCCGTGCTTTCGGTATTTCAGGATCGAGGGTTATTGTACTGCTTGCTATCACGATGGCGGCATTTGCTACGATGTCCTGCTCGAATATCCTGGCCTGGGTAGGGTTGGGTCAGACGGGATCCTTGCAGGTCGAGCTCCAGCAGTCGGGAAGCGGTTCGCGAACAATCCTGCCGCCGGTCGTTTTGCCAACCGACCTCCTTTTCGACTTGGCCCTTGCGAGGGGAACAGCTTCCATTACGGCGACTGGCCTGTCGGCCGATAAGCTCGCCCTCTCTGCCATCCCCCCGAGCGAAGGCGGAAAAAGCGACTGGACGCTCACAGCAAGGGGCAAGAAGGGTGCACTTTCCCTATTCAGCGGAAGCCTGGCGCTGACAATCAATGTCGGGGCGAACACAGCCACGCTGATCCTCGCTCCCCTCCAGACCTCCACTGGCATGGGAGACCTGGTTTTCACTCTTTCCTGGCCGCACAACCTGCTTGATGCCAGCAATTCAGGTGATTCGGTCGCATTATACTGGACACCCAACATCAACGAGGCTGAAACAAGGGCAGACGCGGCGAGAATGAGCGGCGATTCGGTATCGACGACATTGGGGTATGTCCAGAAAGTCCTGATCGATTCGACCAAGTACAAGATACCGATAGCGAGTGGCAATTACTTCCTTGTGATCGATCTGAAAAAGAGCGGATTGGTCGTGGCTTCGGTGATGGAAATGGTGCGGATTTTCGATGGCCAGACGAGCATCGGAACAGTGGCTCTCGATGAGCTCGATATATCCAGTCCTCCTGATGCGCCGACATTCTGCCGGCACGTGAATACTGGCGTCCCTATGAGAGGGAGTGCCCCGGTGGATGGTAGCCTTAGTATTCGTTTTGATTGGACAGACGTCAGCGACACAGAGACTGAATATCGTATCTATGACGATACTACTTCCACTTTGCTTGTGACCCTGCCCTTCGGTACGGAGTATCATGTCAAGACGTCTCTTGACCCCTTCCATAATTACTCCATTGCTGCCGCCAATGCTTTCGGAGAATCGTTGCGCGTGCCCTGTGAGGATGCGGGCAGCCTTGGCATCACGGTAACGCCGGCTACGATCGATCTTATCGGTCCTGCCGAAATCATAGACGGTGCGAGCGTGTCTTACACGGCTGTGCCAGAGGGCATGACCGGAAGCGCTTCCTGCCAATGGTACGTGAATGGTGAGCCTGTGGGGGCAAACGCGGATAGCCTTGGCTTCATCGTCGGACAGCGCGTTGGCATCGAGGCAGGGAAGAACCGGATTGGCGTTGTCGCAACAGTGGGTGGGCGCAACTATTCATCCGAAATGACGGTTACTTGTCTACCTTTCGATATTGCAGTTACCGAGGGTGCCGTTGGTTCTACCATTACCTGCCGCTATGCCGACGGAAAGTATATAATTCACAATCACGTCTATCTTACAGCTGTAGGAGCAATATATGACGACTATCAATGGTCGTATTCCAATACAGAAGATGGCGATTCAGGAACTTTATCGTTTGTTTCTGGTTCCTGTTATGATGCCTATGTCGGCGATGGACTGTTGATCGATAGCTCCTATAATGTCACTGTCAAAGTGAGAGTCAGCAAGGGGTCTATCTGGTCCGAAAAGACGGTGGATCTCCATAATTATTCCGGCCCCCAATAAGGCGGGTAGTCATGAAACGCCATATTGCTGTACTTGCTGCGTTTTCGGTGATCGCACTACTTTCGGGTTGCCAATGGCTTTTCGGCACTCAAGGAACCTCCCAAACCAAAGGCAGCTTGGTTATTTCGGTGAGCGAGGTGGTGGGGAGAGGTTTTTCCGCGCGTACCGTTACGCCTCAGGCTGATTATTACAGGGTGCGCGTCTTTTCAGGCTCTTCTCTCGTTCTCGATCATACTCATGTCTTGAATGTCGCTGATCCGATCTTCCTCAATGTGGGGATGTCATTTTCGATCCAGGTAGATTCCTTCGATGGTTCGGACAGGGCACTCTATTCAGGGTCAACGACTGTTATGATGAACAATGGAACCAACAATGCACAAGTTTTCCTGAGCAGCGTGGAAATGACCAAGGCAGGGACGGGTAATTTTGTCGTGACCTATGAGTGGCCCGACATACCGACAAGGATCGCTATCGATCCATTCGTCGCGTCAGTCGGCTTTTCTCTCCAGGCGGTCTCAGTCCCCGGAGCGGCTTCTGGTGCAGAGTTTGTGGATGATACCCGGGTTCATCATTCATCCAGCACCTTGCCTGTTGATCCTGTCACCAAGAAGCTCGACCCGGCCCAAATAGAGGCTACCGACCTCCCAAGCGGCGAATACCGGCTCAGGCTCAATGTGACGAGTCCTGCCGGCCATGTTTCGACGATAAGCGAAATCGTGCATGTTTTTGATGACAGACTGAGCGCAAAGACGATCAGGCTGACCGATCAGGACCTTCCGCTTTCCTATCAGAAACCTGCATCGCCCTATGTCTGGTTCAACACGACGAGCAATTCCTATATCCTTTCCTGGGAGTTGGGCTCTGAGTATGGACTTACTGGCTATCGCGTCACCTGCGGCATTTCCGGCTTCTATCCTTGGGACTACATGACGATCTCAGTCGATGATGTCGATTCGATGGGAGTGCTCAATGTGGATCTTGGAGCATCTGAGCCACCGAACGGTGCCATATTCAAAGTAAGCGCCTTCTATGCGGATGGGGGAGTATCCTTCTCCGACAGCAACGCTTTCATCGTTTTGGGGTGATTTCAGCCTAACCGATCTGAATGTAACGATTCAAAATGATGGTAGCAACTATATTTCACAGCTTATCGGCATTAGTTATACTGGGACCAGTCCGTCGTTCACCTATTCGTCTGATAATGTGGCGGTTGTGATTGTCCATAGTGGCGACGGCATGCTGCTGCCTATTGGTCCTGGATCGACGACGGTTCATGTTACGTGTGGATCCTATACGCATTCCTTCATTGTGACGGTGCCAGCTCTGCCTCCTGTGGCTGTTTGGTTGCTTGATGGAAATTATGGCGACACTAGCGCCAATGGCAATACCTTGGCTTCCACCGGCTCACCCACATTTGTTAGCGGTCATAGACCGGGCATTCAGGCAGCCAAATTCGATGGTTCCACGCAGTATGTCTCCTCGGTTCTCGCACCGGGTTTCAATGTCAACTACTACTCGATAAGCTTCTGGTTCAATGCTACAAGCCTCCCGGCTACAGGCATCATGGGCAACTTCTTCGAGTGCAACAACGGCAGTTCCGTGCTTGCCGGCGCCATCGACTCAGCAGGGACTGTCCGAATTATCCACTATAGCGGCAGTGGCAATCCCCATAATGTCTCTTCAACGGCCTATGGAACTGGCAGCTGGCACCACGTGGTTGCGACCTATGATGGAACCACGATGAATCTCATCATTGACAACTCCTCTACGAAGTCGATGGCGGCGACCGGCAATGATGGCGTGAGTTCAATCTCGCTCGGTGCTGGAGCGGTCTACCATCAGAACTATTTCAACGGCGCAATGGATAGCTTCCGCATCTACAATCGCATTCTCACGGGTGCTGAGATCACTGCGCTCTATGGCGAAGGCGGCTATAGTGGAGGGGCGACGCGGAATGTCGGCTGGGCACGCGCGACAAACGAGTATACCGGTGAGAACACGTGGTTCCTAGGCATGGCTGTCGATCAGACCACGGGAAATCTGTGGAGGACTGGATTGCATGCTGGGTCATTTGGCCAGCATTCCCTTGTAAAGACGGATCCGAATGGCGCAGCGCCGTCTATCGTGTCGGGCAGCTATACCAATGGCGCCGGTAGTTGGCTATCCGGAATTGCGATCGATTCCACGTCAAACGTCTATTTTGCCGGAGGCGGAAGCGGTATCGGAACATTTGCTGTCGGTACCAAATCCATCGTGACCCCATATGGCGCCTGTCCCAATCTTGTCATCGGACAACTTGATTCGACCGGAGCCTGCGTCTGGCTCAAGACTCTTAGCTCCGCCCCGTACGGCACCGAATTTGGTCCTCTCGCCCTGGATGGAAGCGGGGGCCTCTTTGTTGTTGGAAGTGAGCCAACCTGGTCCGGACAGTCCTATGACTATGGAGGAACGGCTACCAACACGCCACCCGCGATTACCAGCGGAAATCATAATTTCGCTGTCGTCAAATACTCGACTGCAGGCGTGGGGCAATGGGCTCGCACTCCAATTAACGCCACCAATTGGTCCTATTGCTACGGCATCGCCGCCAATGGCACAGGTGCCTGGGCTGTTGGTCAAGTCATGGGACCTGACGCCTTCAATTTCGGGGGTAGCTCTTCCTCAATAAGCGGAAGTTCAAATGGTTCGAACCTGGTCATCGTCAAGTACGATTCCAGCGGTAGTGCCCAATGGGCTACCACCACTTCAGCAGGATCAGGTGGCGGCGCGAGCCAATATAATGCTGTAGCGGTGGATGCGAGCGGCAATGCCTATGCAGCAGGATTTACTACAGGAACCACGATCGTGAATCTTGGCAACGGAAAGAGCGTTACTCCGGCCAGTTCTTCCTCGACAGCAACGACGGATACCAGTCTGGTGCTTGTAAAATATGATTCCACAGGCACGCCTCTCTGGGCTACCACCGTGGAATCTGGAACGGGAAGCTCAATCATAAATAGCCTTGCTATCGAGCCGAATGGCAATATTTTTGTGGGAGGCTCGATCGCAGGGAGTGGCGTTTTCAATCTTGGGAACGGAGTCACTGTCCAAGGAAGCGCATCTGCAGGCAATAACCTCTTTGTGGCTGAATATAATTCTGGTGGTAGCTCCCTCTGGGCGAGATCGACCAGCTCAGGGAATGTTGCCTCGCAGGTCACCAGCGTCGCCGTTGGTTCTAGCGGGCAGCTATATGCAACAGGCTATATGGATTTGGCGGGGACCTTGGGCGTTTCTGGCTCGATATCGGTCACAGGTCCAAGCTCTGCCCAGAACGCGATCTTGTTGGAGTATCAGTGATTGTTATTGGACATCGCTTCCCTTGAGTATGTAATAGTAGTGAAGAAAAGCAGATCATCGGCACGGCAATCTGCTATACTCATAGCTTCCATCAATCGAGACATATGGAGTTAATACATGTCGTACCTAGTACCTATATTGCAGAGCCGAAGAGTATCGCGTTCCACAAGCCTCGCCTTGGTCGCAGCTTTCCTCGCTGTCTGCTTTCTTGTAACAGGCTGTGGCGCCCCGGCGCCTAAAACGCAGCCAGTAGCCGCCCCCACAGCCCCGGCCGCAGAGGCAGCGCCAGCACTGACACAAGCGCTACCTAAGGCCCCGGCCCCGGTTGCTGCTCCCGCACCCAAAAAGAAGCCTGCAGCGAAAACTGCTGTAGCCCCTACCAGGGAACAGCTTGAGGCTGCAGCCGCTGAAATAGCAAAGTCCAAGGCCGAAGCAGCCGCTCAGGCGGAGGCTGCAGCTGCCGAAAAAGCCCAGGCTGAGGCCGAAGCAGCCGCTCAGGCGGAGGCTGCAGTCGCTGAAATAGCAAAGGCCAGGGCCGAAGCAGCAGCTCAGGCAGAAACTGCAGCTGCCGAAAAAGCCCTGGCCGATGAGGCTGCCAGGATACAGGCCGAAGCAGTCGCCAAGGCTCAGGCTGAGCTTGAAGCAGCAGCAAAAATTCAGGCTGAGCTGGCAGCCCGGGCACAGGCAGAGGCTGCGGCGAAAGCTGTAGCCGAGGCAGCTGCCAAGGCGGCGGCTGATAAAGCGGCGGCGGACAGGGCCGCTGCTGAAAAAGCTGCTGTGGAAAAAGCAGCAGCAGAGAAGGCTGCCTTTGAAAAGGCCGCAGCTGAAAGGCTGGCAGCCGAAAAAGCGTTAGCAAAGGCAGCTGCGGATATGGCAGCCGCTGACAAGGCAGCTGAGGATCAAGCCGCCGCTGAAAAGCTGGCAGCTGAAAAGGCGGCTGCAAAGGGTGCCGCTGATAAAGCTGCAGCAGACAAAGCGCTTGCAGAAAAGAAGGCTGCTGACAAAGCTTTGGCCGATAAGCTTTCGGCCGAGAAGGCTGCCGCGGAAAAAGCCATCGCCGACAAGGCAGCTGCCGATGCTGCCGCCGATGCCGCAGTCAAGGCCGAAGTACTGCGAATAGCCAACCTCGATGTCCCGCCACCGACCTTCAAGACGGCAGGTGGCGTGTTTGCCGTAAGCGTGCAAGTCGCAATCGATCCACCTGATCTCAAGGAAGCCCAGGTCAATTACACAATCGATGGCAGTGAGCCCAGTGCCGCTTCTGGGCAACGCTACACGGTCCCGTTTTCCATTTCGAAAACAACAATTGTAAAGGCCCGCGCCTTCGTCGTCGGGGGCAAGGTTTCCCCGGTTGTGGCCTCCGAGTACGATATCGGGGAGATCTGCGCTGCGCCGGGCGGCAAAGGAGACGGCCGGCGTGGAGCCCCACTCGGCAATGTTGCCGCCGCAATCTCTTTGGCAGATACATTAGGAATTCATACGATCAAGCTTGCAACCGGCGCCTTTACTGAATCCTTTTCAATCAAGTCAGGTGGCCTTTCGATTAAGGGTGGCTACAAGGCAGACTTTTCCGCCGATGGCGCCGCGAGGACGAGGATAAGCGGCATTGCAGGCTCAGCGAGCACCAAGAAAGCTCCAGCTGCGGCAATGGTCATCTCAGGAAGCGATGCAGACGCGACGTTGCATATCGAGCATATCGAGTTCCACGGTGGCGAGGCTTCATACAGCAGCGGCATCCTGATCGCTGACAAGGCCAGCCCGGAGCTGCTCGATTGCACTTCGTATGGAGGTTCCGGAAGCTACGGCTATGGCGCAGTAGTGGCGGGTTCCGCCAATCCAACATTCAGGCTCTGCCGCCTCGACGGGGCTGGGGGTGCGACCTCGTACGGACTGGCAGTGGATGGAGCAACCGTAAGCGTTGTGTCCTCCTACCTCGTTGCGGGAACGGGAACGGTGGGCGGCTGCGGCCTGCAGGCAACCGATGCCAAAGCCTTTGTCGCAAGTTCTGTGCTCGCGGGCAACGCGGCAAACCTGAGCTACGGTGCGGCCTACTACAACAGCAAGGGATCCAGGCTTGAAAACTGTACTATTTCCGGAGGCACAGGTTCCGCAGTCGTCGCTATCTTCATCTCCGCTTCCGATCCTGACATCGAGAACTGTATTATTGCCGCGTATGGAAGCGCCAAATCCTTTGGCGTCCAGGCAAATTATGGCGAGTCAGCCCCCAATGCCATCAACGGTTCGGTCTTTCTTGGCTGTACTGGTGGGTACTATAACGATGTCCAGTCAAAGGCGACCTATCTGGCCTTCGATGCAACAGGGCACCTCGTCGCTGCGGATGGCAAGGTACCCGTCAAGCCGAAGGGCGAGGGCAATTCCAGAGCGGACTTCAAACTTGGCAACGGCTACGAAACGCCTGCCACGGCCAATATGCCGGCTGTTGCCACTCTTGCCGGAGCCTCCTCAGCAAACATCCTGGGCAAGGCGAGGACCGAACCGAGAAAGCCCGGAGCCTGGTAGCCAGACCATCATTTTTCGCTGAGCGAGAATACTCCGTCCCAGTCTGCTGGCTGAGGAGTCTTCACAAAGGTCTCCGACCTCCTGAGATAGGTGGCCGAGGGGCCATCCCCCGGGCGCTCTACCGCCAGGGTTGCGAAGGCTTCGAGGGAGGCCTTCCAGTCGCGGGCATCGAAGAGGAGGTGGGCCTGTTCGAAACGCGACAGGAAATCGAGGTTTTCCTCCTTCGTCTCCGAACGCTGGTCGATCATCTCCCAGAGCTGCACCGGTGTATTTATGCCGACGACCCGCACCTGGTCGAGACGCCTGGAAACAAACTCGTCTCCGGCCTCTTCCTTCGTGGCGCCTGACGCGAGGATCCAGGTACCATACTGCTTGTTGACGCCTTCGAGGCGAGCGGCAAGGTTGACTGCGTTACCCATAATTGTGTAGTTCATTTTCTTCTCGGTGCCCATGTTGCCCACGACGATGTCGCCGGTATTGAGGCCGATGCGCGTTAGGAGGGGTGTCGGGCTGAGCTTGTCCGCGAGGAATTGCATGTTCATCTCGGCTTCCTTCTTCTTCATGAGGATGGCGGAAAGTACCGACTCGCGGGCATGGGTCTCATAGTGCACCGGCGCCCCGAAAAAGGAGATGATGGCGTCGCCTTCGAATTTGTCGATGGTGCCTCGCTGCGCGAGGATGATGTTGCTCATGCCTGTCAGATAGAGGTTGAGGAGCTTGACGAGTTGCTCGGGATCGAGGGCCTCGGAAATGGTGGAAAATCCCTTAACGTCGGTGAACTGTGCAGTGATCCACATCTTCTGGCCGCCAAGGCTGAGCTTGTCGGGGTCCGCTATGATCTGATTGATGATGTCGCCCGAGAGGTAGGTCCCGAAGGCCTTGCGGATAAAGTTCTTTTCGCGCTCCGAGATCAGGAATGAAAGTCCTGCATAGCCGAGGAAGGAAACAAAGGTCGAGAGCGCTGGGGCAAGTACCTGGACGTAGATTCCGGTCAGGGCGAAGAGGGCGTAATCAAGAGCAATTACGATGATTGTTGCGACGACGCCAGCCACGATCCTTGTGGCTGTCTCAAGCCTTGAGATGGCAAAGGCTACCAGGGCTGCGAGGATCAGGGATGCGAGGGCGCTGACCCAGGTCGGTGCCGGGTATATGAAGTCGCGTTGGATGATGGTGTTGGCGACCGCAGCATGGGTGCCGACATTCACATAGCTTTTATGGAATGGATTAACGCCAATATCAGTGGTAGCGGTGGCTGTCCATCCGATGATGCAAAAGGCTCCCTCGAGCTTGGAGCGGAGTTTTTTGCCCTGCTCGTCGACGATGGCCTGTGTATTGATGCAATTGCCAAACAATGTCGCCACGCGTGTCTTGAGTTCATCATAGAGAGGAGTATCGGCAGCTTTGGCCTTGGCCTTTGCCACGTCGATGATTTCGGGAAGCCGCGTATCCCATCCAGCGGCAAGGACGGTCGCGGTTTCAGCCTTGGCTGCGGCCTTGGCTGCTAGCCAGGTTGCGCGATCCTCGGCGCTGCCGCTGGCGATGGCAGCGTCGCGTGTTTCCGACTCGGCATCCCAGGCGGCGACCGCCGCGTCGATGGGGTTGGCGCTCGGCACGAGGCTCCATGCCTGGAGCTTGGCAAGGTAGCGGAGGTTCGACACGAGGATACCCTCGTTCCTGAGGTACTCGAGGATGCGATAGAAGGAAAGGTGGGTGAAGCTTTCGGCGTAATTGGCCCTGGGCCAGCGGATCAGCATCCTTCCTTCCTCGTCCAGGGGAATCGAGATGTCCATGCTCCTGTCCGCGAGCCTCGCACCCTTGAGCAGGATGCTTGAGTTTTTCACCATTACTTCAGGTTCGCCAAGTCGGCGCATGAGGGGCGAGAAGGCCAGTTGCAGGTAACGTTTTCCGTCGATCTCCTCGACTAGCCGGATGCGGCGCCTGACGCCATCCTCGTCGATGAAGACGTTCGTAAAGCCCGCACTCCTGGCCATGGAGGAAACCTCCAGAATGGGGAGAAGGAAATCCTTATCGCTGCTGCGGACCGGTGCAGCCGCAGTGACCTTGGGATAGGCGAAGCTGCTTTCCGCGATTGCACGCTGTGCAGCACTGGCCGCGTCAAGCTTTGCCGGCTGGAGGTTGATCGTCACAAATGAGTTTCCAAATAGGCGCATTGCCCTTCCGAGGTAGCTGTCATTCTCGACAGCTACCTTCCCTGTTTTTGCATAGAGGGTGCCCTTGCCTGTTTTCAGGTAGTCAAGGAGCTGCTCGCCGTAGTCCCTTGCGTCGGCGAGCTTGATATTGCCGCTTCCGATGGCGCTGAACAGATCCCCGATGTTGGATCCGATATCATCGAAGAAGCCGTCAAAGACGTTTTTCAAGCCGCCTTCGAGGTACTCGCGGTCGACGCTCATAGGGCTTTTTTCAATATACTCGATATCGAATACTGCATAGGAGGATCCAAACTCGGAGAGGCCCTCAAGGCCCTTTGCGATGAGGCCACGTGGCCAGGGCCAGGAGCCCGTGCGCACGACTGATTCCTCATCCACATCGAGGAGGACTATGGATTTGTCCTGCTTGACCTCGGGCTTCAGGCCCAGGAAGAAATCATAAGCCCTGAACTCCAGCCCCTTGGTCGCGCCGAGCAGACTGAGGATCGCGAAGAGCGCGCCGACTCCCAATGGCAGGAGCACGAGGCTCCTGTTCGTTTTATTCGTGCTCATGGCGCCTCCCCGTTGCTTACAGCCCAATGCGGATTATAATGAATCAAGGTCTGAATACAAGGATGGACGATGAATCGAATGCTGCCTTTCGCCCTCGTGTTCACCTTCTCGGTTATTTTCCCGGGGGGCATGGTCTGGGCGCAGTCCAACGAGTTTTTGGACGGCCTTCTCGCCAAGCAGTCGATCACGGTGGGGCAGACCGCCTATCTCATTCTTGTAGCTTCTGACAATCTCGCCGAGGATGCCGATGAGGCCAGGGCCTTCGAGCTTCTGACCAACATGGGCTGGGCTCCTGCAGGCGCAAAGATCAACCAGCCGATCGAACTGGCCTCCTATTCCTACATACTCATGCGTGCCTTCAACCTCAAGGGTGGGATCATGTACACCCTTTTCCCGAGTCCGCGCTATGCGTTCCGTGAGCTTTCTTCCATGCAGGTCATCCAGAGTGTCTACGATCCCGCATCCCCGGTGGACGGGTCGATGGCGATCCAGATCCTGAGCATGGTATTCGATACCCTGGGGGCGAATTGATGCAGCGCCTTTGCCGGATATGCGCCATCTCTGCGGCCTTGTTCTCCCAGACATCCATCCATGCACTGGATTTCGGACTCGATCTCTCGAACAATAGCATGGTCTCCTACGACAGCATGCCGCTCCTCAGCCAATCCAATCGTGCGAGTCCCTGGCTCAAGGTTCCCCTTGGACCAGACGCCAAGCTCTACGTCTCTGGTTTCTACGAATTCAGTGCAGCCTTTCAGGTCTCACCGGACTTCAAAACAATCAGCCCTGTGATCACTCCGCTCAGGATCGATCTGGACCGGACTGACTATGTAGGTTCTCTCAGCGCTGTCTTCGGAAAGACCTCCCTCCTCAGCTATGCCTTCGGGCGGACAAACTTTTCGGACACTGCAACCCAGGTAATCAGCGGGCTTTCGGACGGTGCCTCCGCTGAACTTGCCATCGGCAACATAAGCTACAAGGCATCGCTCGGATACCGGGGGCTGCTCTACAAGGCAGACGCGAGGTCCTACATCGATTCAGCCGATGCCGCCATCGACGATGCTGCCGTCTCCTTCACATCCCTCAACTCATATGTGGCGAGCTATTTCGCTCCGCAGCGGGCTTTTGTCGGCATTGGAGCCTTCTCCACCGAGCTTGCAAGGGGGCTCGACATCGGCTTTGAGGGCTGGGGCCAGATCGACGTAGCGGGACTTGCGCGATTGAAGATTCCAACCCATACGCTGTATCTTGAGCCCTCGGCATCAATAAAGTTCACGCGTCTCCTCGGCTGGAAGATATGGGGAGTCTATGAGATCGGCTATTCCACCGGCATCTTCCCCTCCTTTGCCTTTGGCAGCCAGTTCGACCTCTCGCTTCCGCAATACATGGGACTGCGCCTCAGCCAGAACACCCTTTTCGCGAGCGGCAACTCGGGGGTTTTTCGAACCTTTACTCCGATCCGGATGGGATCTGTGGGTTCGGTCGCCGCCTTGCCCTTCTCCGATGTCGCTTCGGTCTCGCTTGAATCCTTCCTCTCACCCTTGAGCGGCCTTTATTGTGGCCTTTCCGCAATAGCGCTGTTCAGGGCGAGCAATAATGTGCCGTCCAAGGGTTCTGTCAGGGCCGATGCCTCGGGACCCTATCTGGGCTTCGAAACCAACATGCTCCTTGCTTCCTACCCGACCTCAGACCTCATGCTTTCGATGGGGCTAGGCGTCTACGTGCCGAATACTGTCACCATGTTCGTGAAAGCGGACTCGCCCACGAAGTTCACGCTCTCAGTCTCTGCAATTTTGTCCATGTGAGGATGCCGATGAAAAACCCGCGAAGGTCGATGTTTATGGCGCTGGTATTGGTAACTGTCACAAGCCAGGCCCAGGAGGCTGTATTCTCTGAGGTCAGCGGCAAGGTGGAGTACCAGCTGCCGGGGGCCGACTGGAAACCGGCAAAGGTAGGGTCCAAGGTGAGCAAGGGCTCCCTCGTTTCCACGGGATTCAAGAGCACGGCCGTCCTCAAGATCGGAAAGATCTCGATTTCGATGAAGCCCATCACGCGTCTGTCCCTCGATGAACTCGTCAAGACGGCTGGCGGCACGCAGACCGAGCTGTACCTCCTTTCGGGGCGCGTCCACGCGGATGTCCCACCGCAGGCAGGACAGACCAGCGAGTTCAACGTCACAAGTCCTACTGCGACCGCCTCCGTGCGCGGCACGGCCTTTCTCTTCGATGGGACAAACCTCCTCGTCGATCGTGGAACGGTCAAGCTCATGACACCAACCTCCCAGTCCCGGTCGGTGGGAATGGGTGAGTTCAGCTATGTGGTAAAGGGCAGCGGCAACGTTGCCCCCCCAATAGCCGTAGTTGTCGAGCCGACGCCCATTGACAATTCTTCCGACACGACGGAGTCATCCGATACAGCAGCTGGCGACTCAGGTGGTGACACTTCGGCAACTGCTTCGTCCGGGGATGGCGGCGGCTCGGCCGATGCCTCGGGAGGGGCTGCGTCCACAGACAGCGGCAGCGCTGCCGCAGATTCTGGAGGCGCGGGTGGTGGCGCCGCAATCACTGATGCGGGAGGAAGCCCTGGAGGAGGAGGGCCTGCAGACACTGGAGGCGCAGCAGCGTCGGGTGGCGGGTCAGCATCTTCTACTCCAGCCCCTCAGGCGGCTCCTGCCGCTACTTCGAAGCCGGCTGCGGCTGCAAGCAAACCCGCCATGGGCGGAGCCATGCTGGAGCGCGTGCACGCGATCACGGTACAGGCAACAGTGGAAGCCATCGCCCAGAAGATCGACAAGCCGGCGAATCCCATTCCGAGCTTCGATTTCCACCTCGAGATCAAATAGCGCGCTTTCCCCTGACAGGGCCTTGGGGGTATAGTCCTGCCCATGCTTTACCGCCGTTTCCCCAAGATCCAGGATATCGAGGTGTCAGCCCTCGGCCTCGGCTGCATGCGCCTTCCGACCAAGGGCGGTGACGCCGCCGCCATCGACGAGGCCGCCGTCGAAGACATGTTCCGCGCCGCCATCGACTCGGGCATCAATTACATCGACACCGCCTGGCCCTACCACCGCGAGATGAGCGAAGCGGTGGTGGGCCGGACGCTTGCGCGGCTTGGCGCCAGGGACAAGGTCTACCTCGCGACAAAAAGCCCGGTATGGCTCGTCAAGGATGAGGGTGACTGGGAGCGCTATAT
>JBAXTA010000010.1:0-32749 GCA_037130415.1 Spirochaetota bacterium
GAAGCAGGCGAGCAGTACCCCATCTTGCGACCGAATCCGGGGTGAAACATGGGGAGGTTCGTATATGACATTGGCGGTTATTAGAAAGGGAGTAAAAATATCATCGGGCAAAATTGCCCTTGTGACTTTCTTGGGTGAAGATTCACTCGATTCTTCGCCGTCCGATATGGTTGTTTCTATATTTATGCCATAGTGACCATAGGGATCTTCGGGCTCAGGAACTGATTCGTAATTATTTTCTATGTCGATCAAACTGGGATTTACTTTGCTCCGTTGTGATTTCAGATCGTTGTAGTTCAGGGGTTGCTGAACCAGAATATAGACGGCGCTATCCATCAGATTCCCGTCTTTGTTCTTCTCTGTTTCGCGGGTGGCAAAATAGAGGGCTACCAGTGGATTGGTCGACCAGTCCATGAATCTGGTTGGCAATCCATGATGCTGCGCCAGGGCGAGCATCTCCCAATCATCACGTGGGATATGATTCACATGGCCAATCACATGGTTAGAAAATGTTGAGAGTACTCGCTTTTCAATATCGATGAGCTCTAAGGATGTCTTGCATTTCAGGTACTCGTATCGAGCTATCGAAGGCCACAATTGATAGCCGTCAACTACGCGCTTCCCCTGTCCACGATAGAAGCGCGTAGTAGAGGCAATCTCGTCCTTCACTATGCGGAGGTAGTCTTCGAAGCTTGAAACAATGAACTCAGCGCTCATGCCTACTCCCGTAAATCGATTTTTCCGGTGACTGCCGCAGAGATCAGCGCTGTCCGATATTCTTGTAATTTTCCGATAGCGCTTTTTATTTTTGCTACTAGCGCGTCGATCCTTGCTGTCTCAGTATTGAGAAAAGCAGCGATTGAATGCTGTTCGGACAAAGGGGGGATTGCCGCGTAAAAATCCAATAGCTGAACATCGGAAATGTTGGGCTGAGCACCACCAAAACCAGTAAGTACTATATGCTCTAAATATTGCTCAGACTTCAAAATAAACCAAAAATAATTGTCAATGATCAAGTGAGGAACGAATTTGCAGACACGCTGATTTAGCAATCCTGGCTCTTCAAATTGATATCGTCCTGCTTTTCCAATCGTTGCTCCTGTCATTGCCATGAGGATGTCGCCTTTCCTAATGGTCGCTTCATGATATGTTCGCAAATATTCCTCAGGTAACCTCTTTGAATCCTGAATATCTATGGTGCCATCTTGAAGAATATCACCTATTCGTATTAATGGAATACCTTCATCAGTGTAATCATCGCTGCTAAAGGCAAGACCTGTGGAGGTTTGCGAGCCATACTTTAGCTTGCTCACCTCCCAATGTTCCGGCACCTCCCCCAACCATTCCACTCCGCTGGGTTTCAGCTTGACCCCGGCATCCAGGCCCTTGGTAACCGCCCGAGAGATGAGTGCTGTGCGTTGTTCCGCCAGCAATTCCAAAAGCTTTTTCTTTTTGTCAATGAGGGAATCGATACGGCTCGTCTCGCGGTCAAGAAAGACGGCGATGGCTTGCTGCTCGGGGAGAGGAGGAAGAGCAATAGATATTTCTCTCAACTGGCCATCATTTATGGAAGGAACCGCTCCTGGATTTGCTAAGCGTCCAAAATCGATGGGAGTTAGCCAATAATAGACGTATTTGTAATCAGCTGACCGTATCTCATAGCCCATCGTATTGTTGTCGATGCACGAATCATGATCAAGTATCCTGCGCCTATTTAGAAGCAGCGCAGCACCAACTTTGGCAAATATGACTGTCTTGCTTTTAAAGATATATGCTCCAAGCTTTCGAGCAGTAGCTTTTGAAACGTAGTTATTCGCCGTTTTCATCAGTACACTATTATCAGCATTATTCATATCTGCAACTTTGAAAAATGGAAGTTCTTCTTCTTCAAGGCCTTGTTCCTCATCAGGAAAACCAGCACCCGCTTTAAAACGACCAATACTCTTCAATCTAATCAAGTTCCAATGCTCCGGGACTTCCCCCAACCATTCGACGCCGCTGGGCTTATTTTTCGGATACGGTTTATTCTTCATCCATAGCCTCCGTGCCGACATCCAAGGCAAAGCGCTCTCGGTCTTCGTCGATCAGGCGGATGAGTTCTTCTTCCTTGGGCAAATAGAGCAGGTACTTGCTGGCAAAGAGGTTTTTGCTTTCAGCGAGGACCGAGTATTTTACAACCGTCTCGTCTTTTTCCGTACAGAGAATAATGCCGATGGTGGGGTTGTCGTCGGCCCCCTTTTTTAGGTCCTCGTACATACGCACATACATGTCCATCTGACCGATGTCCTGGTGGGTCAGTTTAGTGGTCTTGAGGTCGATCAGGACAAAGCACTTGAGATGATAATTGTAGAATACCAGATCGATGAAAAAATCCGACGTGTCGGTGACAATGTGCTGTTGCCTGGCCACAAAGGCAAAGCCTTTCCCAAGCTCAAGGAAAAAGCTTTGAAGATGGTCGATCAAGGCGCTCTCAACTACTCGCTCGTGATGCTTGGCAGATTGATTCAAGCCGAGGAATTCGAAAATATAGGGGTCTTTAAGGGATTGGGCTGTCTCAAAAGAGAGAGAGGAATCGGCGGGTAGGCGCCGTTCAAAATACAGGGTGCTGATGTTCCGATCCAAGGTGCGGCTATTCCAGCCAGCTTCGATGCTCTGTTTTTGATAGAAGTCGCGTTTGGCCGCGTCTTCCACCCGAGACAAGAGGCGGTAATGGGTCCAGCTCAATTCGGTACGCACTGCGTTCCAAATCGGAAAGGCTCTATAAAAAGCCCGCATATTGTTAAGGTTCCGCTCATCAAAGCCTTTCCCAAACTCCAAGGTCAAATCCCGGGCCAGCTCCTTCAAGAGCCCCCTGCCATAAAGCGCCCGCTTGTCACCCTGCCGTTCATCCACAGCGATCAACTGACCAATCTGCCAATAGGTTTCTAAAAGTATGGTATTAACAGCCGTAGACGCCCGTTTCCGGGCTTGGTGAATGATTTCAGCGACGGCAGAAAAAAGCGGTGTTTGTCCTGTAACGCTCACTTCAAAGTCCCCTCACTACCGGTCACCTCTGCCAATAGGCTCATGATCTCTTGTTCGAGCCCCCTGATGTCCTGTTCAATGATTTCTAGTGCTCGGGGCGGCTCATAGCGGTAAAAATGTCGGTTCAAGGGAATTTCGTAGCCGACCTTGGTCTTGGAATGATCGATCCAGGCATCACCCACATGGGGGAGTACTTCGCGCTTGAAATAGGCTTCGATGTTTTCCTTAAGAGGTACATTTTCGGTATCCCGCAGGTCGGAATCAGCCTCTGGATTGCCCTTGGCGTCCCTGCAAACATCGGCGGTCTCATCCTTTTCACTCAAGGCTTCCAAAACGGCTTTCAGCTCGAGCGCCGACAAGCGAACTCCTGATTTTTGGTCGATGGATTTCAGTTCCTTGAGGAAGGCTAGACGATCCTTAAAAAGCTGTCCTTTGGTGGCCTTGGCCAAATCCCCCAGCATGGTCTTGATAGCCACTTGCCGCTTGAGACCAGCAGAGATTTCTTGCTGGCGGATGGT
Organism: Spirochaetota bacterium; assembly: GCA_037130415.1. GTDB lineage: Bacteria > Spirochaetota > Spirochaetia > Treponematales > Rectinemataceae > CAIJMU01. Next base: position 3,543 of record JBAXTA010000010.1, read on the forward strand.
CTCGTTCTTCTTGTCGCTTTCGGCAATTTTTAGAAAGCCTTTAATCCCATCCAAAAGTGCAATCCTTTCAGCGCTAGCCTGAAAGATAAGTCGAAGAGGACGTTCTACTGTGATCTTGTTGTAACCAAAGTCGTTGTTGTCGAAGATCTTTGATACAATGATCTCTTTCTTGCTTCCATCGAGTTCAATGACGCAGGTTTCAGCATGCAGAAAATTGCCATAGATTTTGCTAATTGCGGCAATTTGGTCCGGCCTGCTTTCTTGGCCATCCCCAATTTGATTGCGCTTGTTTCCAAGACTTTTGCGCATTTTGACGTAATATTCACGCGCATCGATCAGCTGTATCTTGCCTTCGCGCCGCTTCTCTTTGCGGTTGGTAAGTATCCAAAGGTAGGTTGATATCCCTGTATTGTAGAAAAGTTGATCTGGCAGAGCTACGATAGCTTCCAGCCAGTCTTGCTCGATGATCCACTGCCGAATGTTGGACTCGCCACCTCCCGCGTCCCCAGTAAACAAGGGCGAGCCATTAAAGACAATCCCGATGCGGCTGCCCCCATCTGATGGGGGGCGCATCTTGGAAATCATGTGCTGCAAGAAAAGCAGCGATCCATCATTGATGCGCGGAAGTCCCGCACCAAAACGGCCATCGTAACCCAAGGTCTGGTTTTCATTTTCAATCGACTTCTGTTGCTGCTTCCATTCCACGCCAAAAGGCGGATTTGCCAGCATGTAGTCAAACTTCTCTTTGGGGAATCCATCTTTTTCAAAGGTGCAGTCGGGCTTGATGTTGTCCGAGTCTTCACCTTTTATCAGCATATCTGCCCTGCAAATACCATAGGCTTCATCGTTCCAGTCCTGACCAAAAAGGTGAGGCTGGGCTTCACTGTTCAGGTTTCGGATATAGCTTTCAGCAACCGAAAGCATTCCGCCAGTTCCGCATGCCGGGTCGTAGATGGTCTTGACCACATGGCTCTTCCTTAGATCGGTTTCCGGCGACAAGAGAAGGTTGACCATCAACTTGATGACCTCGCGAGGAGTAAAGTGCTCTCCCGCCTCCTCATTGGATTGTTCCGCCCCTATCCGGATCAGCTCCTCAAACACATAGCCCATCTGAATGTTGTCGATTGTGCCTGGTGAGAGGTCTATCTCATCGGAGGCAAACTTCTTGATGACATTGAATAGAAGGTTCTTTTCACTCATCTTGTTAACTTGGATTCCAAATTCGAATTTCTCGAAAATCTGTCGGACATTGGGCGAAAAAGCATTGATGTAACTGTTTAGGTTTGGTGCAATCTGGTTCGGATCATCCAACAGCTTTTTGAAGCTCAGTTTGGAAAGATTGTAAAAGGGTACCCCGGTTATAGTCCGCAACTGGGCATTCACGATGTTTTCCGACTTGCCTTTGAGCTTATCGAATTCTGCCAGCACCTTTGCTTTGGATGGTTCCAGTATGCAATCAAAGCGCCGCAGGACGGTCAAAGGAAGGATGACTTTCCGATATTCGTTCCTCTTATAAGGCCCTCTGAGCAAGTTGCAGATGCTCCAAATGAAGTTTGCCATCTGGCTATGTGTTTGTAAGGACATAAATTATCTCCCTGTGAACAATCGGTTAGAATGACCAAATGTCTATCAGCTATCATAAACGCAAAGCGGATTTTACTTGATTATGCCAGGCTTGACCACAGACTCAGATTTCTGCGTATAAAACGCGAATTGCGTGGCACATTAAAGAAGCCAAGCACCAAAAGCGGCAAGTCAAAATGCTGGTGGTGCGCTGGAGTCGCCCCAAAACGCATATCCGTGATATAATGATTATGTGCTCTTTGCACGTCTTCTTTCTAGTTTTTTCGATTTTAGCGGTAGATCATATATATCTATTATAATATGCTCAATTATTTCTAATGCAATACTCAAATCTTTTAAGGACGGACTATCTAATTCATGGACTGCCTTGTTTCCAAGGAATCGTAATTCATGTAGTGCTTGCGCTTGGCCCTTGGTTATAATTTCATTTTCTACAAGGCCATTTATTTTTCCATCCAAGTTTGATGAATATTTGCTTTTTACTATTCCATTCTTTTCCTTGTATTCAATATGCCCTTTCCTGATTTTTCTATCACGACAAATTCCTTCGAGTATTGATCGGATACCTGCAGCGCAAAGCGTTTTAAGGTTCTTATTAAAGCAAATAATTGTCTCTCGATATATCGTCTCCAAATTATACGGCAAATCGTCAAAGTTCATTTCGTCACGAAAATTGGCAGATGATTCAGGATACAATAGTTCATATGTCCCATCCGATTCAATATCGCGATACTCTGAGTGATATTTGCTTTCGCGAAACGTAAATGAATCGCAACCCGTGCATTTAATAATCTGATAATCAGTATATCCATCAGCCCCATATTCAAAAACATTTTCTTTCCATTCTTCCTTAATTGACTTGATTACTGTGTGATTCAAATCATTTCGACATTTATTACAATAGCATTTTATCGTATTGCCGACTGAAAAGCTATCAGTTTCTTGAATCTTCAGCGCATCCATATCAATTCTCCTTTGCTTTGGACTATATTTATATTTAGTATAGTTTTCGAATACTCAATTCTATATTTTGCGTGCCACGGATGGCACGCAAACACTTTAAGGGTGGCCAAAATATTGACTAGCACCTAACTCGAATTAGGTGATGGTCCAAGAATCCCTCATTCCACCCAAGGCTATCTGCGCAGAAAACTCATTTCCGGCGGCGTAATAGCCTCTGTCGAGCGCGACTTCATTGAATCCATCCTGACTTCAAGGAGTGATGGCCGCATATCAAGAATGCGTTCAGGCGAGTATGGGGGTATATCACGAATAGCACAAGCTGATAGGCAGCTCGCGGGATGCGGTATCTGCTACTCGGTGTCAAAAGGGCTACGAATCTTAAGAACATCCCGCTTGGCAACGTGAGTATAGACCTGGGTTGTCTTCGGTGAGGCATGGCCAAGCAGAATCTGGATATGGCGTAGGTCTGTACCGTCCTCAAGAAGATGAGTGGCGAAACTATGCCGGAGATTATGGATAGACACGCTTTTTTCAATCCCTGCCTCCTCTGCCGCCTTGTAGAAAACCGCCTGCAAAGTGCGAATCGCAAGGGCGCTGCCATCGGGACCCTCGAAAAGCCAGGTCCTTGGACGTTCAAGGTCCAGATAGTCGGCGAGCATTTTCTTCACGGCGACAGCCAGGATGGAATACCGGTCTTTTCGCCCCTTGCCGGAACGAACATGAATCACCCCGCGGGACGTATCGATGTCGCCCAGTTTCAAGCGTGAAATCTCGCTGACCCGCAAGCCAGCAGAGTACGCTATAGAGAGGATCAATCGATGTTTGAGGTTTTTAGGAGCCATGCAAACGCTCATGGCTTCTTCCTTCGAGAGTACCCCAGGCAATTTCCTATCTGCACGCGGCCGGCGGGTAACCACGGACTCCCGGCCATAGACCGCGCGATAAAAAAACTTGATCGCACTGATGGACTGGTTGAGGGTCGAGGCGGAAGCACCGCGTTTTCTTTCCATCATAGAGAGATAGCGAGTGATATCGGCATGTTGGCCTTGTTCGAGCGAAACGGAGATAAAAGCCATAAAGTCGGAAATGATGGAGAGGTAGCGTTTTCGGGTTCGCGGGGAGTACTTGCGGGCCGCAAGGGCTTCCTCAAGTGGTGAGCGCCAGTCCTCCGTGCTCGACTTCAAGACAGCATCACGGGCAGGCATTGGTCGGGGAGGTTCTGGCGGAGCAGGGGCCGATGTGGTTTGGGCCGAAACCTTGAAATTTGCACGTGGAGCCGGGGCGCTTGGGTCGGTAAATAGCCCCGTATCGAAGAGTGCAGAAAGAAGAAAGTCCACGCTTCCTTGGTTGTCAGGGATGGTCCATGTGCCCCTTTCGACACCCCGAACGACCCCGGGAACCTTTTTCAAAGCATTGAAAAGGGGAGTGCTGAAGGGAATCTTCACTGCCAGAAGCCCCTTGCCACACCCCGTGATTGTTAGCAAGGGAGTAGAACTGCGTGGGATCGACAGATCTGGCCCATCGATAAAGAGGGGTTCCAGCCCATTCGCCAGAGGAGACGGCATCATGGCTGGCTCCCTTGGTAGCCTTGAGGTGCCGATCGGGCCGAAGCAGGCCAATGGCGCCGAAGCGACATCAAAAATCGAGGATGTATGGACAGGCGCGTGATGGCCTCGGTCGAAACACGATGACCTACAGTTTGCCCTAGCCCATAACCATACTCGCAATAGGCAAATTCAGCTGCTAGATAATCGTCTAGTCGGTGTTTTTGCCATTTGATGCTGGCAATTCCGGGCAATATGGCATAAAAACTGCATGCTAAAGTGTGGCCTTTTTTGGAAGATCCATTTCGCGTGCCCCCACCAAAAAGGCAGGCCCGTCGGATGATGTGCATGCGATCCCTCCTGCTCATTACTACGCGTGGAGGGTGGGCCGTTGCTTCTATTTCAGGGAGAAAAACGCAAGAAACAGGGGCTAGTTCCTGTGCTGTTTGGCCAAGGCTGAAATAGCCCCAGCCATTTCAGAAAGGGTTACCTGTTTCTGAACATGCCCGAGTTCGAAGGCGACCTTGGGCATGCCATAGACAACACTCGACGCTTCATCCTGCCCAAGGGTGTAGCCGCCCTCCCTCATGATGGAACCCAGTTCCTTGGCCCCGTCTCGGCCCATTCCTGTCATAATTACTCCCAAAACCTTGTTTTGGTAGTGCTTTGCGACGCTCGCGAACAGGACATCGGCGCTGGGGCGGTGTCCATTCTCGGGCGGGGCATCTGAAATCCGCACGATTGCGCCAAGTGGGCGCTTCTCCACCTCGATGTGGTGGTCTCCTGGAGCGATGAGGATGCGGCCGGGGCGGATGAGGTCGCCATCGGCAGCTTCCTTCACGTCGAGGGGGCAGAGGCGGTCGAGGCTCTTGGCGAACTCCTCGGTGAAACCAGGGGGCATGTGCTGAACGACAAGTATGGGCTGCGTGAGATCTGCGTCGATCCTGGAGAAGACGTCGCGAAGGGCGTTCGGCCCTCCGGTAGAAATGCCAATTGCGATGATCTCTATGGGACCGCCGCTGCGGACAGGCTTGGGCGCTTCCGGTTTGGGTGCATGGAGCCGCTCGAGCTTCGGAAGGGGCTCGAACATGCGTTCGGGAGCCTCGAAATCATAGTGGGGAGACGTCTTCCCCTTGCGCCTCTGGTGCTGCAATCCCCAGACAAGGAGAAGGCGCGCAAGGTCGCCAGCGACGGTGTGGATATCAGAGGATACCGAACCAGAGGGCTTGGTGATGAAGTCAGCCGCTCCAAGCGAGAGGGCTTCCATGGTCACCTCAGCCCCCTTCTTGGCGATCGAGGAGAGGATGATGACAGGTATATCGATGCCAAGGCGTCGGCGTTCCTTGAGGAACTCGATTCCGTTCATGCCTGGCATCTCGATATCAAGGACAATGACGTCCGGGTTGCAGCGCGGAATCTTCTGGAGGGCAAAGATGCCATTCATCGCCTTGTCGGCGACAGCAAGCCCGGGAGTAGTTTCTACGATCTTCGAGACGAGGTTCCGCATGAGGGCCGAATCATCGACGACGAGGACCGAGACTGGATCGGACACAAGGAGCTCCTCTGCTTATTTCTTGTAGAAACAGGCCCAGTCAGTTTTCACGAATTCGAACTTCGTGTTCATCCCGAACAGGGACTCCGAATGGCCGATGAAGAGGTAGCCGTGACCGGCTATCGCATCCCAGAAGCGTCCCACTGCGGCCTTTTGCGCTGCTTCGTCGAAGTAGATCAGGACGTTCCGGCAAAACACCACATCGAGATTGCGGAGGCCCAGATCATTCTTGAGATTGTGATAATCAAAGCGGACAAGCTTCTTGATCTCGTCACGGATGGAATAGCCACCGGGCTTCTTCTCGAAGTACCTGGAAAGGTAGTGCTCCGGGATGCCCTGGACGCGGCTGTCGGCGTAAAAGCCTTCTTTTCCGACCATGAGGGACTTGAGGCTGATGTCGGAGGCGACAATCTCGAAGCTCCATCCGACGGGAAGAATTTCCTTGAGCAGCATCGCGATGGTGTAGGGCTCCTCGCCGGTGGAGCAACCAGCGCTCCAGAACTTGATCTTCTTGTCGTATCCCTTCGCCTTGATGAGGGCTGGCACGACGAATTTCTCGATGGCGTCGAAGTGGGCCTGGTTGCGGAAAAAACGGGTCAGGTTAGTGGTTACCGAATCGAGGAAGGTTTTCAGTTCTTCCTTGTCCTGAGTGATGACCTGGAAGTATTCCCGAAGGCTGGCAAGCTTCTTCTCGCGAAGGCGTTCCTTCAGTCTGCTTTCGAGGATGGATCGGTTTGTCGTCGAGAAATGGATGCCGCTTTCATCATAGACGAGCTTGCGATACAGCTCGAAATCGGCATCCGAGAGAAACTCCGACATCCTGCCCCCTGCCTTGCCTGACTCTGTCCCTGGGTACCGAGGAGGGCACAACCTCTCCTCGCGGCCCCGATCGTGCCACTATGCTGAAAAAAGTGTAGGGCTACCCTATGGGGGTGTCAATAGCGGTCAGGAACGATGAAAAATGGCAAGCTGGGGGCTATCATTGAACCATGGATAAGAACTTCGTGACAATGTCGATACACGGCGTGTCGGTGGGAGATGGTACCGCATTGCCGGTAGTAACCCTGAGGGAAGCCACCGATTCAGGCGGGTTCATGTCTCTGCAGGTTGGCCCCTTCGAGGCAAGCGCCATAATCCTCCAGCTCGAGGGCATCGAACCAGCCAGGCCGCTCACTCATGATCTTCTCGCTTCGGTCTTCAAGGAAGGTGGCCTGGCATTGCTCCGTGCGGAAATTTTTGGCAACAACGGCGAAGGGCCGCGCGCACGCCTTATCTATCGCAGGGGTCTTGGTTGCCGAGTGCGGGAGGTGCGTCCCTCCGACGCCCTGGCCCTGGCGCTCAGGCTCAAAGCCCCGATTCGCGCCTCGCGTGGTCTCCTGGCGGGCATTACCTGAGCCTGGGCGGAAATCCGGCACAACCCTCATGAAATTCCTGGACCTGATAAAAAAGCTGTTTGCGCGCCTGTTCGGAGCTGATACAGAGGAGGGTCGGAAGCGCGCGGAACTGCGAAGGATCTACGCCATCCTCAGCAAGCAGCCCCTCCCCTACTTCAGACCCAAAAAGAACCAGGTCTTGCCCGGCTTCGCAGAAATCCTGTTTGCATGGGCGCGGAGCATGAGGCCCCTCCATGATCTGATCCTGGCAACCGTTGCAAACACGGACTCTCGGGTCGCACAAAAGCACATAGATTTCCTGATCGAGTGCAGGCTTCCAGTAGAAGCCTTCACTCGAAAAGATCATTTCAGTTATGATAATATTGCATCAAGGATGCACAATTCGCTCGACCCCGAAAAGGATTTCGAGGCGCTGGAAGCTGAATTCAGGGAGTTCACCGCGGACATCGACCGCATCGAGGGGCAGCGGCTCGACGAGGAACTGGGTTTGGTGGAGCGTTTTATCGACATCGTCCGCTTCGACTGCACGCGCTTCCTGGCGATGTTCGATCCCGATGCTTCACTCGACAGCCGGGCGCCCAAGCCTGCATTTTCTCCACTCGAGGCCGACCTCGCCCTACCCGAGCTCCTGGACCTCCACTACGTGCTTGAGGGTTTCGAGTTTGCGCCGACCCTGCGCGATAACCTGACGAAGCTCTTCGAACGGCAGTCCAAGGCCAGCCTTGACGAGGCGAAGCAGAACAAGCTGGCAAAGATCTTCATGCAACTCGATTCCGCCCTGTCAGGTCCGCTCTCCCCCGAGGTCATACTCACGCTGATCCGAGCATTGAAATCCGATCCCGAGTTCGTGCAAACGACGCCAAAGGAGCTCAAAAAACACTTCGCTGCCTACCGTCACCGGGTGGGTTCGCAATTCGACAAGGATATCGCGCGACTCCGCCACGAATGGCGCGAGAACACGGTCATGGCCGATCTCACGACCCTCTTCAAAGACATCGAGTTCATGACAATCGATGGCTACGACGAGGAAACCGACGCCTACCTGAGGAAGGAGACCCCGAACGGACTACTCTGGATCAAGCCCCTCCGCGCGCTCAGAACCTTCATAGTACATATCTTCGAGCCGGTCATCTTCCATTTGGTCACGAAAATCCTTCTCGAGGGCTATTTCGAGAACAAGGACTTCCAGAACAACGTTGCGAACATATTGTACCAATGCGAAAAATCATCGCAGAAGGTGAACGCCTTCGAAGTCCAGCTCAACGGCAGCGGCCGTTTCTCGATGACGGCGATCCGCCGATATGTCGAGGAAATGAAGAAGGGCAAGGACCTTGCGCCCTTGCTCGCGCGACTCATCGATTCGGTAAACGACCTCGCGCTCGATCTGGTGCGCAATGAGGCAATGCTCCTGGCGATGCTTGGCGATGCACTCGCCGAGATCGCCTCTGACCCTAGCATCCCCTCTGCCGCGACCGTATCCAACCTGCGGACCCTTGGAGGTGGACGCAACAAGGAACTCCTTCAACGGCTCCATTCCGCCACGGAGAACTTCGCTCTTTTCTCGCGGATCATGCGGAGTTTTTCAGTCCTTGCAGCCGCTGACGACACAATCGAGGAACTCGGCGCTTCCGAGGCTGTCCCGCCTCCTGGCATCCTTGTCATGGAAGCCGGGTCTTCCAGTTCCGAGGTTCTTGAAGAACTCTGACCGCCGCTCAGGGGCCCTTCGGGAATCCTTTCTCGAACCACGAAAAGAAGGCTGCGGCCCGGTTCGAGAACGAGTCTTCGAGCCTGCCGGAAAGTATGGGTATCCTCGCCACGGTAGCAGCGCTGGCTACGTAGAAGACGATGCCCTCGTCCGCTGGGATCACGAGGATCCGTGTCCGAAGGCCGCCGGAGCCGAGGAGGGGGATCAGGCCATAGGACATCGGTGTGAGGTTGGTCTGCGTGACCGTGATCGAAGCATCGCCGCGCAGGATATATTCATAATTATACACATTGGAGCCGAAGCTCAGGTCGCGCTGGAAGGCCAGAAACCCGAGCCCGGGCTGCAGACCATCAGGCATGAGGTCGGGGAGGCGGGCGCGGCGCTCGAGGCTGTCGATGCGGTACGACTCAGCGAAGAAGGTCCGCCAGGTCTTCCTGCTGGCCGACCAGTACTGGATGCCCTCAAGCGTCGAGATCGAGGCGAGCTGGCGAAGAAGCGCGGCCATCTCCCTGGCAGGGTCGGAGGGCTGCTGACGGGCGAGCAAGAAAACAGCCTCGACTCGCAGGCCAGGCTTTTCGGCCTCGAGGGCTGCCCGGACCGCTGCGAAGCTTGCCGGGCTGAGCCAGGTCGCCCCGGAGAGGGCAGACTGACCCGAGCTGATGGCTGTTTGCCGACCCTCGGCTCGAACCTGGACAAGTATCCCGGGCTCAAGAATGGTGGAAAGGCGGGGCAGCGGGGCTGCCGCAAGAGTCAGGCTGATGACGGAAAAGATGACCGCCACGAGGGCATGTTGCTTCGACATGCCCGAAGCATAGCGAGAAAAGGATCTCTCGTCAGGCAGGGAAGACGGCCGGGAAACAAGGTAGCGATATCGGGCGGCGGCTTGCCCGGCCCAGGGGAAAGAAAGCCTGGTCCTTGGCCGCGGGGACTTTCAGGAAGTATACTATTCAACCCACGGCGGCTTGCGGTGCATCCACCGCAAGTGACCAGCAGGCCATAGCTGACAGGAGGACAAGCATGTCGAACGCCGGCCCGGCATCCCTGACCGTTGACGAGCGTGACTACTATGAACGGCAGATCTTCGACCTGCGGCAGCTTCTCGAAGTCTCGAAGATCCTCAACTCGACACTCAACTATGCGACCCTCATCGACTCCATCCTCTATTCGATCATGGGTCAGTTCAAGGTGCTCCGCGCGGGCCTCTTCGCGAAGAAGGGCATCGATTCCGACTGGCTCAGTTTTCATCGTAACTATAAGGGATTCGACGTAGCCAAGGGGATCGACTATTCCATTTCAGAGGGCCATCCCGCGATCAGGCTCTTCCAGCGCCAGTATGGCTGCTATACCCTCGATGACATCCAGGGCCGCTTCGGTTCGCTCAAGGGCCTCGAAGCCCTGACGGCCCTGAAGCCCGACCTCGTCGTGCCGCTCAAGGTCAAAGGCGTCATCAACGGCATCATTGTCATAGGGGAACGCATCGAGGGGGAAGCGGATTTTACGCCATTGGAAAGGGAGTACCTGGTCAACGTAGCGGTGATGGCGGCAATAGCCATCAACAACGCCTTCCTCTTCGAGATGACGACCACCGACATGATGACGCGGCTGAAGATGAAGCACTACTTCTATACGGTCCTCCTCGAGCGGATGGAGAAGTGCGGCATTTCGGGCAAGCCCCTCTCCGTGATGATGATCGACATCGACCACTTCAAGCATTTCAACGACGAGCACGGCCACCAGTGCGGAGACGTCGTGCTCAAGAACGTGGCGCATGTCCTCCAGAAGCTCGTACGCGGGGAAGACATAGCCGCCCGCTACGGTGGAGAGGAGTTCTGCATCCTGCTGCCCGACACCGATGGTCCGGCAGCTGGCCACGTGGCCGAACGCATACGCTCGGCGGTCGCGCGCTCGGTAGTCGAGTACGAGGGCAAACGGCTCTCGGTGACCGTGTCCATCGGGGTGGCCCAATTCCGGGTGAAGACCGACTACACGGCAAAGGTCATCATAGAGCGGGCTGATCGCGCCCTCTATTCGTCCAAGGCCGACGGGCGCAACCGCACGACCATAGCCGAAAGCTGAAACGCCCATGGCAACGCTGAGATATTTTGCCGCAGATGGAAGTGCGGCCATCCTTGCAGGACTTAGCCCGGCTTCCTCGCTGCTTGTGTCCCTCATGAAGGCCGGCGCTCCCATCCGGCACGACTGTGGCGGCAAGGCCCTTTGTGGTACCTGCAGGATCGAGGTCGCTGGCCGCGACGGTTTAAGTCCGATACGCCAACAAGAGCGTGAGAGGCTCTCAGCCCTCGGGCTTGCCCTCGCGGGGGATATCCGGCTTGCATGCCAGACCTACTCCACCCGGGACAACGAAGCCCACGGCCTTGTGCCGCTCACCAAGGAAGGACAGCCATGATGCGATGGTGGCAGGATGCAGTCTTCTACCAGATCTACCCGCGCAGCTTCGCCGACTCCAACGGTGACGGCATCGGCGACCTGAAAGGCATCATCGGGAAGCTCGACTACCTGGCTTCGCTCGGGGTCGATGCACTGTGGATCTCCCCCTTCTTCCCGAGTCCGCAGAAGGACTTCGGCTACGATGTCTCGGATTATCAAGGAGTCGATCCTGCGTACGGGACCCTCGACGATGCCAAAGCCCTGTTCGGGGAAGCCCACAGGCGCGGCATCAGGATCGTCCTTGACCTTGTGGTCAACCACAGTTCCGACGAGCATCCCTGGTTCAAGGCAGCGCGGGCCTCGAAGGAAGCTCCCGAACACGACTGGTATATCTGGCGGCCGCTGGAGGGCACAAAGCCCAATAACTGGGTCTGCCTCTTCGAACAGTCCTCGGCCTGGTTCCCCAATCCCGCGACGGGCGAGCGCTACCTGTGCACCTTCACGCCCTTTCAGCCGGAGTTCAATTGGCGCAATCCTGAACTGAGGAAGGCCATATATGGCGTGATGGGATATTGGCTCGACCTGGGGGCTGACGGTTTCCGGCTTGATGTAGCGACAGCCTACATCAAGGACGAGGGGCTGCGATCAAATCCGTTTTCTCCAAACCTGATCCCCGACCTTTTCCAGAAGCACCTCTATGACCGCAACCGCCCCGAGGTACACGGAATATTCCGCGAGATGCGTGCCATCACGGGGGACGACCGCGTCCTGATCGGGGAGACCCACGGCTTTGCGCCCGAACTCGCCGCAGCCTCCTACGGCGAGGGCGATGAACTCCACCTCAATTTCAATTTCGACTTCATGGCTACCACGTGGAGCGCGCGGAAGCTGCGCGAAGCCGCCGAACGCTGGTACGCGCTTTTGCCGACCGGCGCTTGGCCCGTCTTCACGCTTTCGAACCACGACCAGAGCCGGCATGCCTTCCGCTACCGTGGCAGGACCGGGGCCGAGACCGAGGGCCGCGCCAAGATAGCGGCGGCCCTCCTCCTTACGCTGCGTGGCAGTCCCTTCCTCTACTACGGCGAGGAGATCGCGATGGGCTGCGAGCGCCTTCCCCGAGCGCGCCTCCGGGACCCCCTCGGCATCAGGACCTGGCCCCTCGGTTTCCTCGGCCGCGACCCCGAGCGCAGCCCCATGCAGTGGGACGGCAGCGCCACTGGCGGCTTTACGACGGGCGAGTCCTGGCTGCCGGTGAACTCCGACGTCGCCACAAGGAATGTCGCGGCCCAGTGGAGAGACCCGGATTCGGTCCTGTCGCGTTACCGCGAACTCATCGCGCTGCGGAGGGCCCATCCTGCCCTGCGGGAGGGCGAACTACGTTTCCTCGACGGCCCTGAGGGGCTGCTGGCCTACGAGCGGTGCGCTGGCGGAGAAACTATCATCGTAGTACTTAATTTCGCCTCGCGGGCCAGGATTGTGGACATAAAGGCGCCTGGCCGGGTCCTCCTTGGGGAGGATGGTCGCGATACGCTGGTACATGCCGGAACGCTGGAACTGGGGCCGCTTGAAACCTTGATGATCCTATCCTCGGCGGGGACAGACGGTCGGCTGTGAGGATTCGCCTCCCTCATAAATACGACGAATCGAGGCAGATCCTCCCCTTTTTGACGGATATGGCATAGACCATTGTCTGGAGGAGGGTACGCTCGAGTTGGCTGCCAGCGCCACGTGCCCTGGCGTCGAATTCTACCAGCAGGGCGAGGACACGTTCGCAGTCCTCGCGTCGGAAGCGGCTGATGGCGCTGCGATGCACAGCCAGGAGACTCTTGGCCCGGATGCCGGACTTCAGGCAGGCGCCATCGAAGGACTCCCCCTCGTCCTGAAGGACATGGAGACGGAGCAGGCGCTTCCAGCACCATACGAGGGCGGCGATGAGGGGCACCGCGCCTCCCTGCCTGTCGGCGAGCACCGTGTCGAGGCATTCCATAGCCCAGACGGGCTCGTCAGACACCATGCGCGCGAAAAGACTGAAGGCGTCCTCGCTACGGTTGCGTGCGATGGCATTCTCGATGTCCTCGCCGGTGAGCCGACTGCCCGGAGCGAACACGAGGGAGAGCCGTGCACAGGCGGCCTCCATGGCCTGGGTGTCGTTCTCCACCAGTTCAAGGAAGGCCTCGATGCCGTCCTCGTCGATGTGGAGGCTGGCTTCGGCGAGGCGCTTGGAGACCCATCGCGGTTTTTCGTTTTCAAACAGCTCATAGAAGGTCTTTTTGCGGTCTTTGCCGACTGCATCCTCGATGGCTTTCTCAAGGCCAAAGGAATCAGTGACGAGGAGGAGCACAACATCGGGGGAGGGATGGGCAAGATAGGCGAGGAGGGCCGTGACATCGGCCTTGTTCTTCACTGCCTCGGCATCGCGGTATTCGATGATGCGGGCATCGGAAAAGAGGGCACCGTTCATCGCGATCGACAAGAGATCGCCGACGCTGCAATCGGCTGCGTAGAGCCGGTACTCCTCGGGCTTCGATCCCGAGGCCTTGGCCAGGTCCCTGCGAAGATCGTCGATAAACTGGATACGCCGCCCTGCATCGGGTCCGGATAGTATGTACGCGGAATCTATCTTCATAGTACTCAGTAATTGCGGATGATGCCGCGAAGCCTTCCGATGATCCGGGCATCCTGGGTGAAGATCGGCGAGTAGGCGGGGTTCTCGGCGATCAGCTTGATGCGGTTGTTCTCGTTGTAGAAACGCTTGAGCGTGACCGCGTCGTCGATCATGGCGACGACGATCTCGCCGTTCTCGGCTGTAGGCCGCTCTTCGATGATGGCGAGATCGCCGTTGAAGATTCCTGCATCGCGCATGCTGTCGCCCCGGACGGTGAGGGCAAAGCAGGTGCCTGATCGGGTCATTTCCACCGGCACCTGGATGGTGCCCCGGAAGTTCTCCTCGGCGAAGATGGGCTTTCCCGCTGCAACCGCACCGAGGAGGGGGACTTCGGAGATGCGCCGAGCCTGCCGCTCGGTACCGACAATCTCTATTGCACGCGACCTTCCTTCGCCGACCCTGATGCGCTCTTTTTTCTCAAGCGCCTTCACATGGTCATAGGCGCCCTTGACGGATATTTCGAATTGATGGGCTATTTCACGGATTGTCGGCGGGTAGCCGTGCTCCTCGTGGAAGGAAACAAGGAACCTGAGGATTTCGGCTTGTCGGGCTGTTAGGGCTTTCATTTTCCTGTCTCTATTCCCAGTTTGCGGATACGAGCGTGGAGGCCACTCGGATAGGCGCCGACAGCCTCGGCGGTACGAGCCACATTATATCCATTCTCCTCGAGTTTGTACGAAATATAGTCGCGTTCGAAGAGTTCCCTCGCATCGGACAGTCCACGATCGAGAAAGCGGTCGGGCAGATCGCTTTTCGGGCGGGCGGCCATACTCGAGGGGGCACCGAGCACTCGCTCGACCGCCTCCGCCCCTATCGGATTGTCATCACAGAGGACACGAAGCCTTTCCATGGCATTGCGCAGCTCCCGCGCGTTGCCAGGCCAGGACCGCGCAGAAAGGAGGGTCGCAGCCTCCAGGGAAAGCTGCCGCTCCTCGCCGAGGAAGGCGCGTGCCAGGAGGGGAATATCGCCGGGGCGCTCACGCAGGGTGGGCATGTTGATTGGAACGACGGCAAGCCTGAAATAGAGATCCTCACGGAAACGGCCGGCAGCGATCTCAGCCATGATGTCCTTGTTGGTCGCCGCGAGTATGCGCACGTTCACGTGGATGGTCATCTCGCCACCGACCCGCTCAAAGGTCATTTCCTGCAAGGCCCGGAGTAGCTTCGCCTGGGCAGCGAGGGAGAGGTCCGCTACCTCATCGAGAAAGAGCGTTCCTCCGTCAGCAGCCTCGAAGCGCCCCAGACGGCGCGCACGGGCATCGGTAAAGGCGCCCTTTTCATGCCCGAAGAGCTCGCTTTCAATGAGTGTCTCCGGAATGGCCGCGCAGTTGACTGCCACGAAAGGCTTCGTTGCCCGGGGCGACAAGCGGTGGATGCGTCTGGCCGCAAGTTCCTTTCCCGTGCCGTTCTCGCCTGTTATGAGCACGCGAGCCTCGGAGTCGGCCGCCTGGTCAATCAGCTCGCGGATGGCCCGGGATGCGATGGAGTCGCCGATAATGTCCTCTTCGGAGGCTACGGTCTTTCGCAGTTCCTTGTTTTCCTTGCGGAGGTCTACCAGCGAAAGGGCATTCCTGCAGGTCGAAAGCAGTCGATCGATGGACAAGGGCTTTTCGATAAAATCGAAGGCCCCGAGTTTGAGAGTCCGGACCGCCATGTCGATGGTCGCATGCCCTGAGATCACAATGACCTCGATTCCGGGCCGACGTTTGCGGAGTTCGGCCAAAGCCTCGATTCCGCCCAGACGGGGAAGCCAGATATCGAGGAGGATAAGGTCAGGGGAAAGGTTCTCGAGGAGTTCGAGTCCGACCACAGCATCTTCGGCGACTTCGACGCGATAGCCCTCGTCGGCCAGGATATCGCGTACGGTGGCCCTTATGCCCGGTTCGTCATCGATGACCAGAATAGAGGTCATGTCCCCTGAACTCCTTATGTCCGGATTGGCAGGTCAAGCCAGAATACAGTACCGATGCCCTCGGCTGACTCGAAGCGAATGCGTCCACCATGATCATGGACAATTCGCTCGACGATAGCCAGACCAAGCCCCGTACCCCGATCCTTGGTGGTGAAATAGGGAAGAAAGACGCGTTCGCGGATCTCCAAAGGAATGCCCCTGCCCGTGTCCCCCAAGCGAAGCCTACAATAGCCGGAGTCCCCAGTCTTTACAAGGTTGGCCGAAATCGTGATGGCCCCATGCCCGGCCATGGCCTCGATGGAGTTGGAGATGAGGTTGCCCAAGGCACGTTTCATCATCGAACGGTCCATGTGCAGGCGCGTCTCAGCAGGAAGGGTGGTACAGATGAAGGTAATTTCAGGATACGAAGCCTGGAATACGGCGATCGATTCGGCCACAAGTGCCTTGAGCTCCACCCACTCCATCTCGGGCGTCGGCAGGCGCGCGAAGGCACGGAAGTCAGCCAAAAGCCCATCCATCGAGTCTACTTCCGCAATTATGGCCAAAGATGAGCTTTCGATGATGCCAAGTACCCGCCCCGGATCACTCTTGCTCATGCGAAGGAGCCGCTCCGACGCGAGACGGATGGGAGTAAGCGGATTCTTGAGTTCATGGGCTAAACGCTGGGCAAGGTCTTTCCAGGCATCGACCCGCTCCTGGATGCGCTCACCCTCGCGCATGCGCTCGAGCTCATCGAGCATCCTGTTGAAGGATGAGATCAGCCAGCCCCGTTCGTCCCCCGGCTTCGCAAGGATACGCGCGGAAAAATCGCCTCCGCTGACGCGACGGGTCACTTCCTCGAGTCCCCCCAGTGGTTCGGCCACAAAATCAGCGGCAGCTATACCCAACAGCATCGCCAGCAAGAGGAGGGGCGTAACAAAAAAAATATAGACGATTCCGATAAACTGTGGCCACCGGGTAGAGGCGGCAACAGATTGGGCGGTCTTTCGTTCGCTGGCGGCCATTGCAGAAATTGCACTTTCAAGACCTGCAGGCATTCGGAGACAAAGGACAGCGGTGACAGTCTCGGTCTTTATTGCGTAGCGAAGCCGCCGGATGCCGCCCTTTGTTTCGATCGGCAATGCACCCGAGGCGGCATCCAGGATGGGGGCATCGAGACGGGCAGCCGCGGGACCCGCAGACAGCCTTCTTCCTTTCGTCCCATACAGCTCGATGGCTTCGATGGCAGGGTCGAGTCTTTGAAGGGCTTCCAAGAGCGCTTCAGGAGACGCTGCGACATTCAAGCGCGGAAGCAAAGTCTCCTCAGCGAGCAATTTCAGGCGTGCTGCCTCTGCCGATTGCCATTCAATGAGCACCGACAACCCCGCCGTTATTCCCGTCCCCGAAAGGCTTTCCGTTTGCTTCGAAGCTGCCAAGGCAACGAGGCGAAGCGAAAAATATGCTTGTGGAATGGTCGTCAACAGGACAAACCCGAGAAACAAGACCGCTAGCTTGATCCGGAGTCTTGCACCGTACCGTTTCCTGGTCATGCCCGCGACAAGTCTTTGCAGCTGGATCAGAAAGAAGACGAGGGTCAGGATGGGCAGGACTGCAAGCAGGAAAAGGGGCGGGCTAAGAGCCAGGTCTGCCGAGCTCGAATCGATAAGCCGACTGCCAACAATAAGGAAGCCAATGCCTGAAATGATGAATACCAGGAA
This sequence comes from Spirochaetota bacterium, assembly GCA_037130415.1. Taxonomy (GTDB): domain Bacteria; phylum Spirochaetota; class Spirochaetia; order Treponematales; family Rectinemataceae; genus CAIJMU01. Next base: position 20,947 of record JBAXTA010000010.1, read on the forward strand.
GGCAGAGACGATATCGGGGGATGAGAGGCGCCCCGAGCCCGTACTGGATAGTGGGCCCGGCTTCGGTGCCGGTCCCGGCATCAGTCCTCCTCGAAGCGAGTGGCGAAGAGGTGTTCTATCGATGCCACCGCCTGCTTCTCATCGGCTCCCTCGGCGATGATCCGGATCTGGCTGCCAAAGCTTGCGCCGAGAGTCATGACACCCATGATCGACTTGGCATTGATCTTGTCGTTGCCCTTGCCAAGCCAGATCTTGCTCGCGTACTTGCTCGCCGTCTGTACGATGAGCGCCGACGGGCGGGCGTGGATGCCGGCCCTGTTGCCGATCGTCACAATTACCTCGGTCATCGTCGCTCCATTCGTTTGCTGGGATAAAGCCGTCAGATGAAGTCGTCGCGGTTGAAATAGACTGCCCGCGCGCTTTCGCTCTCGAGCCATCGAAGGATGTTCTGATTGAACTCCTTTGCGGAGTGATAGCCCATCTTCTTGAGCCGCTCGTTCATCGCCGCAGTCTCGACGATGATGGGGATGTTGCGTCCCGGCTTTACCGGGATCTCGAGCATCGGGACCTTGACCCCAAGGATCTCCTCCGTCTTCTCGTCGGTGCCGATCCGGTCGTAGACCTTTTGCGGATTCCAGTCTTCGAGCGCACAGACCAGCTGGATCTGTTTCTTGTCACGGATTGCGCCGACACCGAAAAGATGGGTGATATTGATGATGCCGAGGCCGCGGATCTCCATGTGATGCCCGATTATCTTGTTTGCACCTTGGCCCATGATTATGGAACCATTCACGCAGCGTATCTCGACGACATCGTCGGCCACCAGCCTGTGCCCGCGCTCGATGAGCTCGAGGGCAGTCTCGCTTTTGCCGACGCCTGAGTCGCCGGTGATCAGGATGCCGATGCCATACACCTCAACCAGGACGCCATGGACGGTCGTCTCGGGGGCAAAAAGATCGGAAAGGACCCGAAGGATCCGGCTGGTGAATTCCGAAGAAGCCAAGGGAGTCTGAAGGACGGGACAGCCCGAAGCTTCGGCGATCTCCATGAAAAGCTTGCCTGGTGTGAGATTGTGGGTAAAGACGCAGGCAGGCAAGGGGAAGGAGAAAAAGCGCTCCAGGCTCTCGGTTTCGCCGCCGGCCTCGAGCTTGTCGAGATAGGCATTTTCGCCGCGCCCAAAAATGTGCAGACGTTGCCAGGCGAAGGAATCGAAAAATCCGGAGAGCGGGAGACCCGGGCGGTTGATGTCAGGCATCGTGATAATACGCGAAAGGCCAGCCCGACCGCCCAGGCAATTAAGACTGAGGGCGTTCTGTTCCTTGAGCTCAAGGGAAAGGAGGTCGAGGACCGTAAACTGCTTTTCATCCATGGTCAGCGGGAGTCTACACCTAAAAGCGGGAAGGCGCAAATGCCAGTATGCGGGAAGCAAGGAGCCGAATCGGTACGCGGATACGCCGGGATCCGCTCCTTGCCTCCACGATCACTTGTGCTCCTGCATCTTGTCTTTTTCCTTGGTGATCTTTTGTTCCATGCGATCCACGAGCTTGTCGATTGTCGTCTGGATCTCGTAGTCGGTTTCCTCAAGGTGGGCCTGGGTGCCCTTCCTGAAGTTGATGGTAACTTCTCCCTTGAATTCTTTTTCCTTTGTAAAAATGAAAATCATATCCACGATAATGTCCTTCGCGTACCCGACCCGCTCGAGCTTCTTGTCCAGGTACTCCTTGCTGGCTTCCCCAAGGTCAAAATGCACGGAACGAACATCGATGGTCATGGGCACCTCCTGCCTTCGTGCCGGCGCGATGGCCGGCTGGACTTGCGCGGTCCGCGCTTCCGCGGCCGCTGGTAGATGAGTCTTAGCTGTTCCTCCGCCTACCGAAGGACGAATCGAGGTCGAGTTCCTGCCGGTATTTCGCGACAGTACGCCGAGCCAGGCCTATGCCACGTCGTGCCAGAGCCTCGACGATATCACGGTCCGAAAGGGATGACTGCTCAGCTTCAATGATTTCCTTGATCACGAGCTTGACGCTTGACTTCGAAAAGCGTGACCCCGCCGATCCCGCCCCGGAAATGGAGTTTGAGAAAAAGTAGCGGAACTGGAATATGCCCCAGTCTGTCTGGACGTACTTGGAGTTGGCGATGCGCGAAACGGTGGTCTCGTGTACGCCGATATCGCGGGCGACGTCGCGCAGGGTGAGCGGTGACAGATGCTTCGGTCCGTTCGCAAAAAAAGCCCGTTGCGACTCGACCACGGCTTTGGCGACCTTGAGGAGGGTCTGGTTGCGCTGGTGGATGCTACGGATGAAAAACCGCGCACGCTTGATGTTGTCGCGCACGTAGGACGCCGTCTCGCGGTCGCCGTCCTTCTTCTCTGCCAGCCGATCGAAAAAAGGGTCGATGCCAAGGACAGGTATCTCCTCGTCGTTGAGGACAATGACGAAGTCTCCATCCTTGAGCTTGACCAGGAGGTCCGGAAGGACGAAACGAGGATCCTCTTTAGAATATGCCCGCCCTGGGAAGGGAGAAAGTTTTTTTATGAAGGCCAAGGCTCCAGCCATAAGCATTTCTGAAATGTGAAGCTTCTTCTGGATCTCCGCGTGGCGGCCTTTCTCCAGAAGGTCGATATGCTCGCGAAGTATGTCGATGGCTGCGGGCGGGGCCGCGGGGATGAGCTGTGCCTGCACGAGGAGGCTCTCCCTGAAATCAGAACAGCAGGTTCCGACCGGTTCGAAGGACCGAACAAGGGTAATGAGGTCGTGAAGCACAAGCGGATGTACTGCAGGGCAAAGGGTGGCGGGGTCTTCCTTATGAAATCCGTCATCACTGAGGTTCTGGATGAGGTCTTCGCCAATTGCCCGCCAGGCCGGCTCGATGGGTTGAAGGCGAAGTTGCCAGAGTAGGTGCTCCTGGAGGGTTTCAGCACGGGATATGGCTCCCTCAAGGAACATGCGCCGAGAGTCGTCCGCCGAACCGGAGCGGGATTCAAAGCCTGGATCCGAGCTGTTGCCGAAAAGGTCGTCGCGATCAGCTGTCCCCGCATCACCCTCCGGCATGCTCTCGAGCGAAAGGGTAGATCGGTCTTCGAGTACCTCGAGCGCTGGATTGGCCTCGATCTCTGCCTGGATCTGTTCTCGGAGTTCCTGGATTGGCAGCGCCATCAGCCTGATCGACTGGATCATTTGAGGGCTGAGTTTCTGGCGATGCTCCGCGACGAGCGCGGGTCTCTGGAACTGCACGAAAACCTCCACGATGAAACGTGACCCAGTCGGGCGTCGCCTCCTCGTCCAGAAGAAAATATGGCTCGCTTTCGCGGGCAAAGCGGGAACAATCCCTGTCTCAAGCTTAGTCCCATAGCAGGTATTGTCAAGCAATATGGGTACTGTTGGAGGGCTCCGCCCACGGCGACGAGCTGGCCTTTTGAGGATCCTATCGGCGATTCTGAGTCGCCCACGCCCTCCAACAACGCTCCATGGTTGCCAGAACCTGCCAATCTCAAGGTGCTTCGGTGTTGACTCTTCGCTTGAAGGCTTATTACTTTACAGGCCATGCCTTTCCAATCCCGAACCTTATCAGGCTACGGGTCCTTTCCAGGTGGAGTCGATGTCGAGCAAGCACCATGAGCACATAGAACCTCAGGCAGATGCGGCCACGGAGGCCCAGGCCGCCTCTGAAACCGCCCCGGCAGAAGCCGAGGCAGAAGTCCAGGCTCATGCCGTGGAGAATGCATCTCTGCGGGAGCACGGAAGGGATCTCGAAGCCCAGATCGCCAAACTGGTAGAAGAGTCCTCTGCCCTGAAAGACCAGTACCTCAGGAGCCTCGCCGACTCTGAGAACTTTCGGAAGCGGATGTTCAGGGAACGGGAAGACATGCAGAAATACGCGAATTACGGCATCCTGACCGATATCGTCCCCATAATGGACGACTTCGACCGGGCAATTGCCAGTGCAGAGCACGCGCGCGACTACCAGACCCTCCACGACGGCATCGCGATCATCCGCAGGCAGCTGGGATCCATTCTTGAAAACAAGTACGGGCTGACGCGCTATGACACCCTCGAAAAGCCTTTTGACCCCCACATCCACGAAGCGGTGGCCAGCGAACCGGGGGATGTCGACGAAGCAATCGTTTCCCTGGAGTTTCTTCCCGGCTACAAGCTCCATGAGCGTGTTGTGAGGAGCGCCAAGGTTCGCGTAAAAATGCCTGTGCAGTCCTCCGAAGCACCTCGGCAAGAAATAAATTCAGTTTCGGAGGATACCGCCAAGGCTACTGTTTGAGTATTTTCAAAGCCAATGAACCACGGCCAGGATCGAGCGGCCGCATGGGGACGGCAGTCCCTTCGGGGCACAGCCCCCGCTGAAACGAACAAAGCCATTTGAAGGAGCTTGAAGATGGGCAGGATAATAGGAATTGATCTTGGAACGACAAACAGCTGCGTAGCGGTCATGGAGGGTGGCGAGCCCGTCGTCATCGCCAATTCCGAGGGAGGGCGAACAACCCCTTCGATTGTCGGCTTTACTCCCAAGGGTGAGCGTGTCATCGGTGCCCCTGCAAAAAACCAGATGATCACCAATCCTGAGAACTCGGTCTATTCGATCAAGCGCTTCATGGGCCGCAAGTACTCAGAAGTCGGGGACGAGACCAAGCTTGTTCCCTACCATGTGGTGGACAATGGTTCCGATGTTCGAGTCGATGCTGCCGGCAAATCCTACAGTCCGCAGGAAATCTCCGCATTTATCCTCCAGAAAATGAAAAAGACAGCAGAGGACTACCTGGGCGAAACCGTCTCCGAGGCGGTCATCACTGTTCCTGCCTACTTCAATGACGCGCAGCGCCAGGCGACCAAGGATGCAGGCAAGATTGCCGGCCTCGAAGTCAAGCGAATCATCAACGAGCCGACAGCCGCCTCCCTGGCCTATGGCTTCAACAAGGACCAAAAAAAAGAAAAGATCATTGCGGTCTATGACCTCGGTGGTGGCACCTTCGACGTTTCCATTCTCGAACTGGGAGAAGGCGTCTTCGAGGTCAAGTCGACCAACGGAGACACCCACCTCGGCGGTGACGACTTTGATCGCCGCATCCAGGAGTGGCTCGTCGCCGAGTTCCGCAAGGAAACCGGTATTGACCTGTCCAAGGATCGCATGGCCCTCCAGCGTCTCAAGGATGCAGCCGAGAAAGCCAAGATAGAACTGTCCAATGTGCAGCAAGCCGAAATAAATCTTCCCTTTATCACGGCTGACGCGAGCGGACCCAAGCACCTCCAGAAGACCCTTACCCGTTCGACCTTCGAACGTATGATCGACGACCTTCTCGATCGCTCCAAAACCCCCTGTACCAAGGCTCTTTCCGATGCAGGACTCACCATAGCCCAGATAGATGAAGTCATCCTTGTCGGCGGCTCAACCCGCATCCCCAAGGTCCAGCAGATTGTCAAGGAACTCTTTGGCAAGGAGCCCTCGAAGGGCGTCAATCCCGACGAGGCCGTTGCCGTAGGGGCAGCCATCCAGGGCGGCATCCTTGGCGGCGACGTCAAAGATATCCTCCTCCTCGATGTCACGCCTCTCTCCCTCGGGATCGAGACCCTTGGTGGCGTCTTTACCAAGCAAATCCAGCGCAACACGACCATTCCCTGCAGGAAGAGCCAGATATTCAGCACAGCGGCCGATGGCCAGAACGCTGTCTCCATCCATGTCCTGCAGGGCGAACGGGAGATGGCAACGCAGAACCGTACCCTTGGGCGCTTCGATCTTGTCGGCATTCCGCCAGCGCCACGCGGCGTACCTCAGATCGAGGTGACTTTTGACATCGACGCGAACGGCATCGTCCACGTCACCGCCAAGGACCTCGGCACTGGAAAAGAGCAAAAGATACGCATCGAGGCTTCGAGCGGACTCAACGAGGGTGATATAGACCGGATGGTAAAGGAAGCCGAGGCGCACGCCGCCGAGGACAAGAAGGAAAAGGAGCGGGCAGAGGCTCACAACGAAGCTGACAACCTTAGCTACCAGACCGAAAAACTCATCAAGGACAATGGAGACAAGATCAAGGCAGAGGACAAGGCGGCCATCGAAGGCGCTCTCGCTGAGCTGAAAAAGGCCTTGGAAAGCGGCGACCTCGAACAGATCAAGACCAAGACCGAGGCCCTGAAGCAGGCCCAGTATAAGATGTCAGAGGAGCTGTACAAGAATGCCGCCCCTGGACAGGGAGCGGATGGCCAGGGCGGGCCTGGTGGTCCGGAGGGTGGTCCCTTCGGCTCGAAGCCCTTCGAACCTGGCCAGGGTGCAGGTCCCTCCTCAGGCCCTGCGGGAGGTACCGCAGACGATGTGGACTATCGCGTAGTGGATGAAGAAGAGAAGAAGTAAGTCGAACAAACCAATCAAGCCGGAACAGGGTGGGTGAAATGGGCATGGCCAGAAGTTTGTTGATTTACTCGATGCTCTCATTTCCCCGCTCATTTTCCGTGACTTTCGCGGCACGCTTCAGTGTCTATATGGTGAATGGTGGAGGGCCTCGTGGCCAAGCGTGACTATTACGAGGTCCTCGGCGTCGAAAAGGGCGCGGCCAAGGATGACATCAAGAAGGCCTATCGGAAATTGGCCATCCAGTTCCACCCGGACAAGAACCCGGGTGACAAGGTGTCTGAAGAGAAGTTCAAGGAAGCGACCGAGGCCTATGAGGTTCTTGGCGATGATCAGAAACGGCAGACCTACGACCGCTTTGGCTTTGCTGGCATCGAGGGTATGGGTGGCGGCCAGGGATCCCGTGACTTCTCTGGAGTTTTCCGTGACTTCGAGGACATTTTCGGCAGCGGGATGGGAGATTTCTCCAACATCTTCGATTCTTTTTTCGGCGGGGGCGGAGCGAGGCGTGGCAGTGCTGGTGGTGAACGAGTCCAACGCGGCTCCAATCTCCGCTACGATCTTGAACTCACCTTTGAAGACTCTATTTTCGGTACAGCCCTCGACATAACCTATACCCATCACGACTCCTGCAAGACCTGCAACGGAACCGGATCGGCTGACGGTTCCAGCCGCAAGGTTTGCCCGACCTGCCAGGGTCAAGGCCAGGTACGGCGTTCATCAGGCTTCTTCTCGATAGCCCAACCCTGTCCAAGCTGCCGTGGCGAGGGGGCCATCATCGAAAAGCCCTGCCGAGAGTGCGAGGGCTCAGGACTCAGCAAGAAAAAACAGAAGATTAGGGTCACGATTCCTGCTGGCGTGGAGGATGGCAAGCGCGTTGTAATCCCCAACCAGGGCGATGCGGGTCCCAATGGCGGCCCTGCAGGCGATCTCTATGTGTTCATCCATGTCAGGCCCCACGAATACTTTGAGCGCAATGGGACTGACCTCTATTGCGCCCTCCCAATCAGCCTCGCCATGGCAAGCCTCGGCGGCGAGATCACCCTGGAAACCATCGACCACAAGAAAGTAGCGGTGAGCGTGCCAGCTGGAACCCAAAATACCACTCTTCTCCGTGTGCGAGGCGAAGGAGTGCCGAGTCAGGGTGGACGGCGTGGTGACCTGTATTTGAAGGTAGTAGTCAACGTGCCTCAGCGTCTTTCACGCCGCGGTCGCGAGCTCCTCGAGGAGTTCCGGAAAATCGAGGGAGAAGAATCGGCGGTCCGGCCGGTAAAGCTCTCCGAAATCAAGCGCTAAGCGACGGGGCAGCCTGAAGGCGAAGCGCGAGCCCGATCCCCGCCCCAGGCTGATTCATCCGCTTCCCGCCATTCAATTTCCAGCTTGCGGATGCGCGCTAAAACTTAAGCAAGGTGATCCACGAGCATCTTGACTCCGATTCCCACCAGCACCAGGCCTCCACCAAATTCAGCCCAGCGTTCCAGGCGGCTTCCGATGCGCTTGCCGAACTCGGTCCCGACAAAGGAGAGCGCAAAGGTGATGATACCAATGATCAAGGCGGGGAGAAGGATCGGCTCTCCTGCCATTCGGTAGGACAGCCCGACAGCCAGGGCATCGATGCTGGTCGCGATCGACAGGAGAAAGAGGGTTCGGAGATTCAGGATGGTCTTTTGGGCCGCGTCCTCCTCATCGAGGCAGACGGAGGAATCCTTGATTCCGAAAGAATCCCTGATCATCTTGCCGCCGATAAGGGCCAGAAGTCCGAACGCTATCCAGTGGTCGAACCCGGCTATGAAGGCCTGGAAGGTTCCGCCGAGTAGCCAACCCAGCAAGGGCATGCCGAACTGGAAAAGGCCGAAAAAGAGCGCTGCCCTCAGGGCATAGCGGAGCTTGAGTTTTGGGATGCACATGCCATTGGATACCGAAACGGCGAAGGCGTCGGCGGCGAGGCTCAATGCAACGAGTATCCACGTGAGCATGGGCCGACACTACTGTCGGCTCATGGGAAGGTCAACCGCTCGCGTTGCACCATCGCAGCAATTGAAACTCGATCGCTTCCGCTCTCAGAATATCGCAGCCAGAAAGCAGCTGCTTTTTGATGCTTCAATCATTGTCCAAAGTTCTTTCTTGAAATCCTGCACGTGTTGAACTAAGGTATACGTGTCAACCAAAAGATACGTGTCTTTGGCGAAGGGAGGCGCAATGGCCAAAAAGATCACGCTGACAGTCAACGAAGGCCTCTTTCAGAAGATCGATACCTGGCGGTCATCCTTTAATCTTTCGCGTCTCTTCCAGGACGCGGTGACCGAGGCGATCAACCAGAAGGAAAACCTACAACACAGGCTGGCGGGAGTTGCCGACCTTCCCCGCATCATCGAGCGGCTTAAGGCAGAAAAGCTTGGGGTTCTGGAAAAGGCGGGCAAGGCTGGCGAGGCGGATGGAAGTGCCTGGGCAGGCCGGGCTCACTATGCGGAGCTTGTCCAGGCGATCGCAGAATTCGAGGTGGATGGCGTGACCAGCAGCGAAAAGGATGAGGCTCTTCTTCACTGGGAAACCCACCCCCTGGCGGCTGGAATGGAAGGCAAGGAAGGCGGTGCAGCCCGTGAGGCTTACCGGGCTGGATGGCGGCGAGGCGTGCGTGGATTGTGGGATCTCGTAAAAGGCCAATTGACCGACATTTGATCGGCGGGGGATGGCATGAAGGGAAAAAACTGGATACTGGGCCTTGATATCGGGTCGGTAGCGGTCGCTGCCGTAACCATCGACGAGGCTGGCGCAGTGCGCGAGCGTTTCTACCGCTTGCATGGCGGGAATGTTGCAGCGGCCCTCGCGGGCATCGATGCCGACATGGATCTGTCGAAGGTAGGGGCAGCAGCCTTGACTGGGCGGCCGCCCGACGAGATAGGCGGCGATGCAAGCTACGATTCCCAGGTGGCTGCCCTCGAATCGGTGGCCGCGCGATATCCTGAGGCCGGGGCCCTCCTCCTCGTCGGCGGTGAAAAGTACCTGCTGGCACGACTTTCCGAGGATGGAGATTACGAGGGCGGCCGTGGCAATTCAGGATGTGCGGCCGGAACGGGAAGCTTTCTGGACCAGCAGGCCGGCCGCCTGGGACTCCGCGATTCAGGCGAGCTTTCGGGCCTGGCCCTTTCCAATTCCGATGAGCCACCCCGCGTGGCGACGCGCTGCGCGGTCTTTGCCAAGACCGACCTGATCCACGCGCAGCAGGAGGGGCGGTCGCTGCCGGCTATCAGCGACGGCCTGTGCAGGGGCTTGGCCCGCAACATCGTAGACGCCCTCTTCAAGGGCGAACCGGTCCGCGAGCCGGTGGTCTTTACCGGCGGCGTTGCGCTGAACGGGGCGGTTGTAGAAGCTATCGGCAGGCTGACGGGCCTTGAAATCCTCGTCGATGGAGAAGCGGCCTGGCAGGGGGCGATCGGGGCGGCCCTGCTCTTTGCCCGCGAGGGGAAGACGGGCGGGAGCTTCACCTCAGCTATGGCACTGCGGCATGAGATTCCCCTGGAACGGGCGGCCTTCCTGCCCCCGCTCGCGCTCAAGCTATCCTCGTATCCCGATTTTTCAGCCCACGAATGCTGGGTAGAGCCTACACGGGTGCGAGGCGGACGTCCCGGCGGAGAGGTAGAGGTAGACCTCTATTCCCAACCTCCATCTAATTGTGAGGTGTATATAGGAATCGACATCGGATCGACCAGTACCAAGGCTGCCTTGGTCGATGCCGAAGGCCGGATGGTCGCGGGCTTCTATACGCGGACTTCGGGCCGTCCTGTGGAGGCCTTCCAGGCCCTCTTCGAGGCTGTAGAAAAACTGGGGGAGCGGAAGGGCTTCGCGATCCGGGTCATAGGCAGCGCCACGACCGGCTCCGGCCGGAAATTCGTGGGCGGGATTGCCGGTGCCGACCTCGTGCTGGACGAGATCAGCGCACACGCCCGCGCAGCCGTCGAGCTCGATCCATCGGTCGATACAATTATTGAGATCGGCGGCCAGGACTCGAAGTTCACGACACTGAGCGAGGGCCGCGTGACCTCCTCGATCATGAACAATGTCTGCGCGGCTGGTACGGGAAGCTTCATCGAGGAGCAGGCCAGGAAGCTTGGCGTCGATGTGGGCGACTACGCAGACCTCACCTGGGGCGTGCGCTCTCCCCGTGTCAGTGACCGCTGCACCGTGTTCATGGAACGGGACATCAATCACCTTCTGGCACAGGGCTGCACGGTGCCAGAGGTCCTGGCGGCGGCCCTCCACGCCGTACGGGAAAATTACCTGCGCAAGGTCGCCTCGGAAAAGGCGATCGGCAAGGTCGTGTTCTTCCAGGGCGCCACCGCCAAGAACCGCTCCCTCGTTGCGGCCTTCGAGCAAAAACTCGGCCGGCCCATCCTGGTTTCGCCCTACTGCCACCTGACCGGGGCCTATGGTGCAGCCCTCGCCCTGCGGGACGAACGGATTGAGGTCAAGGTAACAACTACGACGATATTCCGCGGACTTGGACTCCATCGGGAGGAGTTGCCGGTCCGGTCGGAGGTCTGCGGACTGTGCAACAACCACTGCAAGCTGTCGGTTGCCACCATTGGTGGCACCTCGACGATGGGGGGCGAGGAGGTCGCCTTCGGTTTCCTCTGCGGCCGGGACTATGGCACCAAGTCCTTTGTCGCAAAGAAGCCCAGTGTCGCGCGCCTGGCGACACTGCGCGCGGGGGCAGAGGCCGCCGCCTTGAAAGCAATCACAGCAAGTACAAACGCTCAAACCGCTCGCCTGCAGCAGGCCACTCGCGGACCGGTCATCGGCCTGCCCGCCGCGCTGTCGCTGGTGGAGGATCTGGGCTTCTGGAAGCTGTTCTTCTCGACACTCGGCCTTGAGACCCGCACGAGCGAGGGGCTTGCCGAGGCAGTGGGCAAGGGCAAGGAGCGCATGGGGGCAGAGTTCTGCGCGCCCTTGGCTGCCTTCCACGGTCATGCCCTTTCCTTGCTGGATACGGTGGACTATGTCTTCATGCCTATCATGCTTGAGAAGAAATCCGACAAGGCCGAGGGTGACCGGCATTTCTGCTACGCCACACAGTTCACTCCGGCCATGGTTTCGCAGCTGGCCAAGGGCGACCGCTTCCTGATGCCATTGGTCGAATCGGATTACCTGAGTTTCCGGGTCAAGGAGGAGCTTCGCCGCTGTCTGGTCGAAAAGGCGGGAGTTCCGGTGACCTTCAACGAGGTTTCGGAGGCCTGGGACCGGGCGGAAGCCTTCCGCTCGGAGCGGGATCGCCGCTTCAGGGAATTGTTTGCGACGAGGACCCTGGAGTCGAAGCACGGACGGAAAGAGATTGAAATAGTACTTATAGGAAGACCCTATTCGGTCATTTCCGCCGGCATGAACAAGGGCATTCCCGACATCATGGCCGACAGGGGGATCAGGGTCTGGTTCCAGGACATGATCGCCAACC
>JBAXTA010000100.1:0-13121 GCA_037130415.1 Spirochaetota bacterium
AGCTCCACGAAGGAGTGACGGGACCTGCTTAACGGAGGTAGGGTTGGTGTTTTGCTCGAGCAAGGTCGAATCTCCGCTGACCGGGAGGAGACTAAGAACCTGCTCGTCTCGGATCGATCGATAGTTCGCAACGCGAAACTCCACTAGCATTCAAGCCTCCGAGGCTAAAATATAAACAATATTTGCATAAACGCGTCAATAACGCAAGCTATTTATGGTCTCTGGACCAACAAAAAGGCCTCACATCACAGTTCCCGCAGTGCCTATCGCTCTTTTCGATCTGGCTGTGGTTGAAGTCCTTGCCCTCTATTTTCTTCACGACCGAAGCCACGTCGGCTATCGTGCGAGCGATCGATTTTCTTTCATGATCATAACTCACATAGGGACTCCCGTTCTCCGTGCCTGTGTAGTAGAGGTGCATCCGGCTTACAGTTCTTTTGTAGCGCTCCTCGACGATATGGGCGTAGATCTCAAGCTGGCGCCGGTAGCGCTGGAGGACCTCCCGGGCGGCTGGATCGTTGATGTCTGGCTTCTTCTCGGTCTTGAAATCGACGAGTTCAACTGCCCCGTCTTTTCCTTTGATCAGGTCGATCGTCCCGGAGAGGATGTACTCATCCTTGGCGAGGGCGACCTTGAGTTCCGCCTCCTCGATCGAGGACCAATCCTGGCTCGCTCGCTCCACGTAGCGAAGGACATGCAACTCTGCGGCGGCAAGCGCACCCTTGGCGAGCCAGGTGCGCGTGGCCTTCGACAGGCTGGCGTAATTCGCATTGAGCCAGAGCTTGAGGCGGTCAGTGGTCACTTCCTCCGACCGGCCGTCAAGGACTGCTTTGTGGGCGTCCTCGATGGTCTGGTGGACGATCGAGCCGAAGAGGATGGCGTTGGTGCGCACCGGGCTGAACTCGAGCTCGCGGAAGAATTTATACTGGAGGGGGCAATTCTCATAGAGGAGGATGTGCGAGGTGAATGAATACTCGTGCTTGAGGGCGGCGGGCTTCACCGTCTCCAGCGTGAGGCGACCGGGCAGGAGCTTGGCCTGCCTCCATTCAGGAAGTGTATCGTAGAGCGGGGCGAAATAGAGGGAGGGGAGGCGGGAGAGTCCCTTTCCGTGGCGGTTCTCGGCTCCGGTCAGGACGAGGAGGTTCTGGGCCCGCGAAAAGGCGGTGTAGTAGAGCCGCCAGAAGTCGAAGAACTTGATCCGCTCCGGGGGCTCGAAGGGATCTTCCTGTTTGTAGTCCTTGGCTATCGCCCGGTCGATATCCTCGAGGGAATTGCGCGGCACGCTGTTGAGCGAGTCGACAAAGACGACCGGGAACTCGAGACCCTTCGACTGATGGATGGTCATGAAGGACACGCAACCCGAAGGGGCGAAGGTATCAAAGTCCTCGTATTCTCCGATGCCGCCATCGATGAGGAAGCGGAGATAGAAGTTGAAGAGGGACCGAAGGTCCTTGGTCAGGGATGTCGGTGTGATGACGATGATGTTGTGGATGAACTCGAAGCGGGAAAGGAGCTGGCTCAAGAGCGCCATGTTATAGACGGGACGGAGGTCGCGGGCTCCTTCGGAAAGGTCGATGTCGACGAACTTCGCAAAGAGAGGGAAGGCAAGCAATTCGTAAAGCAGATTTGCAAAACTGTAGTTGGTATTTTCTGTGAGTGTCGCGTGGGCCTTCGCCTTTTTCGCGCACCAGACGCGGAGCTCCTTGCTCTCAGCCGGATGGTAGCGGAGCTCGGACGCGAAACTGTCGAGGCATTCCCTGTAGTAGTCCCAGACCTCGAGCTCCGCGCCTGCCTGCCATCGGAGGTGGGAATCCACGAGGGCTGGGAACATGAAGACGAAGGCACCGATGGTCAGCCGTACTTCTTCGCGCCGAAAGAAGAGGTCGGAACGGGGCGAGAAAACCGGAATGCCGCTCGCTTCGAGAAAGTTTGCGAGCGCGACGGCCTTGGGATTCTTGACTGACTTGAAGAGGAATGCGAGCTGGTTGAAGTCTCCAAGCAGCTTCTTTTCGCGGAGATGGGTGATGAAGGCCAAGACCTCCTGATTCCACGAATCCTGGGTTTCCTGACCCGCGACCCTGACTACCGAGGGATAATCTGCAAATTCGGCAACGCGCGCTACGATGGACTTGCTGTGGCGGTAGCTCTCCCCGGCTTCGCCTATCCAGGATGCCTTGGCGGGAATGGCTGGCATCCATCGGTTGTAGAAGTCGATGATGCCAGGATGGGAGCGATAGTTGGTCACAAGCTCGATCTTTTGGCACTCTCCGGCAGGGAAATTTCTCTGGAATTCGAGGATGTTGCGGACGGTGGCGCCACGGAAGCGGTAGAGACTCTGGTCGTCGTCTCCCACCACGCAAATGCGGTTCGCCGGCGTAGCGAGGGCGAGGAGGATGCGCTCCTGGACGGCATTGGTGTCCTGGTATTCGTCGATCATGAGGTACTGGATTCGAGCCTGTAGCGCTTCAAGGACTTCCGGATGCTCCTGGATGAGTCGCCAGGTTGTGGATTGAATCGTCGAGAAATCGAGTGCGTTCTCTTCCCGAAGGCGGGCGCGATAGAGCCTCATCATCTGACCGAGAACGGCGAGAATAGCTGAGCTTCCCGCGATGAGTCGCACTTCCTGGAGATCTTCCTCCGCAGCCTTGTTGACGAGGCCTGCAATATCCTCGGCCTGATCCCAGCGCCCAGCTCGCACTTCGACGAGAGAACCGTAGCCGTCGATCGCCTGATATCCTGCGAGACCTCGATGGATCAGGTAACGCTGCTCGAAGTTGTCGAGGACACGATAGTTCCGCAAAAGGCTGGTCTTGGATCGATGCTCCTCTATGATTCGCAGGAAGATTGAATGCAGGGTCCCGATATACATCTCACTCAGGTTGATGTCGGCACCAAGTTCGGCAGCCCGGCTCGAAACCCTCGTAATGAGTTCTTTGGCAGCCTTTTCGGTGAAGGTCGAAACGAATATGTTTTCTGACTGAACGCCCTTGTCAACGATAAGATGAACGATCCGTTCGACCAAGGTCTTGGTCTTGCCGGAGCCTGGTCCGGCAATGATGAGGAGCGGTCCTTCGATTGCTTCAGCGGCGGCTCGCTGTTGGGTGTTCAGGTGTTGGCTATCATCCATTTATTTAACAATCAAAGAGCAACTACCTGCCCCGCCGCAATCGTCCCAAGTAGAGCTTTTCGACCTTCTCGCGGGCCCAGGGGGTCCGGCGGAGGAAGGTGAGGCTCGATTTCAGGCTCGGGTCGCTCATGAAGCACTTCACCGGTATGCGCCCGGCCAGGCCTTCCCAGCCGTATTTTTCCACCAGTGTTGAAAGGATCGCTTCAAGGGTCAGGCCGTGGAGCGGGTTATTGGCCTGCGGGGTTGGCGTCGCGGGCGCGGTTGCGGGGGGCGAGCCCGTGGGTGTCGCTGAGGCAGGGCGGCCTTCACTCCCCACTGTAGGCTTCGCGGCAGCTTTCCCGCTCGTGGGGCGGTGCATCTCAGGCCCGGCTTTTCCGGGGATTTTTTCATCGGGCATGCAAACAGTCTAGTCAGCCGCCCCAGCTGTGGCTAGGACCGCCTCGGGCCCTGGCACGACGGGTTCACCGATCTCCATGAGCCGCTTCCGGCCAAGGGCAAAGAGGGCGTGGACCATGAGGAAGGCGCCAGTTCCAAGCAATAACCACTCAATACGTACGATATCGGCGAGGGGGCCGAAGACCAGCATTCCTACGGGCATCACCGAGGTCTGTATCATCGAGAAGAAGCTGAAGACCCTGCCGAGGAAGTCCTGTTCGACGTGTTCCTGGATCATCGTGGCAGAGGGGGAGTTGAAGAAGGGCATCATGATGCCGAAGACGCCCATCGCCGCGAGATAGAGCCAGAACCAGGGTGCGAGCCCAAGGGCAATGGTGCAGGCTGCCATGACAAGGTTCGAGGCGATCATCGTGCGCATGCGGTTCCTGAATCCACTGAAGACCGCGATGAGGAGGCCTCCCGCCATCATGCCGGAGGAAAAGACGATCTCTATGGCGGTCAGGCGCCATACATCGGATCCGAAGGTCCGGGCTACCTGGAGGGGCGTCAGGAAGGCTGCAGGGACGATCAGGAAAAGGAGTATTCCCAGGTATGAGAAGAAGCCCAGGAGGTAGCGATGGTCACGGATGTAGCGGAAACCCAGGGACATGTCGGTAAAGTAACTAGTTGCATGTTTCTCCGGAGCCTCGGGGCGGGGTTCCACCCTGAGGAAGAACAAAAGGACAGTAATGGCCAGGGCTGCCGTCACCACGTCTATGAAAAAGATCACCTCGATGGGAGCGAGGCTGAGCAGGGCTCCCGAGGCCATCGGCGAGACGATCAGGATGGCCGATTGCATGGAGCCCGTGATTCCATTGGCCTTGAGGAGCCTGTCCTGGGGCACGATCTGGGGGAGGAAGGCTCCCACCGCGGGTCCCTGCATGGCCTGACCTACGGCACGGAGGGCCGAGGCCACGAGGAGGAGCCAGATCTCCCTGTGGCCTGTCATGAAGACGAGGGCCATCGCCAGGGTCACGAGGGCTATGCCCCCGTCTGCAAGCATTATGATCTTCTTTCTGTCGTGGCGGTCGGCCCAGACGCCGGCGAAGGGCGAAAGGAAGAAGCCTGGAACGAAGGCAACGAGGGTGACGAGGGTCATCATGAGGCCCGAGCGTGTCTGGAGGGTGATGTACCAGACGATCGCGTACTGGACCAGCGACGAGCCCAGCAGCGAGAGCGTCTGGCTGGCCACGAAGAGGGCGAAGTCCCGTTTCCAGTCCCTTTGCGTTTCCATGCTAATTGCTTCCTTCTGACCGGCGGATGTCCCCGAGCAGCCAGGCCCGCGTCGCCAGCAGCACAGGCACCGAAGCCGCGAAGATCGCCGCGAAGGCCTTCCTGTAGCCGAAGGCGCTGGCCAGGGCGCCCATGGCGGGGAAGAAGACGATCATCATGACGCTGAACACCATCGCCTGGAAGGACAGGAGGGTAGCCCGGTTTTCCGAGGGGATGAGGCGGTTGATGTAGCCTGAGAAGGTGACGAAGAGGAAACCCTCGATGGCGGAGAGCATGATCATGGCACAGGCGGCGGGAATCGCGCTGGCTCCGGTCGGGACGGCGATCAGGCCGAAAAAGGCGATGGCCAGGCAGGGGGCTATCCCGACTACCGCCTTCCTTCCGGCCAGCGCCTCGATCCTGTGTGCCCGGGCTGCCATGAGCACAGCGGCTGCCGAAGAAGCGCCGAGGGTCAGTCCGATGGACCACTCGGGCCAGCCCTCCGACTTGAGGAAGGTCTGGAACCAGAAATAGAGGGTGGTGTAGAAGAGCGAGAAGGTCTCCAGGAAAAGGATGTAGATAAATATAGTGCTGTTGTTACGGATTATTGATAGCGACTCCTGGGCATGGCGGAGGAGTGTTGGCCGTTTCGTGCCGCGTGCAGCCCGTCCAGCCTGGGGCTCGCTGAAGCCAAGCGCAAGCGCGAGCGAGGCCAGGTGGATGCCAGCGGTGAGGATGTAGGCGAGGTTGTAGTCGAAGGTAGCGACCGCGCCGCCTGCAACGAGCGAAAGGCCGTGGGCTGATTGGTAGCCGATCTCCTGCCGTCCCTTGACCTTCATGTACCCGGCTTCGCGGCCGAGGTCCACGAGGCTGTCGTAGACAAGGGCATCGCCGGCGCCTGACTCGAGGTTGTAGCCAAGGGCGGTCAGGACAAAGGCGAAGGCAAAGCCGGGGAAGTCGCTGCTGGCGAGCATCAGGAGCGTAGCCGAGCAGGCGACTGCGCGCGAAAGGACACGCGAAGTCCGGCGGCCGAAGCGGTCGGCGATCAGGCCGGTCGGGATTTCCATCAGCAGCGAGGTGAGGTGGAAGATCGATTCGAGGAGGCCGATCTCGAGGAGGCTCATCCCCCGGTGGGCGAGGTAGAGCATCCAGATGGCATCGGTGAGGCCGAAGGACGAGACAAAGCTATAGACGTAACTTTTCGGGATGTTCTTGGATATCCGGTTCAGCGCCGGGGAATGGTTCCCTGTTTCCATGTCGAGGGGAATGTAGCATGGGAAGACAGGATGCTGTCGCCGGCCCTCCTTGTGCTACCATCAGTCCATGATTCACGCTTCGAAATTGGATCGCCCCCGCATCACCCTTGCCTGGGCCCAGGGCCTCGACGGTTCCATAGCCGCCGCTCCCGGGCT
Organism: Spirochaetota bacterium; assembly: GCA_037130415.1. Taxonomy (GTDB): domain Bacteria; phylum Spirochaetota; class Spirochaetia; order Treponematales; family Rectinemataceae; genus CAIJMU01. Next base: position 6,187 of record JBAXTA010000100.1, read on the forward strand.
GCGTACCGCCTTGAGCGGCCCGGAATCCCTTCGCATGACCCACGGGCTTCGCGCCTCCCACAAGGCCATCCTGGTTGGCATAGGGACGGTGCTTGCAGATGACCCCTCGCTGACCGTGCGCTTTGCCGAGGGCCCCGACCCGCGCCCCATCGTCCTCGACGCCTCGCTTCGCATGCCCCAGGGCTCGCAGCTCATGACGCGCCCCTATCCCGGGCCTGACTCGCAGCCGATCCTGGTCACCGCCAAGGGCTCCGACCCTGGCAGACGTGGCGCCCTCGAGGCCCTTGGAGCCACAATCATCGAGGTCGGCTGCGATGCCGGCGGCGCCCTGGATCTCGCGGAGTTGCTGGAGAGGCTTGCAGCGCTGAACATAGCTTCCGTGATGGTCGAGGGAGGAGCCCGTGTGCTCGCTGCATTTCTATCTGCCCGCCTCCTGGACCAGGTCGTCATCACGATAGCGCCATGCATCCTGCCTGGTGGCCTCAATCCCTTCCAGTCGGGGCCTGGCCCTGCCTGCCTCATTGCCGAGCCCACCATCGAGCGCCTGGGGGACGACCTCTGCCTTTCGGGCAGGCCGACCTGGCCAGACTGAGGACTGCGCCGACCGAGGGCCTGCGCTGACGGTGAGTCCCGCCCCACGTTATGCGATACCCCCGGGTCCGATGCCCCTCCCTTGGCCTCTGCCTTCAAGGGAGTATATCCTCGTGTTGCCTAGCACCTGTTCTGGAGGATATCCATGCGAATTCCCACTGTCGAAGAAGTCATCGCCCAGGAAATGGAGGCGCTCAGGAACTGTCCGGAGGGCTTCGCCGAGCATGGCGCGGCAGCCTGCGCGGGTTGCGAAAAGGAACTCTGCGTCAACATCGTCTCCGTGGCCGACTTCCCCTCGGAATTCGGCAGCTTCAAGATCATAGGCTTTGTGAACAACAAGGACGGCAAGGACCATATCGTTGTCCTGAAGGGCGAGGTAGGCGACGGAGAGGACATGCTCACCCGCGTCCACTCCGCCTGCCTGACGGGCGACTCCCTTGGTTCGCGCCGCTGCGACTGCGGGCCCCAATTACGAGAATCCCTGAAGCTCATCGAGCACGAGGGGCGCGGCCTGGTGCTCTACCATCAGGAGGAGGGGCGCGGCATCGGACTGGTGAACAAGCTCAGGGCCTACGCCCTCCAGGACAAGGGCTACGACACCCTCGAGGCGAACATCGCCCTGGGATTCAAGGCTGACGAGCGCGACTACCGCATTCCCGCGCTGATGCTGCAGAAACTCGGAGTGAAAAGCGTCCGCCTCCTGACGAACAACCCGGAAAAAGTCGAGCAGATGGAGTCCAACGGAGTGAGGGTTTCCCTTCGCGTGCAGCACGAGCTTCCCCTGCACAGCCAGGACGAGGCCTACCTGCGAACTAAAAAAGAGCGCTTCGGCCACTTCCTCGAGCTCGACCACGCGCATGGATGAGTAGCCGGCCTGTGAAGGAGCCTGCTTTCCGCTTTCCTCTTTTCATTTTCTCCTGTATTTTCTCTCCATGATCACCCAGCTCACTGAAGCCGAATGTCGCGCGGCCATACGCGATGGGGAATTTCCAGAAGCCATCCGCAGGGCTGCACCGGTGACAGTGCTCGCCCTGACCCAGAGCTGGTGCCCCCAGTGGACGCGCATGCGCCCCTTCCTCGAGGAGGTCACCGCAGAGGGAGTGGCCTGCTACTATGTCGAGTACGACAGGGAGCCTTTCTTTGACGACTTCCGGGGCTTCAAGGAGTCCACATTCAGGAACGACCAGGTCCCGTACCTCCGCTACTACCGTGATGGTACCTGTTATAAAGAAGGTAACTACATCGATAAGCGGGGTTTCAGGAAGACGCTCGGGCTCGACTGAGGGCGGCCGTCGGGCCGCCATGCCTGCCGGGCTACCACGGCGGCCGCGCGCGGGGCGTTCCCGCGTCGCGGCCCCTTCGGCTACTCCTCGAGGGTAGAGGTATCCCCCTCCGAAATTCCCTTGGCCCGGGCCTTGAGGACGCGTCGCATGATCTTGCCCGAGCGCGTCTTGGGGAGCGAGCTGACGAAACTCACCTCCTCGGGTTTTGCGATCGGGCCCATTTCAGTGCCCACGTGCTTCTTCAGCTCTTCGGCAAGGGCGGGTGAGCCCTCGAAGCCCTGGCGAAGCAGGACGTAGGCGTGGATGGCCGTGCCCTTTACCTCGTGCGCCAGGCCTATCACCGCTGCCTCAGCCACCGAGGGGTGGCTCACGAGGGCCGATTCGACCTCCGCCGTGCCCAGGCGGTATCCCGATACCTTGATCACGTCATCGACCCTTCCGATTATCCAGTAATATCCGTCCTTGTCCCGCTTGGCGGAGTCGCCGGTGAGATACACGCCCGGATACTTGCTCCAGTACTGCTGCACGTAGCGGTCGGGATCGTTGTAGATAGTACGCATCATCGCGGGCCAGGGCCGCTTGAGGACGAGGAAGCCCTCCTCGCCGTCTTTCACCGGCGTTCCGTCCTCGCCGTAAATATCTGCTGTCTGCCCGAAGAAGGGCCTGCCGCCCGAACCCGGCTTGAGCGGCATCGAGGGCACCGGGGTTATCTGGAAGGCTCCCGTCTCGGTCTGCCACCAGGTGTCCATGATGGGACAGCGCTCCTTGCCGATGACGCGGTGATACCAGCGCCAGGCTTCTGGGTTGATGGGCTCGCCCACCGAGCCCAGGAGCCTGAGCGAGGAGAGGTCGCGGCGGTTCGGCCAGGCTTCGCCCCAGCGCATGAGACCGCGAATCGCAGTCGGCGCCGTGTAGAAGACGTTGATGCCGTATTTTTCTATCAATTGCCACCATCTGTCGGGATAGGGATAGGTCGGGGCGCCCTCGTACATGAAGCCCGTGGCGCCAAGGAGGAGCGGCCCGTACACGATGTAGGAGTGGCCTGTGACCCAGCCTGGGTCGGCAGCGCACCACCATCGGTCCTCGTCCTTGAGGTCGAAGACATACTTGAGCGTCGCGGCCACGCCCACCTGGTAGCCACCATGGGTGTGGACGATGGCCTTGGGCTTGCCCGTCGTGCCCGAGGTATAGAGCATGTAAAGCGGATCCTCGGCGTCGACTATCTCGGTGGGGCACTTGGGGTCGGCGATGGGCAGGCCCATGAGGTCGTGGTACCACATGTCACGCCCCTGTTCCATCATGACTTCCTGGCAGGTTCGCTTGACGACAACCACGTGTTCGACGGCTGCGCTGCGCTTCAATGCTTCGTCGGCTATCTTCTTGAGTTCGATGATCTTGCCGGCGAGGAAGGCACCGTCGCAGGTGATGAGGACGCGGCTTTGCGAATCGTCGATGCGGCCGTGGAGGGCCTCGGTGGAAAAGCCGCCGTAGACGACCGAGTGGACGGCCCCGATCTTGGCCACCGCAAGCATGGCGATCGGCAGTTCCGGAACGCGGCCCATGTAGATGGTGACCCGGTCGCCCTTTTTCACGCCGAGGGACTTGAGGACGCTCGCGAACTTGCTTACCTCGCGGTTGAGTGCGTGGTAGGAGAAGGTCCGCGCCTCCCCGCTTTCACCCTCCCAGATGAGGGCAAGCTTGTTGCGATAGGCGCCCTTGAGGTGCCTATCGATGGCATTGTGAACGATATTGGTCCTTGCCCCGGTGAACCACTTGTAGAAGGGCTTGTTGGAGTCATCCAGTACCTTTGTCCAGGGAGAGTGCCAGTCGATCAGCTCACGTGCCTTTTCTTCCCAGAATCCGACAAAGTCCTTGTCGGCCCTGGCCGCCATGCCTTCCCAGTCGGCGACATGGGCCTGGGCGATGACCTCCGCCGACGGCCTGTACAGCTCCTCGTTCTTCTCGATCGCGGTTTCCGGCATGATCGCTTCCTCCCCCTCGTACGATAAATAAAGCACGAATTATGAGGAAGTGCCGTCACATCCGTGCCCACGCAAGTTAGGGTCTGTTGCAGCGTCTGTCAAGGTGGAAAAGGTGTCAGATCGGGGAGACGAGACTCACTCGAAGCGCGACTTGATGGAGATTTCACCGCCGAAGATGGCGCCGTCGAGCTTCATCGCGGACTTGATCCAGAGGTTGTAGGCCGGCCAGCAGGCCAGGGCCGTGAAATAGAAGTCGACGCGGTCGGTAAGCTTGTATCCCAGGCGAAGGAAGGTCTCGGGCTGGAACCAGCGCTGCCTGGCATAGAACCAATTGTTTATTTTTGGAATGTCTGCTGCCGCCGTGGCGGCGTCGGCCGCGGACATCGAGGCAAGCATGCCATAGCGGAGATTGAAGGCAGGCCCCAGCCCCAGGGCCAGGTTCCAGACCTTTGCGAAGCGGACTGTCGCCACCAGGGGGGTCTGGATGAGGAAGGCCAAGGTGAAGCTCGTGCGCCAGGACTGCTCTGTAGGCAAAACCCTTTTGTTGAACTGGTCCCAGAGGTCATAGCCATAATAGAAAGTGAGCCCCGGCTCCCAGGAGAAGATTCCGTCGATATCAAAGGTCGAGCCAAATGCGAGGAAATTCGTCAGTTGCTGGGGGCCGCCCGACAGGTAGCCCTTGGCGTCGAGGAGGTCGGGGGTAGGGATATAGATGACGCCCATGCCCGGATCCACGCTCGTGAATCCTGCGCCATGGGCCGCAGCACAGGCAAGGATAAGGGCGAGGATGAGCGTGGAGGCGCGGCGTCTCTGCGTGCACATGCCTGTCATTGTAGCGCGCGCCTCAGGGCCGCGCCGCAGATGAGGTCACAAGACCTGATTCCTGGGCGCTTTCCCAGGACGCTACAAGGAGGAGCTTCGTCGGCCTTGTTTCAGCCTCTCCCCCGGCAGTCGTCGGGATTCCGAAAAATGCGAGGCCCGTCCAGAAGGCCCCCTCGCGCGGGGGCCTGAGCCCACCGACACGTGCCATTCCATCCATCGCAATTGCGTATTTCCCGGTCGGAACGAGGACCGCGACTGTACCGAAGCCATCCCTCCATGCGTGGATCTCCCGCCCGCCCGAGGGATCGGTCCCAAAGGAATACCAGGCGGCAGCTCCCCCGGAGTCGGCCATCCGGATGATTGCCGAGTTTCCGGCTTCCTCCCCGAGGCTCAGCACCGCGAGCCTGAGCTCCTTCGGAGCGTCACGGAGGGGCACCGGCGTGAGTGCTTGCTCGAATTGCATTCGCGTAAGCACTCCCGCGTGGCCGTTGCCGAGGCTCGCGTAGCGGAGATAACTGCTCCTGGCCTGCTCTCCCTCCGAGTTGCGGAACTGCGCGAGCCAGCCGCCCTTGTGGCGCGGGTCGGGCAGGAGGGCGAAAAGATTCCAGGTACTGCCGGGTTCGGCGCCGGAATCGGGGAGGGCGCGCGCTACGAGCCCCCCATCTGACAGGATGAAGAGGCTCGAAGCCGGACTCTGGCCTGCCGAATGTGCTTCGTCGTCGGTGAAGGGATCGTGGAAGAGGTGGATGAGGTAGCCCTCGCCCGTGGGCCACATGCCGCCTGCGCGGAGGGCAACTAACTCCTGCCTGAACTCCGCGTCGAGGATGACCCGCCCTTCCACCCCACTGGGATGGATACCTGCCGTGCCCCAGCCCTCCACGAGGGCTGCTGCCTCGGCCGCGTGTGCGACCGTGGAGTCACGTGCGGCGAGGGCGGCGACGCGATGCACGGGCCCTTCTGTCGCGCCTCCGTCTGCGAGGGGCGTTGTGGACGCGGGCCTCATTTCCTCGGGAGTGATTGGAGACAGGGTTCCGTCCGGCCCCGCTACAAAGGTCCGTGGCTCCTCAGCGGGCCAGGAAAGATCTGGGGGCGGAGGAGGGGTCTCGACCTCCGATACCGTCGCCTCCCGCCTGGCGCAAGAAAAAAGGACAAGCACCGCGGCCAGGGCCACGATGATTGTCCTCGTTGTCGATGCGCGCTTCTGGCGCATTCGGCTACTCAGTAGGCCCTCGCAAAGATCGCCCTGTGACGGGCGGGGGCTCCGCAGAGCGCGCAGCTTCCTTCGACTCCCGCCTGCCTGTCGTGCGGCAGACAGCGGATGGTGGCCTTCGTTTCCGCCTTGAGCCTGGCCTCGCATATGGAGTCCCCGCACCACAGGGCGTCGGCGAAACCACCCTTGGCGTTGGCCGTACCCTCGCCAACTTCGTTGGCGGCAGCATCCTCGCCCGCAAGCCCGAAGAATGCCTTCATGTCATCATAATTGGTTATGACGTGCGTGTTGTCGTCGCGGAACTTCTTAGCCCGCTCGAAGAGGTTCTTCTGGATGGCCTCAAGGGCTTCGACCGCCTTCGTGCCGATCTCGCCGGCAGGCACGGTGAATTTCTCCCCCGTGTCGCGGCGGGCGAACATCACGTGGCCGGCTGCCATGTCCTTCGGCCCCACCTCGACGCGGAGGGGTACCCCGCGCATCTCCCACTCCGCGAATTTCCAGCCGGGCGACTGGCTGTCGTCGGAATCGAGCCGCGCGCGCACTCCCGCTGCCTTGAGTGCACCCAGGAGTCCCTCCGCGTGCGCGATCACGGCGACCTTGGAGTCATTCCTCAGTATTGGTACGATAACGACCTGGTCCACCGCGAGCGAGGGCGGCAGCACCAGGCCCTTGTCGTCGGAGTGCGTCATGATGACTGCGCCCACAAGTCGCGTCGAGGTACCCCAGCTCGTCGCATAGACGTGCTCGAGCTTGCCCTCGCGGTTCTGGAACTGCACATCAAAAGCCTTTGCGAAGTTCTGGCCGAGGTAGTGCGAAGTGCCCGCCTGGAGGGCCTTCTTGTCCTGCATCATCGCCTCGATGGACAGCGTGTGCACGGCGCCTGCGAACTTCTCGGCCTCGCTCTTCAGGCCCATCAACACAGGCACGCAGAGGTGGCGTTCGACCACGTCGCGGTAGACCTCCACCATGCGCAGGGCCTCTTCCTCGGCCTCCTGCCGCGTTTCGTGGGCCGTGTGGCCCTCCTGCCAGAGGAACTCCGAGGTGCGG
>JBAXTA010000101.1:0-13007 GCA_037130415.1 Spirochaetota bacterium
GGCGATCACTGGCAACGTGCCGCTCAGCCTCCTGGGGAAGGACAGCTTCCAGGAAGTGGACATCACGGGTGTGACGATGCCGATCACCAAGCACAACTTCATCGTGAAGGACATCGAGGAGCTCGCGGGCACGATACGCTCTGCCTTCGAGATCGCGATGGAGGGCAGGCAGGGACCGGTCCTCGTGGACATTCCCAAGGACATCCTGGCTTCATTCACCGAATGGGAGACCGAGGCGCCCGGTGCGGCGGGCAGGCGCCCCATCCTCTCCCTCCGGAGCATCCCGAAGGCAAGCGAGGCCGAACTCGACATCGTTGCCGCAGCCATCGCGTCAGCAGAGCGTCCCCTCATTTACGCAGGCGGCGGCGTCATCGCGGCGGGAGCCTCCGACAAGTTGCGCGAACTCGCCGAACGCATACAGGCGCCTGTGGCCCTGAGCCTCATGGGGCACGGTGCCTTCCCCTCGCATCATCCTTTGTGCACGGGAATGATCGGCATGCACGGAACCAAGGCCTCGAACATGGCGGTCAACCGCGCGGACCTTCTCATTGCCATCGGAGCGCGCTTTTCGGACCGCGTCGTCAGCAACGCCGCCTCCTTCGCCAAGAACGCGCGCATCGTCCAGATCGACATCGATCCAGCCGAGGTGAACAAGAACATCCAGAGCAGCATCTCCCTTGTCGGCGACCTCGCGGCGACCCTCGACGGGCTCCTCGCCCGCGTCCAAAAAAAGGATGGATCGGGCTGGGGAGGACACATAAAGGAATGGAAGGCCGAGCGCCCGACCTCGCACGCGAGGAAGACTGCCATGCCGCCCAAGCTTGTCATGGAGGCCATCCATGCGAAGGTCGGCGACGACGCGGTGATCACGACGGAAGTCGGTCAGCACCAGATGTGGGTTGCCCAGTTCTATCCCTTCGAGAAACCCAGGACCTTTGTCTCTTCCGGCGGCCTCGGCACGATGGGTTTCGGCACTGGCGCCGCGATGGGAGTCCAGGTCGGGATGCCCGGGCGGAGGGTCGTGCATGTGGCCGGAGACGGCTCCTTCAGGATGAACCTGGCGGAGCTGGCCACCATCGCGCACTACAACTTCCCGATCATCATAGTTATCATGAACAACGGGACCCTCGGCATGGTGCGCCAGTGGCAGCGCATGTTCTACAAGGGACGCTACTCCCAGACCACCCTCGACCGTGGCCCTGACTTCGTCAAGCTCGCCGATGCTTTTGGCATCCCCGCCTGGCGGGCTACTGACATGCCCGGCTTTGAAGCCGCCTTCGACAAGGCCCTGGCTTCAGGCGGCCCCGCCCTGGTCGAGTGCCTGATCGACATCGACGAGACGGTCCTGCCCATGGTTCCTTCGGGCAAGCCCATCGAGCAGCTGGTGCTGGAGCCTGAGACCATCCTGAGCTGACCAGGGTTCAGGATGGATGGGTGCTGCCATGAAAGTGCAGCGACACGGCGCTCCCCGGTTCGGGGAGCGCTTTTTTACGGTAGCAGGCTGATCTTTGATGAGGTGAAGAATTGCGAACGTACGTATGTCATTGACGTGCGTACGCTTCCGTGCTATTCTCTCGACAGGAGCTGTCATGAAAACCACGGCGACGGACCTTAGGACCCACCTCTATTCCTGGCTCGACCAGGTCGCAGAGACCGGGGAGGTTCTCGAGCTCGAACGCAAGGGCAGACGCCTTCGGATCATCAGGGAGGAGCCTGTTTCCCGGCTTGGGCTGCTACCTAAGCGGCCGACCATGCTGGCCGCGCCGGAACTCATCGCTGAAACAGGATGGGCGGAGGCCTGGCAGCCAGATGCTCCTTGATACGCATTGTGTCGTGTTCCTTCATGCGGGCGAAACCGGGCAATTCGCTGCGGCCGCCAGGCAGTTCCTCGATTCCGAGGAACTCTTCATAAGCCCTATGGTTCTGCTCGAACTCCACTATCTTCACGAGATCGGCCGGATCGCCTTTGGCGGCAAGGCGATCGTCGATGACCTTCGCCAGGATCTCGGCCTTCGTGTCCTCGACCGGCGCTGGCTGGAAGTCTGCATGAAGGCGACAGAGTTCTCATGGACCCGCGATCCCTTCGACCGCATGATCGCAGCCCAGGCCTTTATCGAAGGTCAACGGCTCCTGTCCCGCGATCGCGTGATCCGCGAGAATTGCTCGCTGGCGTTCTGGGATTGACGGCGGCAAAAAACCAAAGGCGGTGTGGATGTGAGGCGGCGAGGCGCAAGGCCTTTTCTGGAAGTCCCCTCCCCCTCCCCACCCGCGACCTGCCCGGACCCACTTACTCGATGATCTCGGTCCATCCGTAGGGATCGTCGGTCTCACCGAGCTGGATGGCCAGGAGGCGCTTGTAGAGCGCCGTAACCTTGGGGCCTGCCTTGCCGTCCCTGGTATAGACGTGTTCCTTGCCGCCCCGGGTGATGGACTCGATGGGGGTGATCGCGGCTGCCGTACCGAGGCAGCCGGCCTCGTCGAAGGCTGTGATCTCGGCGACGTCGATGGGACGGTGCTCGATCTTCATCCCGAGGTCCTCGGCTATCCTGATGACGCTCATCCTGGTGATGGACTCGAGGATGGACTCGCTCTTGGGTGTCACGAAGGTGTTGCCTGCAATGGCGAAGAAGTTGGACGATCCCGACTCGTCGATGAAGCGGTTCTCCCTTGAGTCGAGGTAGAGCACCTCGGAGAAGCCATCGTGTTTGGCCCCGATCGTGGCGCGCATGCCGGCTGCGTAGTTGCCGCCGCATTTGATGTCGCCGACGCCGCCGGGTGCTGCGCGGTGGATGACTTCCTCGACCTTGAGCTTGACGGGAGTAAAGCCGGCCTTGTAATAGGGCCCGACAGGAGTCACGAAGACGAGGAAGAGGTAGTCGGGACTGGGCTTGACGCCGACCTCGGCCGAGATGCCGATCTCAAGTGGCCGGACGTAGAGGCTCGCACCAGAGCCGTAGGGTGGCACAAAGCGGCGGTTGGCCTTGACGACGCGTTGTACGGCATCACGGAAGATCCCGGTGGGAACGGGCTCCATGAGGAGCTTCGCGGCAGAGCGCTGGATGCGCCCGGCGTTGGCGTCGATGCGGAAGGCCTGGATGCGACCGTCTGGCCTGCCGAATATCTTCAGGCCCTCGAATATCTCCTGCCCGTAGTGGAGGCAGGTGGCGGCCATGTGGAGGGGGATGGTCTCCTCTGTCGTGAGCTCTCCGGCGGACCAGGTTCCACTACGGAAATAGTAGCGGATGTTGGCGTCGGTCTTCATGTAGCCGAAGGGGAGGGTAGCAAAATCCATGTTGGCAGTTTCCATGCTGATCAATCCTTTCGACCGGCAGATCCAGTCTCAATGTCCGTATATCGTAGTAATTGCGATCTCTTTCATTCCCTTCTGTCCCTCAGGGCCGGGAAGTTGAGGCGCCAGGAGCTGACGGCCCCGGGATCCATGTCGCAGGAAAAGGCACCTTCGGCTGAGCCGCAGTCGAGGACGACGTGGCCCTGGGGGTCGATGACGCAGGAATCGCCAGAGTACTCGAGGGATGTCCCTCCGTCCAAGGGTTCCACTCCCCTGCGGTTGACTCCGACTACCCATGCCTGGTTCTCTATCGCCCGTGCCCGGAGCAGGGTCTTCCAGTGCTCCGAGCGGCGGGCTGGCCAGGCGGCGATCACGCAGAATACGTCGATTCCACCCGCGTCGGGCCAGAAATGGTAGGGAAAGCGGAGGTCGTAGCAGACGGCCTGGCCCACCCTGAGATCGCCTATCCTGTAGGTTGTCCGCTCCTGACCGGCCTCGTAGCGGAGATGCTCCCCCGAGTGCGAAAAGAGGTGGCGCTTGGCGTAGGTGGAGACAAGCTCGCCTTCCGGGTCGAAGAGGAGGGCCACGTTCCGGCCCCCGCGGGCCGCCCCCACCGTGATCCATGATTTTTTTGCCCGGGCGAGGGTGGAAAAGAAGTCGTAGTCCCCGCTATCCCAGGTCGCCGCGGCGACCGAGGGCGTGAATCCGCTCAGCGCCATTTCCGGCAGCACGATCCAGCCCGGTTCCGCAGCTACTGTGGGGCTGCCAGCTCCCGCAGGGTTGCCAGTGTCGGGCCCGAGGAGGACCTCGAGCCGGGCACGGCTGCCTGCGCGGTCCTCCCAGACCGGAGCGAACTGGACCAGTGTTACCAGCATCTCAGCGTGAGCTCGTGCGTGCAACGCGGACGATGTCCGCGAAGATGCCACCTGCAGTCACCTCGGCACCGGCACCGGGTCCGCGCACCACCAGGGGCATGGTCGAATAGCGCTCGGTGGTGAAGGCCACGACGTTCTCCGCGTCATGGATGCCAAAGAGCGGCTCGTCGGGGCCGACTTCCCGGAGGCCCAGGCGTATGCCCGAGGCGTCGATGGTGGCGGCGTACACCAGCTGCTTGCCCCTCGCCCGTGCCGCCTGGAAGCGCGAGCGGAGGACGGCATCCTCCTCGTCGAGGGCTGCGTAGAGGGCGGCCAGGCTCGTGGTCGCGAGGCAGGCGTCTGAAACAATTGGTTCGATCACGATGTCGCCGAATTCGCAGGAGAATCCCGCCTCCCTGGCGAGGATGAGGGCCTTGCGCGCGAAGTCGGTGGCGGCGAGGTCCTCGCGTGGGTCAGGTTCGGTGTAGCCGAGGTCCCTTGCCTTGCGCACGAGTCGGCCGAAGCCCGCCGATTGCTCGAAATTGGTGAGGATGTAGCCGAGGGTGCCGGAGAGCATCGCCTCCATCCTGATGACGCGGTCGCCCGATACGATGAGGTCACCGAGGGTGGAGATGACCGGCAGTCCCGCCCCGACCGTGGTTTCGTAGAGATAGGCGCTGCCTGATTCGAGGGCGGCGTCCATCAGGGCCTGATAGGAGGCACTGGGCCCGGAGTTCCCCTTCTTGTTCGGCGTGACGACGGCAACCGAAGCCTTGAGGAGGGAGGCGTAGAAATTGGGTGGAACGGTCGAGGCGGTGCAATCCGCGAACACGACATTGGGAAGGCTGGCAGCCCTGGTCTTTGCAACGAAGGCCTGCAGGTCGGCGGCCTCGCCCGAGGCATCGAGCCTTTCCTTCCAGCCTTCGAGCGGAATTCCTCCCTCGTCGAGCAGCATGGTGCGGCTGTTCGAGATGCCGACGACCTTGAGTCTGACGGAGTGGTCGCGGAAGAGGACAGTCTGGTTGCGCCTGAGCTGCTCGAGGAGGGTGCCTCCGACAAGACCCGTACCGACTATGGCTACGTTCACCGACCTTGCTCCGGCCAGGAAGAAGGCGTCGTGCACGCCGCGCAGGGCCTTTACCTCGTCGGCAAGGGATACGACGGCGGACACGTTGAGCTCGCTCGAGCCCTGGGCAATCGCCGTCACGTTCACGCCCGAGCTTCCGAGGGCGTCGAAGATCCTTCCCGCGATGCCGGTGGAGTGCTTCATCCGCTCTCCGACCACGGCCAGGATGGCCATGCCCTCTTCGCAGATGGCCTTGCCGATGCGGCCGTCGGCCATTTCCGCGGTGAATTCATCCGAGATGGCTTCGATGGCCGGGTCACGGTCGTTCGGCATCACGGCGAAGCAGATGGAACGCTCGCTCGAGGCCTGGGATATAAGAATTATGTTGATCGCCTTGCGGGCGAGGCAGCCGAAGAGACGCCCCGCGATGCCGGTGACGCCGACCATGCCCGGGCCCTGCACGAGAATGAGGCTTGTGGGCGAGATCGAAGTGATCCCACGCACGGGATACTTGGAGGGTGCCGCGTCGAAGGTTATGACCGTGCCCTTGAAGGCCGGGTTGAAACTGTTCCTGATCCTGATCGGTATGCCCCGGTCGAGGGCCGGCTGGATGGTCGGAGGATAGATGACCCTGGCGCCAAAGTGGGAAAGCTCCATCGCTTCGTCATAATTAAGAGCGTCTATGGGGAAGGCGTCCGGAACCTTCCGGGGGTCGGCGGTCATGATGCCGTCGACGTCGGTCCAGATCTCGAGCTCCTCGGCATCGAGGGCAGCCGCGATGACAGCGGCGCTGAAGTCCGAGCCTCCGCGCCCGAGGGTTACGGTTTCCCCCTTGTCGGTGGCCGCGATGAAGCCCGTCACGACGGGGAGGGCCTTGCCGGCTCCGGCCAGGAGGGGTCCGAGCCTTGTCAGTACAGCGTTGTCGGTGGCCCTGCGGACGGGGCGCGCGTTGCCGAAGGGACCAGAGGCAACGATGAGGCCGCGCGCGTCGACGGGGACGGCGGGCACGCCGAGTTCCCTGAAGGCAGCGGCGACAACTACCGCCGAAAGGCGCTCGCCAAAGCTCATGAGGAGGTCGAGGCTGCGCGGCGACAGTTCACGGAGGAGTCCGACCCCCGAAAGCAGCTCGCGGAATTCATTCAAGAGGCTTTCAAGCTCCGGACGCAGCGCTTCGAGCCGGGGACCCGAGCAGAGCTCGCCCAGGGCAGCGCGGTGGCGGTTCACGATTGCCTGGTAGCCCTCGAGCCAGGCGGGGTAGACTCCGGAGGGGCTGTCCGCCTTGGCTGCCGTGCGCGCTGTCGCTATGATCTTGTCGGTGACGCCAGAAAAGGCTGATACGACGAGGACCGCTCCCGGATAGCCGAGGACGATATCGACCATTCGCTTGATGGCCTCCGGACTGCCAACCGATGTTCCGCCGAATTTAAGGACTTTCACGACTATCGCTCCCTTGTCGATCGCAGAAGCGTAATGGGGGGCGGAGGGGAGGGTCAATACGATGCGCGCTTGCCCACGCCTTTCCCTTCGATGTAGCATCGGCGTATGAAACTCGGTATCAACCCGCGCGGAAACGGCGCCTGTCCCCTCTGTATCCGAATCGACGACTGCTCGATACGCGAAATCCTCAAGGAATCCGTCGCTGAAATCTCAGATCCAGAAGATCAGGGGATGGAGATAGCGCTGTACACCTGTCCCTCCTTCGTTGAGGGGAAGGCACGGTGATCGACAGGCTCGAAACCCTCGGAGCCCGGTTTCGTGAAGTGGAGCTTTCCCTGGCCGATCCCGGGGTGGCTCGCGACCAGGCCCGCTTTCGGGACCTCATGCGGGAGCGCTCGCGTCTTTCCGTCATCGATGAGGCCTATGGCGGGTATCGTTCGGTCCTTGCCGGCATCGAGGAGTCCAGGCTCCTTGTCCGCGACGAGTCGGATGTCGCGATGCGTGACCTGGCGCGCGATGAACTCAGGGAGCTTGAGGCCAGGAAGGATCTTCTCGAAGCCCGTATCCGGGAACTCCTGGTTCCCCGCGATCCCCTCGCTGACAAGCCGGCCATCGTCGAGATTCGTGCGGGCACGGGAGGGGAGGAGGCTGCCCTTTTTGCCTCAGACCTCTTCCGCATGTACTCGCGCTATGCCGATCGCAGGGGCTGGAAGGTCGAGGTCATGGACTCGAGCCAGACTGAGCTCGGCGGCTTCCGCGAGATCGTCTTTTCCATGAGCGGAGATTCAGTCTTCGAACGGATGCGCTGGGAGTCGGGAGTGCACCGTGTGCAGCGCGTGCCTGCGACCGAGGCCTCAGGGAGGACGCACACGAGTGCGGTCACCGTCGCTGTGCTTCCGGAGATGGAGGAAACTGAGCTTGACATCCGCGACCAGGACCTTCGCATCGACGTGATGCGCGCGGGCGGACCTGGGGGACAGAGCGTCAACACTACGGACTCGGCTGTCCGTATTACCCATATCCCCTCGGGCCTTGTCGTTCACTGCCAGGACGAGAAGAGCCAGATCAAGAACAAGGCCAAGGCGATGCGCATCCTCCGCGCCAGGATCTTTGAACTTGAGGACGGGAAGCGCCAGGCTGAGCGCGCAGCTGAGCGGAAGACCATGGTCGGCTCGGGCGACCGCTCGGAACGCATCCGCACCTACAATTTTCCCCAGAACCGCCTGACAGACCACCGGATCGACCTCACGCTCTACAAGCTCGAGCTCTGCATGGAAGGGGACATCGACGAACTCGTGGATGCCCTGGCCCTCCATGCGCGCGAGGCCCTTCTCAAATCGGGCGAAGCCGGTCTCTGACCCCATGAACCGCGAAGCTGCCCTCCGCGAAGGCATAGCCCTTCTCGGCCAGCCCAGCGGAGGCTCCAGGGCCACAGCCAGCCCAGCCCTCGACGCTTCGCTGATCCTCGCCTGGTCAGTGGGCGCCACGCGGAGCGCCCTGCTCTCGGACCTCAGGACCGAGCTCGATGCTGCCTCGGAGGGGCGATACCACAAGGGTCTCGACTGCCGCCTCCGGGGTTCGCCTGTCGCCTATGTCACGGGAACCAAGGAATTCTGGGGCCGCGATTTCCAGGTCGATGCCTCGGTACTCGTGCCGAGGCCAGACAGCGAACTCCTGGTCGAGCTGGCGATCGCGGAGGGAGACTCAAGAGCCGGCAGACTGGGAAGACCTCCCTTGGTCCACGAGTGTTGTACAGGCTCTGGTGCCATCATCCTGAGCCTGGCCCTCGATCGTCCTCTTTGGACGCTTTCTGCTGGAGACCTGAGTCCGGCGGCCCTTGCAGTCGCCCGGGCCAACGCAGAGCGACTTGTGCCTGCGGGACGCCCGGGAGGAGATGTGTCCTTCGTGGAACAGGACCTCCTGGCCGGAACCGCCGGTCCCTTCGATCTCATCCTGGCCAATCCCCCCTATGTCGAAAGCCCCCTGGCGAGGGAACTTGCAGCCTCCTGGGGCGAGCCCCTCCTGGCCCTGGACGGCGGCATCGACGGCCTCGACCTCCTCCTCCGCCTCATCCCCGCTGCCGCCTGCGCCCTGGCTCCAGGCGGCTGCCTCATGGTGGAATCCGACGCCACGCAGGCAGCCCGTTTGCGGGATATGTTCAATTCTACGGGTTTTTCCGGAATCGGGACCGGGCGGGACCTCGCAGGCCTCGAACGGGTAACCTGGGGGAGGCTGCGATGACGGGGACCCTCGATCCGCGCCGCGATTTCGACGAGGCGCTCCGGCACGGCCTCGCTCCTGAGTCGGTGGCCCGCGTCCTCGATGCCCTGGCCTTTGCCATCGAGCGGAGTGCCGGCCGTACACGCGCCTCGGGCGAACCCGCGTGGATGCACGAGCTCCGGGTCGCCTCCATCCTCCTTGAGCTGGGCATGGATGCCGATTCGGTCATTGCGGGTCTCCTTCACGACCTAGGCGAGCGGGAAGAGGGTGAGGCGGAAAAACCAGGCCGCAAGGCCGAGACCGGGGAGGCTCCCACACCAGCGTCAGCGCACGCGCCTGCGAGAAAGCCGGCCAAGGGGAAGGCAGCCAAGGGGGCGGATGTGCGCATGGACGCGCCGGGTCCTGGCAGCGAGCTGGCTACCCGCTTTGGCCCCGATGTGGCGCGCATCGTCGATGGCAGTTCGAGGCTCTCGGCACTTCGCGCCCGCAACAAGTCAGTGCATGCGGCAGAGAGCATCCGCAAGATGCTCTTCGCGATGACCAGCGATATCCGCGTCATCATCGTCAAGCTGGCCGACAAGCTCGACTCGATGCGGACCCTTCGCTGGCTGTCCGAGGACAAACAGAAGGAGATCGCGACCGAATGCCTCGATGTTTTCGCGCCCCTGGCCGACCGCCTCGGCGTCAGCGGCATCAAGGACGAGCTCGAGGACCTCGCGCTCAAGCACATCAACCGCGAGGCCTTCGAACAGATCAAGGCAATTGTTTCCGAAAAAAAGGAGGAGCGTGAGCGCTTCCTGGCGCGGGTCGAAAAGACCATTGCCGAATCAGCCCGCTCCGATGGCGTCGCCGTCGAGGTGCACGCCCGCGCCAAGCATTTCTATTCCATCTACCTGAAAATGCGGAAGCGTGCAAAGGGTGCCGATGATCTCTTTGACCTTTTTGGAGTACGTCTCATCTGTGCCACGGACACCGAGTGCTACGCCCTCCTGGGTCTGGTGCACCGGCTCTGGAAGCCGATCGAGGGCCGCTTCAAGGACTATATCGCCATGCCGAAGTCAAACGGCTACCGGAGCCTCCACACGACGGTGATGTGCTTTGACGGGCGTCTCCTCGAGGTCCAGATCCGCACCCGCGAGATGCACGGCATCGCAGAATACGGAGTTGCCTCGCACTGGCTCTACAAAAAAGGCGCAATTGCCCCGATGCCCAGGTCCGAGGAGTTCGGCCTGGTAAACCGGATGCGTGAGTGGTCCTCCTTCATGAGTACGGGCCCGGACTTCCTGGAGGGGATCAAGCGCGAGCTCCTCCGGGACTCGATCTTCGTGTTTACACCCTTAGGCGATGTCATCGAGCTCCCGGCGGGGGCCAGTCCCCTCGATTTCGCCTTCGCCATCCATAGTGATATCGGGATGCGCTGCGTGGGCGCGAAGGCCGACGGCCAGATCGTGCCCCTTGATGGCGAGCTCAAGAACACCCAGGTAGTCGAGATCCTCACCTCGACCCAGGCCCACCCCACGATGAACTGGCTTTCGCTGGCCAGGACCTCGAAGGCCCGCTCGAAGATCAAGGCCTGGCTCGTGCAGTCTGGCCAGGTCCTCGCCATAGAGAAGAACATCGTCGCGGGGAGGAAGGGCGGACCGGAAAAGGGGCCAGAAAAAGGCCCAGAGAAGGGAGCTGCCGCGCACGGGGATTCCCACGGTCAGGCGCCCGCCGCCGCCCACGCTTCGCAGGAAAAGAAACCCGAGGCAGCCCTCTTCCAGGCCTCCAGGCCCGAGGATACCACCCTCGAGTTCAGGAGCTATCAGCCAGGGGAAGAAGTGCGGAACGAGAGGGCCGGAGTCGCTATCGGAGGGGAGCGCGGCCTGGTCATCCGAATTGCCGGCTGCTGTCGCCCCGTCACTGGCGACCCCATCGTGGGTTATGTCTCGCGCGGCCGCGGCATCATCGTGCACCGTGCCCAATGCAAGACCCTCTCCGCGATACCGGACTTTGCCGACAGGCGCATCGAGGTCAGCTGGGAGGCCCAGACCCCCTTTGTCACCGCGCGCTTCAGGCTGACTGCCCGGAAGAGTCCCGACCTTTTTTCCGAAATCGAGGGCGCTGTCAGGAAATTCAGGGGTCATCTCCGCGAGGGCAAGCTCGGCGAGCGTGGCGACGGTGCCTGGGAAGGAGCCTTCACCATGGAAGTCGAGCGCCGGGAGGACATCGACCGGGTGCTCAAGTCAGTGCGCGGCATACCTTCGGTCCTCACGATAGAAAGGACATAAGCATGAGTTTCGCCCCGAGCTGGCGCATGGGGTCCGGCTTTGGACCAGGGCGCCCAGGCGCGGCCATAGTTTAGTGAGTGGGGCCGCGGCTTCAGCGTGGTATGCCGGGGGAGACGAGTCCGGCAAGGATGGCTGCTGCCCTGCGAACCGAGGATGCGTCAGCAGTCTCGATCTCTGAGGCCAGTCTGAAGGGCCAGGTTCCGTCACCCCCCGCGGCTATGTCCCCTGACATGGCAAGGGCGAGTTCCAAGGGCTCTCCCTTACCGAACAGGCCAAAGAGTGAGCGCACCTTGGCTGCCTTCACCGAATCGGCAGTGACAAGGTGCGTCGAGTCGCTGAAGGAAGAGACGACCCATGCCGCGGGATCCTGCCCGCCCCTGACCTCCGCGGCGAAGGTGAGGGTCGATCCGGCTGCTCTCCAGGGCCTTTCCTTTCCAAGGACCCCCGCATTTGACAGGAGTTCCCCGAGTATCGCGACATCTCCGGCCAGGAGGTCGGCGGGCAGGGTCAGGATGGCACGGGAAGCCATTCCGGGAGCAGATGCGAACAATGTGACCGCTGTCGTGCCGAACCCGGACGCCGGGCCGGAACCGAAGACGACGGCAGTTGCGGTTGCTCCGATGGTGGGGTCCTTCATAGCCGGAAGGGCGGGAACCGGGGTCCTTCCCAACGGAGCCTGCGCTGCTGGCGCAGAAGCGCCTGGTATCGTTGCACCTGGGGCAGGCGACCGCGAAAAGGCACCGACGGCGACGATCGAGGGGATAGCGTCTGCGACCCATGTTTTCCACCAGTTCCGCGCCACAGCAAGATCAACGCCGAGGAGTCCTTTTTCGCTGCCGAGGCTAGAGTTGCCGACTGCTCCCTCGAGTCCGCGTTTCCGGGTTGCGGACCTGAGGTCGCGGAGGACAGCCTGGAAGCGCTGCTCAGGAAAGGTCGCATCCAGGAAGGCTGGCTTCGCTGCGCAGCTGCGCACGAGCTCAGCCAGACCTGAGGGATCGGAGATCGGTCCTTCCATAAGGATGGCGAGATCAGCAGGGCCGATCTGGGCGACCCTGGCTGTTGCCGCAACTGACCTGCTACCGACACGGTCCCCGATGCCGAGCCTGTTTCCAGGCCACTCTGAGCGGAGTTCGTCTGCCATGAGGGCAAGTACCAGGGCAGCTATTCCCTCGCCGCCACTGTCTGACCTGCCTAGGCTGCGGTAGACCACAGACAGGGCGGTAAGCTGTTTGCCAGGGAGTTCCCATGCAAGGAACCGGACACCCTGGCTACCGGTCAACTCGCCGCGATTCCAGGCCAAGGCACCTTGAGAGCCGGAAAGGGATGCGAGAACCCGCGCCCCAAAGCCTCCGTCCCGCCTGGGCGGTTCGGGTTTTTTTTCGACAGGAGAGGGGAGGGTCTTTTCTTCGGGACGGGGAGGAACTACGGCGACCTTGAGCCCCTCAGGAATGAGCGAGGGAGGCGTTGCTGCGGCGCTGCGTGAGGTCGGGGCAGCTGCTGGGGCCAGGGGAAGGGGGGAGGTCCTTGCCTTCGCGGTCGGGACGGGCGGCGCTTCACTTGAAAAATGGCGGGTATCTCGCTGGGTGCCGGTCGGCTTCTCGGTAGCAATCCCTGGCTGTTTTTTGGGTGGATCAGGAATGGCCGCAGCGGCGGTAGTAGCGGAGCTGGCAGTGGAACCGGGGGAGGCAGCGGCATTCGCTGAGGCAGGAATGTCAGTAGTCGGGGCGGCAGCGGTGTTGGACTTTGCAGTGGCAGTGGCGGGAGAAACTGTGGATGCATCGGCGGTCGCTGCGGCGGGGACTGAAGGAAGGGCGGGAACAGCAGGTACTGCCGCAGCCTCCTCCTTCCCAGCCTTTGAAGCGGGGATGCTG
>JBAXTA010000102.1:0-12965 GCA_037130415.1 Spirochaetota bacterium
GAGTTGTCGGAGCGCGTGCCGCGCTCCTCCAGGTTAGGGGCGAGTTCCTCGCCCCTGGAGTTGTCGGAGCGCGTGCCGCGCTCCTCCAGGTTAGGGGCGAGTTCCTCGCCCCCCTTACTCACTGCTTCATTCTCGGCCATAGTTGACGATAGGTAGTGTACGGTCGAATGCAACTCAAGGGAATCGGGGCCTTGGCCCTGCTCGTGCTCGCTGCCATCCCGGCCCGGGCAATCGAGGAAAGTATCATCCTTTCCCCCGGCCTTGCCACGCAGCTCACTCAAACCAGGCTTCCAGTATCAACCGCAGCGCGTAGTGCGGCGAGTTTCGGCGACTGGACTGTCGACGGCACAGCGCTGCGAAGGGGCTGGCGAGGGGCTCCCGAGTACGCCATCAGCTACAAGCACTATGCCATCGAGCCGACGACAGATCTTCTCCTTCATTTCGACGATCCACTGCTCAACGACGAGGCTGGCGAATGGAGTGTTGCCGCCGGACGCAGCTTCGGAGTGGACAGGGAGCGCGCGAGTTTCAGCTCCGCTGCCGCCTCCTTCAACGGTCCCGACTCAATGCTGCGTCTCGACCCCGGTCCGCGGGCCCTCCTTTCCCGGGATTCGCGCTTCAGGGATTTTACCATCGAGTTCTGGCTTTATCCGGCCAATGCCGAGAACGGCGAGGTCCTCCTCAAATGGCAGTCGATCAGGAAGGCCGGGAAAGACGCCCTTGCCCAGCAGCTCTCCTGCGTTATCTCGCATGGCAAGATCACCTGGTCGCTTTTCGGTTTCTTCGTCGCTCCCGAGGGAAGGGCCCGCGATGGTACGCCCTTCCCGACCGAGACTTCCATCGACCTTGAGGCACGTGCTCCCCTCATACCCCGGGTCTGGACCCATCAGATGCTCCGCTTTGACGGCGACTCCGGACTTCTCGAATACCTTGTCAATGGCGTGCCAGAGGCGATGACCCATGCAACCTCCACGGGCCACGAGGGTGGGACCGTCTTCGAGCCAGCCATAGGCGGCGTCAGTCCCCTGTTTATCGCCGCCGACTTTTCGGGCCTCATGGACGAATTCCGGATTACCCGGAACTTCGTGTCATCTCCAAAGCTTGCGCCATATTCGACCGACCCGGCCATTGTCATCTCTCCGATTGCCGACCTGGGCTATACCAACTCACGGCTCATCGGCATCGACGCGGCCTTTCGCACGCCGGGCACAACCGGCATCGAGTTGTCCTACCGCATAGCGGACGACGCTATCGGATGGAAGCTCGACAGCCCTGCCTGGATACCCTTCCGTTCGGGCGCAAGCCTGCCCGAGTCTGCCCGCGGCCGCTTCGTGCAGCTACGGGCCGAGTTATTCTCCGATGGGCTTGGAAGCCAAACCCCCTCGCTGTCATCAATCACGCTTCGCTTCGAACCCGATCCGCCACCGCCGCCACCTTCACGACTCATCGCGATCGTGAAAAACAGTGCCCTTGACCTGCGCTGGTCCGCGGTACCTGTCGAGGATCTTGGGGGCTATCTCATTTACTATGGCGAGCGCCCGGGCGAATACTTCGGCAAGGACGCAGTCGAAGGGCCTAGTCCGGTTGATGCAGGAAAGAACCTTTCGCTTAACCTGAGCGGGCTGACGAATGGGAAGCTATACTATCTCGCAATAGCCTCGTATGACCTAGCCGCTCGCAGGGTGGCCAGAGGCGATCCAACGGCCAGGGCTGGGGAACTATCCCAGGAAGTCTCGGCCCGACCCTCGAGGACGGCCCCATGAGTCCGAGCAAGTCTTCCATCAACTCGCCTCTTGACCGGGCCAAGGGCGCAATGCGGCTGCGGGATTTTGGGGAAGCCGAGCGTCTGGCCAGGCAGTTCCTGATGGAGAATCCAGACTCCATGGAAGCGCGTATCCTCCTGGGGACAGCCTACCTCCGCTCGGATCGGGCCCAGGACGCACTCGGTGCCTTCACGAGCATCCTTTCCCGCGACCCGGACAACGTGGAATCCCTCCTCAACCTCGGCATTGTCTACCTTCGGCTCAGCAAGGTCATGGATGCCATCGGCGTCCTCGAACGGGCCCTGGACCTCGATCCAGGCAATGCTGAAGTCCTGTTCAACCTCGGCAACGCCTACCGCCAGACGGGCAACCTGAAGGGTGCGGAGATGGCCTTCGCCAAGACCATCGAGCTCGATCCAGGGCACGTCCTGGCCTACAACAACCTCGGTGGCATCTACCGGCAGATGGGTGACCCGGACAAGGCGGTCCGCATCTACTGGAAGGGTCTTGCGGTCGATCCGAACTACCCCTCTTTTCACTACAACCTTGGCTATGCCTTTGACGCCCTCGGCAAGCACGAGGAAGCCCTCGACGAGTATGAAAAGGCCGTAAAAGGGAGGCCTGGCTGGGTCGAAGCGATGAACCGCTACGGTGTCGCCCTTCTCGGCGCGGGCAAGAACCGACGCGCCAACGACCTTTTTGCGCAGGTCCTTTCCATCGAGCCGAAAAACATCGAGGCCGTAAACAACACAGGCCTGGTCCACTCGGCGGAAGGCCGCACCGAAGAAGCCATCTCCTGTTTCCGCCAGGCCCTCGAAATTGATCCAGGCTTTGTCCGGGCGGCCCTCAACATCGAGGAGGTCCTCGAGAAGGCCGGGCGTTGGGATGCTGCCCTCCAGGAAGTCGAGCGGCTGGTCGAACTCATGCCTGACAACGATGATCTTCGCATCCATCTCTCTGCCCTCCTCGAGAACCTCGGCCGCTACCCCGAGGCCAAAGAGGTTCTTGAGCAGCTCCTTCAGCGCAAACCCGATACGATCAAGGCTCTCAAACCCTATGCAGGCCTCCTCGAACGACTTGGCGATTCGGAGCGCGCCGGGAAGATCTATGAGAAAATCCTGGCCCTCGATCCCAAAGAAGTCGGGTTCCGTGTCGATCTGTCGCGGATCGCATCAGAGCGAGGGGATTTCGAAAGGGCCGAAACCGAGTTGCTCAATTATCTGCGGGCCAAACCCGACGACTTCCGCGCACGACTGGAACTGGCGCGAACCCGCGAGAAAAAGGGCGACTGGGAGGGAGCGAAGGCCACGCTCCTCGACCTCGATGCCATGAAACCAGATGATCCGGAGGTGCAGCTCGAGCTTTCGACAGTCTGGAATGCCTTGGGCGAGCGCGGAAAGGCAGTAAGCGCTGCTGAGCACCTGGTCAACATTCGTGGCTCGCATTCCGGCGTTGGGGATGGCGACGGGGCTTCGGTCGATCAGATCCTCTCTGGCATCGGAATCTATGAGAATGCAGTCCGCCAGTATGGATCGGGCATGAAGTCTGCCATGGATCGTAACATCCGCGTTCTCCGCGACTCTCTCGCCAAGGGGAGGGCCCCCGAACCCTCGATTATCAAGGCTGTTTCCAGCAATCAAGACGATGACGCCCTCCTCATGCCCTTTGTTGCCGCCAACCATATGGACCCCCTCGAAGTTCCAGAGGAGGAGGAGCTTCTCTTCCTCGATGAGAAGGAAGAAGAGCTTGGCGATGATAGTTCGGAAGAAGTAGAGCCTGGTTTCAAGGACTTTGACCGGGAGCCACCGCGAGGGCTTGATGCCCTTTCCCTTCCTGAGGAAGAGGAGTTCATGCTTGCGGAAGAGAGTTCAGTAGCTCCCCCGCCACAACCTCCCGAACCCGAACCTGAACCTGAACCCGAACCTGAACCCGAACCTGAACCTGAACCTGAACCTGAACCTGAACCCGAGCCCGAGCCTGAGCCTGAGCCTGATCTCCCCTTGGATAGCGACGACCCCCTCCTCTCGCAACCAGACGAGCCTGAGCCAGCCGAAGAAGGGTTTCCCGAGGAGATCCCTGAAGGCGAGTTGCTGGTAGAAGAAGATGAGGTCGATGGGCCGACCGAGGATCCGGATGGAATGCTCGAGGCCATGCCCGAAAATCCTTGGGAAGAACCTCCTTCCGAGCTCCCTGCTGAAGAGGACATCCCTGCTGAAGAGGACATCCCTGCTGAAGAGGACATCCCTGAGGAAGTCCCCGATTCAGGACAGCCCCCCCTGGAACTGTCAGCCGAAGACGGGTCAGGAATCCTCGATGAAACGCAGGAGGAGTCCGGTCCCGGAGCGACGCATCAACTGGCAGAGCGCACAAAAGAGCTCTTTGAATATCTCAAGGATCTTCTGGAAGTCCTGCCTTTGGACAAGGAAGGCGAGCTCGAGATCAGCAGCGTCAAGGAACGCCTCGACTATCTCATCGATCAGCTCGAGAAGGCCCGCGAAGGGATACCGCTCGAGGGTCGCCATGAGGGACTCATGGCCAGGGCCGAGGAACTCCGCCTTCACCCCAGGGTTCCTTCGATTCCACTTCCACCCCGGCCCTTCGATCCGAGGCGCTCGCCGGTCGAACGCCGGAAGGAATCCGACCGGCGGGCGATCCAGGAGCGGCGAGACGAGGACAAGGACCGCGGTGACATGCAGCAGAGGCGCCTGGAATCCGAACGCCGCCTTCTCCCTGACCGGCGTTCTCCGCCCCCCAGCATCGATTTTCCCCTGCAGCTTCCGGTAGATGTGGCCTCATTGCGTTTCGACGACAAGGGGAATCCCGTCGAGATAGCTGGCATCAGGATTTCAGCACGACTCGCCCGCCTCATCGAAATACTCAGGAAGGAACGAAATCATGGCAACTGATGATCTGGCGAGGGTCCAGAAGTATGTAGGGACGATGGCGACCCTGCCAGTAACTGTCTCCAAGGTCCTTGAAGTCTGCAATAACCCCAAGACGAGTCCGATAGACCTCGATCGCGTCATCCAACTCGACCCCGTGCTCATGGGCCGCGTCCTGAAGCTCATCAATTCCGCCTATTATGGATTGGGCACGCAGGTGACGAGCCTTGTACGAGCCATCATAATGCTCGGCATCAACACCGTGAAAAACCTCGCGCTTTCGACCGCGATCGTCGATCGCTTTGCCGGCCGCAAGAGCTTCAACGCGATCAGCATGGATGGTTTCTGGAGACACTCGCTCTGCGTCGGCGTCACTGCCAAGCTCATCGCTACCAGGCGCGGGGTCGACCCCAAGATGCGTGAGGAGTACTTCGCGGGGGGCCTCCTCCACGACATCGGCAAGATTCCGATCAATGACGCCATTCCCGAAGAGTATGTCAAGGTGCTGACACAGGCGGACCGCGACCGCATTCCCTTCGAACTGGCCGAGCGCAATCTCCTGGGCTTTGACCACTGCGCGATCGGCAGGATAGTGGCCGACTCGTGGAAGCTCTCCGGCGCCATCCCCGACGCGATCGTCTACCATCATGATCTTGCTAATTATGAAGGTATCAACACCGATTTTGTCCTTACGGTAGCCATCGCCAACTACTTTGCCGGCGTCAACAACATCGGTTTCGCAGGGGACCTCTATCCCGCCAAGCTGCCAGCGGACGCTTTCCAGCGGCTTGGCATCCAGCGGTCCCTCCTCGATGAGCTCTCCGCGCCGGTGAACGCGGAGATCGACAAGGCCAAGATATTCCTGCAGAAGGCCAAATGAAAGGTCCCGAAGGAGGGATGCCCCGATGTTGACG
The DNA here is from genome assembly GCA_037130415.1 of Spirochaetota bacterium. Classification (GTDB taxonomy): domain Bacteria; phylum Spirochaetota; class Spirochaetia; order Treponematales; family Rectinemataceae; genus CAIJMU01. The sequence continues at coordinate 5,560 of JBAXTA010000102.1, forward strand.
CTGAAGATTTGGGGCGACCGCGGCTCGATGCCGACCCCCGGACCCGACACGGTGCTCTTTGGCGGCAACACCTCCTGTTACGAGGTCCGGGCGGACGGGCGGCTCCTAATCGTGGATGCGGGCTCTGGCATCAGGCAGCTCGGCGAGAGCCTCGTACGGACCGAGCTCAAGAAGGGTCCAATCAATGCGGACATCTTCATAACCCATACGCATTGGGACCATATCATGGGATTTCCCATGTTCACTCCCATCTATATCCCGGGCACGAAGCTGCGCATCCACGGACCTGTCAACTACGAGGACGAGACCCTCGAGCACGTGATCGGTTCGCAGCTTTCCTACCGCTACTGGCCTGTCCGGCAGGATGAACTTGCGGCCGAGATCGAATACCTCCAGGTCAAGGAATCCAGCTACGATCTTGGCGGGGGGATCACGCTCGGGACGAAGTACCTGAACCATCCCATCCTCTGCCTCGGCTACCGCTTCGAATACCAGGGCCACAGCATCGTCACTGTCTACGACAACGAGCCATTCAGCAACGTATTCCCGACCGATCCGAATGATCCCGACTATGACGAAGAGGCGGCAAGGGAGGGTGACCTCGCGGTCATGGACGAGAACGACAAGATCCTGGATTTCATGCGGGGAGCGGACATCGTCGTGCATGATGCGCAGTACACGGCCAGGGAATTCCACGCCAGCAAGCATGGATGGGGACATTCCTCCTATGAGCACGCAATCAACGCCGCCCATCGCTCCGGCGTAAAGCGTCTCCTCCTCACCCACCATGACCCGAATGCCACCGACGCCGAGCTCCAGGAGCGCGAACTCTTCTACCAGCGGAAGATCGAAGGCCGCTCCGCATTGCGCATCGAGATGGCCCGCGAGGGCAGCACGTATCCGATAGGCTAGCTTCGGTCCGGGAGGCGTTTCGCATGGCTGAGAAGAGCTTCGCCATCCGCGGGTTCCGCGGTTTCGGGGATTGGGTCGAGTTCCACACCGCGCGTGTCAACGTACTCTATGGACCCAATTCCTCAGGCAAGAGTTCCCTCATCCAGGCGGCCCTCCTCCTGCGGGAGCAGGGCGATCCCTTCAAGCTCAGTTTTGTCGGAGGCGCCCATGGGCTTTCCGGATTCCTTGACGCGGTTCATGGCCACGAAGCGAAGGGCACGATCGACTTCCTCATCAGCTGCTCCGTCGATGCCGCCTCTGCCCTCCTTCCCGACGCGATCGTCAGGCCCGAGCCAGTGCCCTGGGACTTCGAGATTTTCCTGTCCTATGTCGCCGATCCCTTTGACGGTGGCGCAAGCGGCCTGCTGGCAAAATGCACCATCGACCTCGTGAGGGACAGCGATCGCATCCTGATCTTTTCGGCCTCCCCCCTCGATGACGGGGGAGAGCTCTTCCTTTCGACTGTCGAGCTCCTCAACCTGCCCTTTGTCCGTGCCCGTCTGGTCGGATCTGACGCAGGAAGGCCGGATAGCCTTGTCGCCCTCGACAAGGCGATAGAACTCGCACGTGAACTTGCATCTTCGTCGCAGGGCAAGGCGGTTCCGAAGGTGCTCTCCTTGGTCTGCGCGCTTGAGGATATACGGCTTCCAACCGCGCTCGCAAACTCGGTGGAACGCCTTGTCCTCCCCGATCCCGCCGATGCTGACGAGCCAAAGTGGATCGTCCATCGGCAAATGAACAGCCACTACTTCAGCGAGGAAAAGAAGTACCTCCGCTCCCTTGCGGACATACTCGTCACCGAAGCCTTCACCGGCAACGGCATACGGGCGATGCGCTCACCCCTGAGTGGCAAGGATATCCGCCTCTCTTTCTATTCGGTGTTTCACGAGATCCTTTCTGCCGCCGGCTTCTATGGCCCCGGGCTTCCAGGAAGGATCGCGCATTTCCCCGGTGCAGACCAACATGGTTCGGGCGCCCTCCCTCTGATGGCGACTGCGACCGGCACGAGCGCCCTCGTGATCAAGGCGGCGGAGGAGTGGGCCAGCCTTCTGCGCGATGCCGTCAACCTCACGGTCTGCGCCATCGAGGAGGGTGGCCATGCCATCAAGGGCGCACGCCTCGACCTGAAGTATGGAAGTGTCATCATCGCCTCGCGCGCGAGCCGCCAGGGCCTTCCCCTCGTAGAGGAGGGCAAGGAGAACGATCCAGGCGTCCTCGACCTTGAAGGGAGGAGGGCTGTACTGCAGTCCTTTCTTTCAGGCAGCGGCCTTGCCGAGGACCTGGAATTCCGCTGGGGCGCCTCCGAGGGTTTTTCGATCTCGCTCGCGAAAAGCGGGCAGCGCATTTCCATCGGCGAATTGGGAGCGGGGCCACGCCGTGCCATTCTTCTTGCCTCCTGCCTGCTCTGGCTGCCCTGGGGTAGCCTCGTGGTCATCGAGGAACCCGAGGCATCCCTCGATGCAGCCTGGCAAGCACGCATCGCGGGGCTGCTAAGGGAACTTGTGCGGACGGTGGGAGCCTCGGTACTCGTGGAGACACGAAGCGCGGACTTCGTCGCAGCGCTCGGATCCCTCGAACTTCGCAGCAGGGTCAGGGAGAAGGGTCACAAAACGCCTGAGGCTGGAGTCACTCCACGCCTTTCCGAGAGCCACGACGGGGAAGTCCGCCTCATGGAATTGCTGTAAACAAGGGGGTCGCCGTCGAGAGCCCCTTTCCCAGGGCAGCTTCCTCTGCCTTGACTCTTTCCAGCGCTCGCGCGGATACTTCGACCCCATGGAAATCACCGACCCCATCGCCCGCCGGCCCCTCGTGCCCGCCTTCGTCTGGATCGCACTTCTCGTCCTCTCCATACCACTCACGGGTTTTGCCCGCCTCGACCTGCCCTGGCTGATCTATGTAGCGGTGACGCTGGCCATCGTTGGACTGGAACTGCTGTTCCTCCACTTCCTGTATCGGGAGGGGAAGAAGGGGCTCTATCTCGGCTGGAAGAAATTCTCGGGCTATGTCCTGCCGGTCTTCTATTTCGCCCATGCGCTGCCACGCGTCACCTGGGAGAAGGCGGGTCTCATCTCTGGCGGCCGCGCGACCTTCATATTTGCGATTACCTTGATGGCGACCCTCGCTGGCGGCCTCGTGTTCTTCCTCGCCTCGCGGCCCGCCACCCTGGTAGCCTTCGGGGTCATCCAGGGTGACGAGGTCAAGGACACCAAACTGCGCAAACAGCGCGGCCGCGAGCGCCAGGCCAGCACCCACAAACGCAATTTCATTCTGGCCGCCCTAGATTGGGTCGATGCCCTGGCCTGGGCCGCCATCGCGGTCCTCATAGTCAACATATTCATATTCCAGCTCTATGTGGTTCCCTCGGAGTCCATGGTTCCGGCCTTCCTCGTGGGCGACCGGCCCTTCACGCTCAAGCTTGCCAACGGCCCGCGCATCCCCATTACTGAGTGGCGCCTGCCCTGGATCAGGCTCCCCCAGCGCGGCGACATCATTACCATTTCCAATCCTCGCTATGAGGAAAACCACGGCGTCGACCTCAAGAAGTACCTGTCACAGCTCGTCTACATGCTGAGCTTCACCACAGTCAACCTCGATTCGACCCTCCCCGACGGCACGCCCAAGGCCGACCCTCTGGTAAAGCGCATCACGGGCGTGCCGGGCGAACGGCTCCTGATGGTGGATGACCAGCTCTACGCCCGTCGCAGGGGTGACAGCGACTGGAAGCCGGTGAGTGAACCCTGGGCCCGCGTCGATCTCTGGAAGGAATCAGAAGTCCTCAAGAAAAAGATCCAGGCCATGCCCATCGACGAGGAGACCCGTGGTTTCCTGAAGGAGATGGACGCCACAAGGAAGGGTACCGATCCAACTTCCCTTTCCACCGCAATTTCGATGCGCATCCTGGATATAGAGGTATCCCTTTCGAAGGTCGGTCCCGACAGGCTTGCCTCCTTCAATGCTGCCCAGCTCCGCCGCGCGCCGCCGACGGTCACGACAACCCGCGACGAGGCCATCGCAGCGGCGGGCAAGGGCCAGAACCCCTTTGCCGAAGCCGGGGTCACAGCAGACGATTTCCCCCTCGCCCTGGCTGCAGCCTCCGATGCGAAGGCCCGCGACGCGCTGCTGGCCTACGCCAAGGGAGCCATCGCCGCCTCCGCGACCCCCGCTGCCGATGCCTACGACCGCGGCGCCCGCGCGCTCTCCCTCATCATCAAGCGCAACCTCCTCGACCGCATCGCCGTGGACCTCGAACTCGTGGCCCAAGGCGCCGATATCTCCGCATTCGGCTCCGACGCCCGGCTTGCGGCAGACGGCAAGGAAGCGCAACGCCTGTATTGGTACCTTCTCCGCTACTGGGACTCGAGGAACTTTCCGGCCTTCCCCGGCAAGGACTTCTACCTGGGTCCGTCACAGTATTTCGCCATGGGCGACAACCGTTACAACTCCCTCGATTTCCGCTTCCGGGAGGCAAATTCCCATCAGCGCCCGCTCGACGCCGCCGATCCCGCACCCGTGATGTACGCATCCATGCTCGATCCCTTCCCCCTCGAACTGGACTTCATCGAGGGTGTGGCCCTCTTCAGGCTCTGGCCCTTTACGAGGTTCGGTAAAATATAGGGGGGAAAACCCCCTTGCCCCTGCAGGGTTAGATGTCGTTGTCGAAGTTGCGGGCTTCTATTTCCTTGAAGTAGCGGGCAGTCCCGACCCTCAGCTCCATCGTCGAGTCCTCGTCGCAGACGACGACGCCCCTGGGGTGCAACTGGAGGCAGCTGACTGTCCAGAGGTGATTGACGCCTTCCTCGATGGCGTGGTGGAGGGCGCGGGCCTTCGGCAATCCGGACACGATGATGAGGACTTCCTTCGAGTCCATGATCGTACCAACTCCAACGGTAAGGGCGGTCAATGGGACCTTGTCGGGATTGCCGTCGAAGAAGCGGGAGTTCATCACCTTGGTATCCATCGTGAGGGTCTTCACGCGCGTACGGGAGGAGAGGGAGGAACCGGGTTCGTTGAAGGCGATGTGGCCATCGGCCCCGACACCGCCCACGAAAAGTCCGATTCCTCCCAATTGGCGCATTTTTTCCTCGTATCGCGCGCACTCGGCCTCGAGGTCAGGGGCGTTGCCGTCGAGGATGTTGACGTTTTCCCTCCGGATGTCGACCTGCGAAAAGAGGTTGCGCCACATGAAGGAGTGGTAGCTTTCCGGATGGTCTTCGGGCAGCCCCACGTATTCGTCCATGTTGAAGGTCACGACGCGGTCGAAGGAAACCCTGCCCACGCGGTTCAGGGCAACGAGGTGGCGGTAGAACCCGAGGGGCGAGGAGCCTGTAGGAAGGCCGAGTACGAAACGGGCCTCGCCCCGTGCAGCGGACTCCTTGATCCTTGCCGCGACATGGTTGGCTGCCCAGCGCGATACGGCTTCATAGTCGGGTCGGATCACCAGTCTCACGATTTCTCCTTGAAGTTGGCGCAGTAATTCACGATTCGATACTACAGGGCACCAGCAGCTACGTCCACGCCGGGAGTCCATTCTCCTATGGCCGCAAAGGGCTCCATGATGCGCGGGAAGACGCCGCTGGCCCAGCCCAGGAAGATTCCGAAATTGAGCACCGGAAGTCCCGCCGTTTCGAGGGCGTCAAGTTGGGCCCGCATCCTGCCAGCTGTCGCCACGCAGCCACCACAGGTCACGACGAGGTCATAGCCTTCGGCAGGGGGCGTATCTGAAAGGTCGCGGGAGACTGTGACCTCCACAGGCCTTCCTATGGCGCGGGCAAGTTCCCTCGGGATCCTGATCGCCGCGATGTCGTCGTGGCAGCGGTTGTGGGTACAGGCTTCGATGGCCAGCAGCCTGAATGGTCTATTGTCAGTATTGGTTCTTTTTTCCCGATTCTCTGCGGCAAGCCTTGCGAGCAGATGGAGCCCCGTCGCGAAGCGGGCAAGCTCTCCCTTCTTGCGGGCGAAGAGTATCGAGAAGGAAGTGAGGCTCTGGTCGCCCGGGATGGCCGCGACGACTGCATCGAAGGCCTGGCTGTCTGTCACCACGAGGCGGGGCTTCTTTCCAAGCATCGCCCATGCAAGGGGAAGCTCATGATCGCGCGTCACCAGGGCGACACAGCCACGGTCAAGGGCGTCGCGCAGGGTGGCTGTCTCGGGCAGGATCAGCCGACCTCGGGGGGCACCTGCGTCGATGGGAGTGACGAGGACCACAAGGTCCCCACGCTCCACGAGGCCCTCGAGGGGGCCGACTTCGCGCGCAAGCGCTGGGCCGCCAGCCGCTGCCCGCGCCTGGCCGAGCCCCGCAAGCGCAGCCCGCAATTCCCCCATGCCCTCCCCTGTCCGGGACGAGACCCGGAGCACCAGGCGCGGGGGGAATGGCCGGGGCGAGGGAGTAGCCTGCCCGATACCAGGGGACTCGTCAGCCGGAGCAGCTCCGGCGGCTTCGGCTGCCGCCTCGAAAAGGTCTTCGAGCCATTCTTCCTTCGCCGGATCGGGCTCGAGATCGCTGAAAGTACCGACTACCACTATATTTTCCGTGCTGGCGCCGACGCGTCCGAGCGTCTCGACCTCGGTCCGCGTGGGCGGCCTATGGAGGGGCGTAACGAGCACGACAATATCGGCCCAGGAGAGCCGCTCGAGACTGCGGGCCACCCTGAGCGAACCGACCTCGCCTCCGTCGTCGAGGCCCGCGGTGTCCACGAGCGCCACGGGGCCGAGGGCTCCGAGTTCCATCGGGATGGAAACGGGGTCTGTCGTCGTGCCTGGCAGACTGGACACTATCGACACCATCCGCTCGGCAATGGCATTGACGAGGGAGCTCTTTCCCGCGTTGCGGATGCCGAAAAATCCGATGTGGACGCGATCGCCGTACTGGGTCGTCATACTACCCACGATCTACGGGGGCGCAGCCCAGCGCAGGCCCGGCATGCTGTGGGCTGTGGCCTTCGGCGGCCAGCCGCTGCAAGAAGCCAGCTTGTAACGCGGAACACGGGACCTCCAATGGCGGGCTTACATGCGGAACGATTCACCTAGATAGATCTTCCTGGCCAGCTCGCTCTCGAGCACCTGCTCGCGGTTGCCCGAAACGAGTATTCGCCCGAGGTTGATGATATGGGCTTCGTGCGTGATCTCCAGGGTATCCCGCACGTTGTGGTCGGTTATCAGAACGCCGATGCCCGAGGCCGAGAGTTTCCTCACGATGCTTTTTATCTCGTGGACGGCTATCGGATCGATGCCCGCGAAGGGCTCGTCGAGGAGGAGGTACTTGGGCTCGATGGCCAGGGCACGGGCGATCTCGGTGCGTCGTCGCTCACCGCCCGACAGCGTAAAAGCTGGCTGCCGGGCTATGCGTTCGATGCCGAACTCCGAAAGGAGCTCCTCGAGCCGCCGCCTGCGCGACTTCCGGTCGAGCTCCGGCCTTGTCTCGAGGACCGCCAGGATGTTTTTCTCGACCGTCAGCT
>JBAXTA010000103.1:0-12887 GCA_037130415.1 Spirochaetota bacterium
TAGTGGCCCTGTCGAGGAGCAAAAGCAATTGGTCCGTTCTCTATGGCGAAATCGTCCCCCTCGATTTCGACAGCAATACGCGCATCGACCGCCTCGAATTCCATCTCCTTGACAACGGGGAATTCCCCCTGACCAAACCCCCGGCCATTGAAGATATGACCAAGCGATGGGCCACCATCCGTGGCTGGATACTGGATGACCTGCCCGGCGACGAGACCGCCAGCCAATGGTTCCCGAGTATAGCGGACAGCCGGGGTGGCTCCCGACCGCAACGCCAGACCTCGGGCGGACCGGTTCCGGTCAACAGCATGACCTTGGGTGGCATCCGCGATTCCAGCCTCACCGCGGCCGCCCTGTCTTCTTTTTCGATGTGGGACTTCAGCCTCGATGCGGTCGCCGCCACGGCTTCCTCGGCGCACAATGCGGCTTTCAGAACATATGTGACTTCTCCCATGTTCCAAGCGTCGGGATCCATAGATTCCCCCGATGACCCCTATTTCGCGATCGTCCTCCGCGATACGGATACTGGCTACGCCTGGACCAGCGGTTCCGAACTCCATGTCCGCTATGATGTCGCAGGCTGTCTGACAGACCTCGCAGGGATCAGGCTCAAATCCATAGCCGACATCAAGACGGTGCAGCGCGTCGCTCCACGGTTCCGGCTCTCCCTGGCTATCGCGGGCAGCGAAAGGAGATGGATGTATCTTCAGTTCACCAAGGCTGTCAATATCGAAGCGCTAGGAAATACCGATGGACTCACAAAGAAGAACGAATCGGAGCTCAAGGGTATCTTCTCCTTCAGCAATCCAGACCTGTGGGTAACCAAGGTCGAGGCGATAGCGGGCAGCAAGGGCCGCAACGAGGCGATGTTGACCATGAACCGCCAAGTAACCGCAGCTGACATTGTGGGAGTTACCTTCAGTGTCCAAAAACTGGATACCGAGGATCCAATGACCGGGGAGAAGATACCCGGCTCCTTCATCATAGACGACGCCGCCGCCACCCCCCTGTCACCCACTGAATCCCATCGACTCTCGGACATCGGCCTTTCGGTCGTGGAAGTCAACGCAGCTACCGACGGGGTCCACGACGTCAAGGACCCACTGAATCCCTGGACCCTCGGAATTGAAGCCGATACGCCCACGAGCGCGCTCGGGGCTCTCAGGGTTTTCGATGGCTCGGGCCGTCTCCTTGACCGGGACATTACGGTCTATTCCTCGCTCGATCCTGCGCTCAAGGGCAAATCCAGGTTCGAGCAGTTGCCCCTCCAGCTCAGCTACGACATCGCACCCTCAACCATCTACAAGCCTTTTATTGCAATTACCGGGCGCGATGAAACGATCGGATCGGTCTGGCTTCCTGGAATATTGTCAGCCTTCAACGACAGGGCAAATACCGAAGCTCGTACGATCACTTCATTCTGGAATGGTGGAAGCACCAGTCTCCTCAGGAGTTTCCGCATTCCCGGCAACGATCCGGAGATGAAGACCGGCGCGAAACTGGGATTCCTCTTCTCCCTTGGGGATCTTTTCTGCCTTAGGGCGACGGACCCGAACGATCCACGGCAATTCGACCTTTTCCGTTTCGCCATCGACGAAGTCAAAACCCAGCGCGGGGGCGTGACGATCCAGAGCAACGTGATCGACCCGACCAAGGGCGAGAGGACCGCCATCCAGGTCGTACTGCCCCAGGCCGGAACTCTGACAGTTACGATATTCACGCTCGATGGAGATCTTGTGAAAAAGGTATTCAACGACCGGCAGGCGGCAGGCAGCTACACCTTCTTCTGGGATGGCAGGAACCTCTCGGGCGACGCGGTAGCCCGGGGCGTCTACTTTATCCGCGTCGTCGCCCAGGGCATCGATGAGATCCGCAAGGTCATGGTGGTGCGATAGAGGGTGAAAAGAGCTGCGCTCGTCCTCCTGGGGAAGGCAGGGAAATCGGTGGCGGGCTCGAGCTGGCTACTCGATCTTGTACTCAAGGTCCACTGTGAATTCTGGATCGCTGATCTCCACAAAACCCGGCTCGGGCCTGGCCGAATCGAAGGGGAAAATAGCTAGTTCGATAACCGCCCCGAGGCTTTGCGTGGGGAAAAAAAGCGTACTGTTCTTGTTGGTGATCTTGAGTTCCATCTTTGTCCATTCGCCATTGGTGGGTACGTCGTAGACATCGTAGCTGGCGTCCTGGCTTCCTCCCTCCGGAGTCTGCGCGGTTTGCAGGATGCGCAGCGTGACTTTTTTCGAGGCATAGGGTTCTCGTGCCCCAGCCTCATCGGGGAAGAAGTGCCCGGCGGGCTTGCGCACCCAGAGCGAGAATTTCCAGCCCCAGCCTCCGATAAGTTCGGGTACCGTATCCTTGGGAGAAAGGAGAAGCCTAAGACGGTAATCGCCCGCAAGATCAGTGCGCATGACCCGCAAGTTGTCCATCCAGAACACGATCGGCATGGTTTTTCCGAATACGAGGAAAGAATCAGAGCCTGGGTAAGAGTAGAAAGGTGAAATCTCGAGCGCAGTGGTTTCATAGATCTGCTGCAGGCTGCTGGCGCGCTGAAAGTCGCTCGAGTCAGGGGACTTCCAGGCCTGCCAGCCGATATCGCTACTCCCGGCCGCAAAAAAGGTCATGGCGTAGTTGTGAGAAGCCTGGGTATTTGACGAATCAGCCAGACTCGAAATCGCATACCGGAAGGCCTTAATATCCTGTAGCTGCTTGTTATTCAAACCTTTTATGCTGACCGACAGAGTGTTTCCGTTGATCGCGTGGTCGGTCGCTGATATGGCTACTGTTGGTTCCAGCTGCGCGAGAACGGGATCAGACTCTGTCCAGCTCCAGCCATGGTTGACGAGGGCCGTGGTAGTGGAATTGGCGCCTTCGAAGTCCCCACCGGCTATCAGATTGACAAGGCCGAGCCTGAAAGCATGGATATCCTTTGAAACGCCCGTCAGGGTGCCTGCGGCTACCGTACCAGCAGCCTCGAGGCTCATATAGGAAAAACCGCCCGCTGCGTCATTGGTGTCGTTTCCACCCCTCCAGGCCCAGGTCCAGACAGCCGTGCGTTCGAAGCCAGCGGATGAAAGATCCTGCTTGTCCAGGTCCGAAGCAGCGATGAAGTTGTCTGCGGGGTTTCGGTACAACGCAAAGGGATCGGTGAGTCCGAGAAGCGCCGCCAGGTTCTGGCAAGAGATCAGGCCCAAGAGGGGCGTTAGGGCGAGGATGCGTGCAAGTTGGCGAAGGGCCATGTAAGCACTATAGCGCGCCACTGGGGCTTGCCGCCATCGAGTGGGCCTCCTGGGCCTGGTCCGAAGCCTTCATTGCCCTCCGGGGCCCACTCGTTGTATATTGCTGCACCATTACGATTGGAAGGAGAACACTCGCCTATGAAGATCCTCATGGTCTCGAGCGAGGCGGCCCCTTTCGCGAAGGCTGGCGGGCTTGCCGATGCAGTTTCTGCCCTCTGTCGAGCCTTGGCGCAGGCAGGGCATGATGTACGTCTCCTCCTGCCCCGTTATTATTTCATTTCCCGTAAGGATCTGGAGCCGGAAGTGACTCCCCTCGGCCTTCCTTTTCCTTCGGGGGAGGTCTGGACGGCCATCTACAAGGGCCAGCTCCCCGCTTCAACGGTGCCTGTGTATTTCCTCGAGCACGAGGGATACTTCGGGAGGGACGGGATTTACGGAACCAAGGCAGAACCTGATTTCGCCGACAATTCGGAGCGCTTCGCGCTCTTGTCCCGAGCTGCCTTTCAGCTATGCCGGGCCCTCGACTGGTATCCTGACATACTTCATTCGCACGATTGGCCGACTGCCCTCGTACCCGTCTACCATCGCCATCTCGAAAGGAGCGGGAGCTTTGCCCGCACCGCGAGCGTATTTACGATCCACAATCTTGGCTATCAGGGCTGCTATCCTGGCGGGCGCTTCCCGGCCCTGGGCCTGCCCTGGGAGCTTTTCAGCGTGGCTGGCTTTGACAGGGGAGGAAGCATCAATCTTCTCGCAGCTGGCCTCCTTGCTGCCGATTTTCTCACGACAGTTTCCCCGACCTACGCACGCGAGGTTCAGACCCCCGAATACGGTGCGGGCCTTGATTCGATTCTCAGGCACCGATCCTCAAGCCTTGTTGGCATTCTCAACGGGGTCGACGAGTCGGAGTGGAACCCGAGCAAGGATCGCTGCCTTCCAAAGCCCTTTGATGCAAAGGATCTCGGCGGGAAGGCCCTTGCGAAGGCTGCCCTCCAGCGCGCCTTTGGCTTGCCCGAGGATCCCAGGATCCCGCTCGTGGGAATGGTTACCCGGCTGACGGAGCAGAAAGGCATCGGCGAGCTTTTCGGTCCCTTGCATGGAAGCGCCTGGCGTATGTGCAACGAGATCGCCCTCCAGTTTGCGATCGTGGGTTCGGGAGAGGCCTGGTGCGAGGACGAGCTTCGCTCCCTCGCCGCCTGCCTCCCCAACTTCAAGGCGCGCATAGGCTACGACAACGACCTCGCCCATCTCCTCATCGCAGGCTCGGATTTCCTCCTCATGCCGAGCCATTACGAACCCTGCGGCCTGACCCAGCTCTATGCCCTGCGCTATGGCACCCTTCCGATAGTACGCCGTACCGGTGGCCTGGCAGACACCGTCGAGAACTATGATGAAGGCTCCGGCGGTGGCACGGGTTTCATGTTCGACGTACTGACGCCTGGCTCTGTCTTCGACACGACGGGTTGGGCGATCTGGGCTTGGTACAACAAGCCCCAGCACATCAGGCTCATGCGTGACCGCGCCATGTCCCGGGAGTTCTCCTGGGACAAAAGCGCGGTAGAATATGGCAAACTGTACGAAATGGCGCTTTCCCACATCAGGGGAAAGTAGCCCGGTTTTCCGGAGGTTTCTCCCATGGCAGCACCCCTGACCGCGGTGAGCGGTTCCGACGAGGCCCTCCGCGATCGCCTGATCGCGGAGTTCCGCCGCCGCAAGAACGCGGCGACAACGGCCGATCTCGTGGCGGCGACGGGACTACCCGTCGATCGCGTCGCTTCCGAGCTCCCGTCCATTTCAGACGAGTACGGCGCACGGCTCCGTGTCACCGAATCGGGCGAGATCCTGTGGTCCTTCCCCGAGGGGATGAAGAGCAGGCTCCGGGGCTTCGGTCCGGGGCTGAGGCGGTTCTGGAAGGGCTTCCGGAAGGGAGTCGTTACAGTTGCTACCTTCCTGTTCAAGGCCTGGATAGCGGTCATGCTCGTCGGCTATTTCGCCCTTTTCATCCTCCTGGCCCTTGTGGCCTTGCTCGCTTCTGTCGCCATGAAGACGGCGGGGAGGGGAGACAGCGATGGAGAAGGCGGTGGTGCCATCGGCCTTTTGCTCTCCGGACGCGTCATCGGCATGATTTTCGACATCTGGTTCTATTCGGAGCTCTTCAAGGACCCCCGGCAGCGGCAGTGGGAGCATGACCAAAGGGCCCAGAAACGCCGCTCGGGGCGGCCCCTCCACAAGGCGATCTTTTCCTTCGTGTTCGGGGAACCCGATCCGAACGCCGATTGGGATGAAACCGAAAGGAAGACCGTCGTAGCCTTTCTTCAGGCCAACAAGGGTCTGCTTACCATGCCGGAGTTCAGGGCCCTCACTGGTCTGTCGCCACTCGAGGCCGAGGCTCGCATCAACCGCTACCTCTCGGATTTCAAGGGCAATCCCGAGGTGTCCGAGGCAGGAACGGTATATTTCGCCTTTCCGGAACTCCTCCGCCGTGCGGACCCTTCCGACGGGAACTCCGGCCAGTCCATTCCCCTCAAGAAAACCGAGGTCTTCTCCGCCAACAAGGGAAAGATGAACACCTGGTTCGGAATCATCAACCTCGTGAATATCGCATTTGGTTCTTATTTTATAGCGGGCTCGATCCTTCCCCATCATGTGAAGACGGTGATCTACCGCGGGCGGGAGGTCGTGCAGGCCGGTTGGGACTATCTCTATCTCATCACCGCGGGCCTTGCAAAGATGTTTTTCGACCTGCCAAACCCCTCGCTCGCCCTCGGTATCGGGCTGGGCGTGGTTCCCGTGACCTTCGGAATCCTGTTCTATGGAATCCCTGCAATCCGCAATGCGCGGCTGAAGCGGCGGAACGAGGCCATCAAGGTCGGGAACCTGAAGCGCTTTGTCTACCCCGCGATCCTCGACAAGCCCATCGCCTTCAAGCCGGAGGGCGTTGTACCCTCGCTCGATGCAGCGAATCCCGCCGGCAAGGGAGCGCTCGACCGCATCGTGACCGAGCTTGCGGCAGCCGATGGCGGCGAACCTGGGTCGGACGGCAGCTGGACCTGGACCTCGATTGCGCGCGCAAAGCAGGACGTGGCGAAGGCACGCGCAGCGGTGAAGACAGGCAGCACTGAACTCGGGAAGACGGTCTTCGACAGCCACGATGGGGGCTGAGGCCTCAATAGGCCATCGCGGACGAGGTATCGCCTTTGCCCTCCTGTCGGCCCTCGGTTTTTCGACCCTCGGCATCTTTGCCAAGCTGATCTATGCCGAGGGTTTTTCCATTCCTGCCGCCCTGGCCTGGCGCTTCACCATCGCCGGACTGGTCCTCTGGATTGTCGTAATTGTGACAAAGCGGCCCATGCCGCGACCACTTCTGCCGGTCCTCCTGATGGCCTTCCTGGGTTTTGCCCCGCAGGCGGGCCTCTACTTCCTGACCGTCAGCATCCTCGATCCCGGCATAGCGAGCCTGCTTTTGTACCTCTATCCCTCCTTTGTCGTCCTCATCGGGCTGGCACTTTTCAGGAAACGGCCGGGCTGGATCCGGAGCGCTGCCCTTCTCCTTTCACTCTCAGGCTGCCTCGTGACCTTCTGGAAGGCCGGGAGCTATCCGCCCTTGGGGATAGCCCTCGGCCTGACTGTCGCCCTATCCTATGCGGTCTATCTCGTCATCGGGGAACGGGTATTCGCCGATGTCGATCCAATCGTGTCCACCGCATTGGTCATGGGGGCTGCCGCCTTCGTGTACTGGATCATCACCTTCGTGACGGGAGGGCTCAAGGTTCCTGCGACCCTTCCTTCGGTCGGCGTCTTCATCGCAGTGGCGCTCTTCTCCTCGGTACTGCCGATCACCATGCTCTTCGCTTCGATCCAGCTCATCGGCGCTGCTGACACCTCCCTGGTATCGACGATGGAACCGGTGCTGACAGTCACCTTGTCAGCCCTCCTCCTGGGCGAACACTTCGGTCCTGCACAGATCCTGGGTGGAATCCTCATAATTACTTCTGTGCTGATGATCGACCTTGCGCCGAGGATCATGGGGCTCTTTCGGGCTGGCAGGGCATAAGAGCAGGGACAAGGCACCGCGGGCTTCAGGGGAGGATGGCAGGGGGGGCATGCCCAGGCAACTGCGCCTTCCGGGCAAAGCCGTGAAAAGGGCCGCCCTTCCGGACGGCCCTTCGTACGTACTATGTCTTTAATCTACCTGGTCTTTTTCCCGGCGGCCTTCCTGGCTGGCGCTTTGGCTGACTTGGCTGCGGCTTTCTTGGTGCCGGGCTTGGCCACGGCCTTGGCCGCTGGCTTCGCTGTCTTGGCGGCTGCCTTCTTCACCACCTTGCTGGCCTTGGCAGACTCGGCGAGCTTCTTGGCACCGGCCTTGGCGCCGGCCTTGGCCGCAGGCTTCGCCTTGGCAATGGGTTTTGCCTTCGCGCTGGCCTTGGCCGCAGGTTTTGCGGCTTTCGCGATTGGCTTTGCCTTTGCATCAGGTTTGGCTGCCTTCGCCACCTTTTTCGTAGCCGCACTGCGCGCGGAGAGCTTCGCTTCGATCACGGCCTGGGCGGCGGCGAGGCGGGCGATGGGCACGCGGTAGGGGGAGCAGGAAACGTAGTTCATCCCGGCGGCATGGCAGAACTTCACGGAGCGGGCTTCGCCGCCGTGCTCGCCGCAGATGCCGACCTTGAGGCCCTTCCTGGTGGAGCGGCCCTTTTCGATGCCCATCGTGACAAGCTGGCCGACGCCGGACTGGTCGAGGCTGACAAAGGGATCCTGGGCGAAGATGGCCTTGCCACCGTCCTTTTCCGACATGACATAGTCGGGAAGGAAGCGGCCCGCGTCATCGCGGGAGAGGCCGAGGGTCATCTGGGTGAGGTCATTGGTGCCGAAGGAGAAGAACTCGGCGACCTCGGCGATCTCGTTGGCCAGGAGGGCTGCACGGGGGATTTCGATCATCGTACCGACCATGTACTTGACCTTGGAGTTGGCCTTCTTGATGATCTCATCGGCGACGGCACGGGTCTGGTCGACGAGGATCTTGAGTTCCTTCCTGTCGATGACGAGGGGAATCATGATTTCAGGGAAGACCTTGGTGCCGGCCTTGTCCACCTCGACGGCGGCCTCGATGATCGCAGTTACCTGCATCACGAGGATCTCGGGATAGGTGATGGTGAGGCGGCAGCCACGGTGGCCGAGCATGGGATTGGATTCATGGAGCTGGTCGCAGCGGAGCCTGATGTGCGCGGGACTCTTGCCGGTAATCTGGGCAAGCTTGTTGACGCCCGCATCGTCCTTGGGAGTGAACTCGTGGAGAGGGGGATCGATGAGGCGGATGGTGACAGGCTTGTCGTCCATGGCCTTGAAAATGCCCTTGAAATCTTCACGCTGGATCGGAAGGAGTTTGGCCAGGGCTTTTTTCCTGCCCGCCAGGTCATCGGCAACGATCATTTCCTGGATGCCAAGACGACGCTCTTCGGTGTCGAAGAACATGTGCTCGGTGCGGCAGAGGCCGATGCCCTCGGCGCCAAGCTCGACTGCCTTTGCGGAGTCGTAGGGAGTATCGGCGTTCGTGCGGACCTTGAGGGTGCGGATTTCATCACACCAGGAAAGAAGGGTCTTGAACTCCTTGGTCTGCTCGGGTTTCTTGAGGGGGAGGGAGGTGAGGAAGACCTCGCCGGTTGTGCCGTTGAGGGTGACTTCATCCCCTTCGTGGAGGACCTTGCCGCCGACCTTGAGGGTCTTGCCCTTTTCGTCGATGTCGAGGGCCTCGCAGCCTACGATGCAGCACTTGCCCCATCCGCGCGCGACCACTGCGGCGTGGGAGGTCTTGCCGCCGGTGGCGGTCAGGATGCCCTGGGCAGCGTGCATGCCGCCGACATCCTCGGGGCTTGTCTCCTTGCGGAGAAGGATGACCTTCTCGCCGTTGGCGGCGCGGGCCTCTGCCTCGGCTGCGGTGAACACGAGCTTGCCGGCCGCAGCACCGGGCACTGCGTCGATGCCAGTGGCAACCTTGAGTTCCTTGAGCCTGGCGAAGCTGGTCTTGGACACGTCGATGATGGGGTAGAAGATGCCCTCGATCTGCTCGGGAGTGATGCGTGCAATTGCCTCTGATCGCGTAATGAGGCCCTCGCCGACCATGTCGACGGCGATCTTGAAGGCGGCCGCAGGAAGGCGCTTGCCGGTGCGGCACTGGAGCATGTAGAGCTTCTCGTCCTCGATGGTGAATTCGAGGTCCTGCATCTCCTTGAAGTTCTTCTCAAGGGTCTTGCGCACCTGAAGAAGCTGCTTGTAGGCGACGGGGAGCCTGGTCTCGAGCTCGATGAGCTTCAGGGGGGTGCGGATGCCGGCTACGACGTCCTCGCCCTGGGCGTTGATCAGGCAGTCACCATAGAACTCGTTGACACCTGTGTTGGGGTCGCGGGTAAAGCAGACGCCCGTCCCGGAGTTGTCGCCCTTGTTGCCGTAGACCATCTGTACGACGTTGACCGCTGTGCCCTTGAGGTCGGTGATCTTCTCGACGCGGCGGTAGGTGATGGACTTGTCGGCCTCCCAGCTGTTGAAGACTGCATCGACGGCGCCCCAGAGCTGGGTCATGGGGTCCTGGGGAAAGTTCTCGCCCTTCTTCTGCTTGTAGAAAGCCTTGAACTCGGCGCAGAGGGCCTTGAGGTCATCGGCGGAAAGCTCGGTGTCGTTTTTCACGCCCTTGTGCTTCTTCATGTGGGAGAGCATCTCCTCCATCGGCTCCTTGGACAGGCCCATGGCTGTCGTGGAGTACATCTGGATGAAGCGGCGGTAGGAATCGTAGGCAAAGCGGGCGTTGCTCGTCCTGGTGGCGAGGCCTTCGACGGAAGCGTCATTGAGACCGAGGTTCAGGATGGTCTCGAGCATGCCGGGCATCGAGCGGGCGGCTCCTGAGCGGACGGAGACAAGGAGGGGATCCTTGTCGTCCCCGAGCTTCTTGCCCACGGTCTTCTCGAGCATGGCCACGTGGATTTTCACTTCCTCGACGATGGACTTCGGGAGCTTCTGGCCTGCCTTGTAGTACTCTTCGCAGGCGGGTATGCCGACCGTGAATCCGGCGGGGACCGGGAGTCCGATGGCTGTCATGTCCATCAGGCCCTGCCCCTTGCCCCCCAGTATATCCTTGCTGAGACCCCTGCCCTCGGCATTTTTTCCGCCGAACGCGTAGACGAACTTTGTCTTTGCCATATGTCGCTTCCTCCATAGATGGTGCATCGTTCCCGCGCCTGATCGGCCGGGCGTTCCTGGATAGGTGAGCCTGGAAAATACCCTCCGGAAGGCTTCCGTGTCAAGGAACGGGGAGGGTGGGGCGATGGACGGAATTGTCGTAATTGTCAATGACTCGGGCGAGCAGACGCGGGTCAGAAATTGAGGGCGAGGGTCATGACAGTGAGTTCCGACCCAGGCATCTGATTGACCAGGGACTCGAACTTCACGTTGACCTTTTCGCAGGCCTCGGAAAGGTACGAGAGATAATAGAGGCCGAGTTCCGCGCTCGAGTCGGAGCGCTGGAGCTCCTCGTAGAAATCCTCCAGGCTCTTCTTCTTGAGGTCGGCATTCTTCTTGCCGTCAAAGGTCTCTTTGACGGACTGGTACTCAAGGTCTTTGCTGTAGAGCGTGACCTGGAGGCGGCCCTGCGTGCCTACGGACGCGTTTCTCGAACCGAGCTTCCATGACATGTAGATGAATTCCTCGCGGCGATCGAGGGATTCGATGACCTGTTTGCGCACGTTGGGATCGAAGAGGACCGCGTTCTCGTCGATCGAACCCTTGAATATGGACTTTGCTTCCCGCTTCAGGTTGGAGTTCTCGGCGTTCATGGCGAGCTCCATGATCATGAGCGAGACGTACTCGGCGATGCGCGAGCGTTCCATGTATTCCGCGAGGCTGGTCCTGATGTTCTTGAGGAGGCTGTCCCAGCCGTCTGAACCCCTGAACTTGACGATGATGAACCAGGTAAAGGGGCGCAGGTTGTCGAGGAATTTCTCGGAGAGGAGGAGCTGGACGTTCTTTTCCTCGGGGAGGAGGGATGCGTTGCGGGTTATGTACGCATACAGGGGCGCGAGGATCTCCTGCTTGATCGACGCAAGGTCTTTTTCCTTTTCCTTGAGCGAGGACTGCAGGAAACTGTCATTGATGCGGGTTTTCGAGTCGATTATGTTGCCCGGATTGAGTCGGTTCCATTTCGTGATGACTTCGCTTGCGAGCACGCGCGTGAAAATATAGGAGTCATACTGGCGGTAAAGCATCGAATACACGATGAGCTTCGAGAGGTCCATGATCTCCTGACGGGAGCTCATGAACTCGCTCTTGCATATCTCTATCTTGGAGACATAGTCAATGAGGATCATGCGCTGGAGGGAAATCGGCGAGAAGGTGTCGAGGATAAGCCCGCTTTCCTCGCGGCTGTCGGCAAGCTTGAAGCGCTTGAGGCTTTTCCCCTTGCGGATGAAGAAGGTCGTGCCTTCTTCGGTCAGGACTACCTTCAGCGGAAGGTCGAGAACCATTTTTCGTGCGTGCATGCCTCGCTTTTCGAACCTCCACTTCTAGAATGGCAAAAGTATAACGGAAATGCAATGATGGGTATACTATTCAATTGCCATCCTTCAGGACAAGCTGCCGCCTACAAGAAGCCTTCCTCTGTTGCACGCCCTTGGAGCTTCAGGTATCCTTCCGTTCGTGGCCCGCCATCTTCGACTCCTCCTCGCCTGCCTGGCCCTCGCTGCCACCGTCGCGGCTCCCATGCTGGCTGCACCGGGCCTGCAGGCCTCGCCAGGCCTGGTTCCGGAGGCGGTGGACCCGGAGGTGAGGGCACATCTCCTTGCGCTGGCCGACTTGGGGACGCGCGGGGAGGGCAGTGCGGCGGAGCTTCGGGCTGCAGATTATATTGTCGCAGCCTGCGCGAAACTCGGTCTCCATGCCGATGAGCAGAAGCTCCTCCTGCTCGAGGCTGACCAATCCAATTCGCGTGCCATCACCGTGACATTCAAGGGGCGGAAGCCAGACCTATTGTCCTTTATCGTCCCCCTCGATGTCCACGTGGATGGGCCAAAAGGCGAGGGTGATGCAGGTATCGCCCTTATGCTCGTAGAGCTCCACGACCTTGCCGATCGCGTGCGCACAGGATGGGTGCCGGAAATCAGCCTGGCGGTCACCTTTCTCGGCGGGGACAAGCGTGGCGCCTATGCGGGCGGGGACACGGCCGGTCCAGGCACTGCCTGGTGGATCGACTCCCTCGACGCTGCACGCCCGACCTCCGTCGTGTATCTCACCCTGAATGCCCTGCCCGGGACAATCGGGCTCAGGAACGCGGTCCCTGGACTTCTGTCGCCCTACTGGCTGTACGAGCGCACGCGCTCTGCGATTTCCAGCTCCGGTCTCCATTACGAGCTTTTTCCGAACCGCATGCAGGGCTATCGCCTCGGGCTCCTCAAGCGCCCGGGACCCCTTGCCCCCTACCTCAGTGCGGGCATTCCCGCGGTGGAACTCAGGACCGAAGCGGTTGAACCCAGGATGACGGACCCTGCCATCCCCTTCTCGCGTCTTGTCGCCGCGATGCTCGCGGCCAATTCTACGGGTTTCCTCGACATCTGGGACCGCAATTACTCGTCCTTCCAGGTGGGGAGCTTTGCCCTCGTCATCCGGGAGGGA
>JBAXTA010000104.1:0-12812 GCA_037130415.1 Spirochaetota bacterium
GGAAGTGATCCGTTGCTGGAGCATCTCCATCACGGTCGTTGTCTGGCCCAGGTAGGAATCGGACAGCGAGAGCTGTTTCTGGGGAATGACCTCGTTGACACGGACCACCTGCAAGCCAGCTTCGTTCTCGATGAGCTCGCTGATTTCCCCGGCCTTCAGCTTGAAGACCTTGTCCATGAAGATGGCGCCATAGTTGTTCTGGTTCTGGGGAACCTTGGCAACGAAAAGCGAGGGCACGGCCTGGTATTGCGATCCGGGATCGGTGGCCTTGAGCACCATCTCGTCGAAGCGTGCCGAGCTTTCCCTGGCCTGGGCAGCCACCTGCCTGAAGCTGTTCGACACCCTGGTCCGGTCCGCGCCGGAGAGTGGCCGGAGATCAACATAAATAAGCGTTATTTTCACTGAGTCGGGCTGGACGAGGCTGGCCTTGTTCAGGTCGTACTCTTTCTTTACATCATCCGAGGTGGCCATGACCTGGGCCGATTTCAGGGCCTCGGCCTTGTATTTCTGGAGATACTTGTCAAAGAGGATGGAAGAACGCACATAGCTGCGGACATCGAAGGGTATGCCCTGGGAGATGAAGAGCTTCCCAAGCTGCTCGTCGGAAATGGCCTGGCCAACACGCTGTTTGTACTCTCCGATGCGCGCATCCACCTCGGGCTCCGCCGCGGTGAGCCTGACCTCGTCGCTCGCGCAGTACAGCATGAACAAGCTCATGTCGATGGTGCCGCCCAGAAGCTGCTTTCGCTCATCGAGGGTCAGCTTGCGGCTGGCCGCAGCTTCAAGCCTCAGGATATTGGGTTTGAACCTGGAAACGGTCAGGGTTTCCGGTTTGGCGGTCTTGGAAAGCGAATAGGTCGCGAGCTTCAGGTCCTGGGGAAGAGGCGTGCCACTGGTTGGAGCAGCCCAGGCGGAAACTGCGGCAAGTACCAATGCGAGGAACAGAAGGCTGCGTTTCATGGTGCACCTTGGGAAGAGGTATCGACGTTGCCGACTGCTACCGTTCCGGACAGGCACGGTTCCGCGACAACGCGGCCCCGTCTTTCAACACTCGATTGGCAAGGAAGATAGCAGGAAATCCGTGGCCTAGGCAAGTCAGATGGACTGGCTGCGGGCACTGCTGATCCCGGCCCGCTTCCTGAGCGCGGGCAGCCCTGCAAGGCGGGGCTCAAGTTCGGCCGCCCTCGCTATGGCCTCGATGGCTGCCTCGGTCTGATGATGGCGGATATGAACCTCTGCCTTCTTCCTCAGGATCTGGGCCAGGTCATTGCAGGGAAGCAAGAGCTCCGCTGCCTCGTCGAGGCGATCAAGGTAGTCCTCGTCGTCCAGGACTTTGGGGAGCTTCTGAAGGAGGACTGTCCTGAAGCGAAGGGCGACGACATCGAAAAAATATCGGAACCAGGGTTTTTCTGCCTCCATCTCGATCAGGCGACGATAGTGGAGGTAAGCCTTGAGGATCCGGCCCCGGCGCTCGTATTCCTCGGCGATGCAGAAACGCGCATCCATGGCCTCGCCTCGATCGAGCCAGCGCTCGAGCCTGAAATCTCCGAGGGAGCGTGCCCTCTCCAAGACCTCGAGCGCCTCGTCCTCACGACCGTGGAGAAGATCGTAGATGACGAGCTTGGCCTGGCTGGCGGGGTCTGAATGGCGGGCCTTGAGAAACGCGTGATAGTCGAAGCCCCCGACCTCTGAGGCATTGCGCCTGAGGGCGCGGTCATGGATCCTTCGCCGCTCGGGATCCGACAGGACGCGGTAAGCATCAAGGAGGAGGCGCATCGCCCCCTCGCTGGCCCTCCTGCCCCCTACCCGCGCGGCGAGGTCGGGATGGAGCTTTTTCGCCTTGCGACGGAATTCGCTTTTTATCTGCGCCATGCTTGCCTCGGGAGGGACCCCGAGGATCTCATAGAAATCGGTCATAGTGAACTCATACGATGGGCTTGAAGCTCAGTCTTCCTTCGCCTCTCCCTTGGATTTCAGGAGTTTGGTAGCGAAGATCGCATCGCGCTCGCGCTCTTCCAGGGATGCCTCGATAAATGATTTTCGCGCACGGGATTCGGGAATCACGATCTTGTCGAGGGCATTGACGCGGCGCTGGGTCTTCTTCACTTCCTTGGCCAGTCTCCACACCACGGTCCTGAGTCCAGCCATCTGGACCAGGACCTCGAGGAGTTCCGTGAACTCGGCCACCGTCTCGTCGGTATCGACCGTGGAGTTCATGAAGGAAGTCTGAAGCGTCCGTCCGGGGATGATGGCCTCGAGCGAGGGGATGCGCTGCCCAGCGGCCTGGACCGTCGTCTCTTTGATCCTCATCGGATTCCTTGCGCCTTCTGCAAGCTCGCGGGCATGCTCCCTGCCAATTGACAGGATCATGCGGCGCATCAATGGATAGGCCAGGCTTGCCTTCGTCTCGATCTTCCTCTCCAGGATGCGGACCTGATCGACGCGCTTCATGAGCTCCATCATCAGGATCTCGCGCTTGCGCTCGAGGAGCTCGTAGCCCTCGACCGCGAGCGCGAGGTTTTCCTTCTCCTTGAGGAGATTGGATTTTGTCGGAGCTATTGTCTGCGTCGGCATGGTATCAGACCTCCGCGGCCCGTGCCGCCTCCGCATTTTCGACTGCCCTGGGAAGGTACTTTTCGATGAGCTTTTTCGACACGCGGATCAGCTCCGTCCGCGGAAGGCTGGCCAGGAGTTTCCATCCCAGGTCGAGGGTCTCCCCTATGCTGCGGTTCTCGTCCTCGCCCTGCGAAAGGAATTCGGCCTCGAAGCGCTCGCCAAAGCGGAGATACTGCTTGTCCAGCGTAGCAAGCTCTTCTTCGCCGATGATGGCAGCCAGGTTGCGAACGTTTTTCACCCGTGCATAGCAGGCAAACAATTGGCTCGAAACGTCCTTGTGGTCTTCCCGGGTCATGCCAGGCCCGATGCCGTCCTTCATCAGGCGGGAGAGGGAGGGAAGCACCGCGATCGGGGGATAGATGCCCTTCTGGAAAAGCTCGCGGTCTATGGAGATCTGGCCCTCGGTAATGTAACCGGTGAGGTCGGGGATCGGGTTGGTCACGTCATCGTTGGGCATGGACAGGATGGGAATCTGCGTGATCGAACCCGAAGATCCTTCAATCTTTCCCGCGCGCTCGTAGAGGGCTGCGAGGTCTGAGTAGAGGTAGCCGGGGTAGCCTTTGCGGGAGGGGACTTCACCGCGCGAGGCAGAGACCTCGCGCAGGGCTTCGCAATAATTGGTCATATCGGTCATGACCACGAGGACGTGCATGTTTTTTTCGTAGGCCAGGTACTCGGCAGCGGTAAGGGCTGACTTCGGTGTCACGAGGCGCTCGATCGAGGGACTGTCTGCAAGGGAGAAGAACATGACAACGCGGGACAGGACGCCTGACTTCTCGAAGGAATCCTGGAAATAGCGCGCCACATCGTACTTGATGCCCATTGCCGCGAAAACGATGGCAAAAGGTTCGTCTTTCCCGCCCTCGGTGGAGATTATCTTCGCCTGCCGGACGATCTGGGCAGCGAGCCGGTTGTGGGGCAGGCCGTTACCCGAGAACAGGGGGAGCTTCTGGCCACGGATGAGGGTATTCATGCCATCGATGGCCGAGACACCGGTCTGGATGAAGTCCTTGGGATAGACGCGGGCGGCGGGATTTATCGGAGCGCCGTTGACATCACGGAATTCGTTTGTCAGGATTTCCGGATAGCCGTCGGCAGGCCTGCCGAGACCGTCGAAGATGCGGCCAAGCATGTCGAGGCCAACGCGGAGCTCGAGGGGTTTCCCGAGGTATTCCACGGTAGTCTCATCGATGGTGAGACCTGTATTGGCAGCAAAGAGCTGTACGGCCACCGCCTTCTCGGAGGTCTCGACAACGCGTCCGATCCTTCGACTGCCATCGCGGCCGCGGACGGCAACGAGTTCCCCATAGCCAATTGTCTCCACCCTCTGTGCTATGACGATCGGACCCTCGGCGTGGATCAGTCCGGTATGTTCGAGTCCCTTCATCGGGTTTCCTCCCCTGCCTTGCGACGCTGCAGCTCGTCGAACTGCACCGCGATCTCGCGCGTCGCAGCGCGGATATCATCGAGCCGCTCATTGGGAATCTCGCTCTTGAGCCGCGAGAGGCGCTCCCTGATTGGCAGCGCGGTGATCATGGCGAGCGGAGTCCCGGCTTTCACGGCAGCCTCGGCTTTCTTGTGGAATTCGAGGATCGCGGCAAGTAGGAGCATCTGCTTCTGGGGTGTACAGTACTTGTCAACATCATCGAAGGAATTCTGCTGGAGGAAGCCGTTCTTGATAAGGTCGGCCACCACGAGGATGAGTCGCTGGTCATCAGGCAGGGCGTCGGGGCCGATGAGACGGACGATCTGCTCGAGTCGCTGCTCCTTCTTGAGGATCTCCATGGTCTTGGCACGGGCATCGGACCAGGTCGGATCCATCTTCTCCCACCACTCCCGGAGGTCATCGACATACTCGGAGTAGGAGTCGATCCAGGAGATGGCCGGGTAGTGCCGTGCGTAGGCAAGGTCCTTGTCGAGTCCCCAGAAGCAGCGGATAAAGCGCTTGGTGTGCTGGGTAACGGGCTCGGAAAAGTCACCGCCGGGGGGCGAGACAGCGCCGATGATGGATACAGAGCCTGGCTTGCCGGACTGGGTCTCGACACGACCGCCACGCTCATAGAACTCCGCAAGGCGGGTAGGCAGATAGGCGGGGAAGCCTTCCTCTGCCGGCATCTCTTCGAGGCGGCCGGAGAGCTCGCGGAGGGCTTCAGCCCAGCGCGAGGTCGAATCGGCCATGACTGCAACATCGTAGCCCATGTCGCGGTAGTACTCAGCCAGGGTGATGCCGGTATAGATGGACACCTCGCGGGCGGCGACGGGCATGTTCGATGTATTGGCGATCAGGATGGTGCGTTCCATGATGGAGCGGCCAGTCCGCGGATCGACGAGGTGGGGGAACTCGGAGAGGACCTCCGTCATCTCGTTGCCACGCTCGCCACAGCCGACGTAGACGATGATGTCGGCGTCACAGTATTTGGCGATGGCGTGCTGGGTCATGGTCTTGCCCGTCCCGAAGGCGCCTGGGACGGCCGAGGTGCCGCCTTTGGAGATCGGAAAAAGCATGTCGATGACGCGGAGTCCCGTCATCAGCGGTTCGGTCGGAGGCAGGCGCTTGTTGGTGGGCCTCGGAAGCCGGACCGGCCAATACTGCATGAGCTTGAGCTCTTCGCCTGAGTCGGTGAAAACGATCGGAGTATCAAGGTCATAGTCTCCGTCAGGGAGGACCTTGGTGACCTTCCCCGGCTTCAAGCCTGGGGGCATGATGACGCGGTGTTCGGTGAGCTGGGTCTCCTGGATCGTCGCGATGAGGCTACCCGGCTTGATATCGTCACCGACTTTCACGGTCAGCTTCGTCGGCCATTTATGGGCATGGTCAAGGGATTTCCCCTTGTCTCCCGCGCGGATAAAGGAACCCGAGGCTTTCTTGAGCATGTCGAGGGGGCGTTGCATGCCATCGTAGATCTTGCCAAGGAGCCCTGGCCCGAGGGTGACGGACAGGGGACGACCGAGGGAAACGGCTGGCTCGCCGGGCTTCATCCCCGTGTTTTCCTCATAGACCTGTATGGTGGCTGTCTTGTCGTCCATGCGGATGATCTCACCGACGAGGCGCATGTCTCCTACCTCGACGACATCATAAAGCCCAGCGCCGCCAAGTCCCTCGGCCTGGACGACCGGGCCGGCAACGCGCGTTATGCGACCTGTGATCATGCTTTCAACGCCTCCGCGCAGAGGGCCTTCGCGAGATCGCCCCTCTTGATGTCGAGCAACTCAGCTTCGATGAGATCCATGGTTGCGGCCAGGGTCAGCTTGCCGTCAACGGACTTTACCACGACACCGGCAGCCGGAAGAGTTGGGTCTTCGATGGCTTCCTTCGGCTCGGGCACGCCCAGCACGCTCTTGACCGAGGCCCGGGCCCTGGAAGCCGGCAAGCCCTTGTAGCGAAGCGTCACCTCGCGGCCCGCAAAGACGGAAGCGGCACCCCTGAGCAGGCTATCGGTCAGGGAAAGGAGTTGATCCTCCCCGATCGTCGCCATGAAATCCTTCATGGCGCTGCGTACGCGGCCATCGACCAGCTCGGTCTTGTACCGGATCTTCTCGAGTGGCACACGGGCAAGGGTCTCCCCGCGCTGTCGGGCGATCCATATCTCGGAGAGACGGGCTACCTCGTTCTTCGATGCCTTGATCCGCTCAACGGCGGCCGTGGCGATATGCACCACTTCCTCGTCAGCCTCCCGATGGAGACGTTCTGCCGTCTTCCGTGCCTCTTCGAGGATTTCCTTCTGAATGGCCTCGGTATTTCCTATCTCTTCCATGCCTGCTCCTGATCGACGCGCCTTGACGCGCACTGGCTCGCTCTAGCTAAATCATCACCCCGATCGCCTCGCGTATCGCGTCGACGATGCTTTTACGATCCCCCGAACGGGGCCCCTGTCCGGGGACCTCGACGATCAGGGGGTAGGCGCCTGACATCTGCCAGGCCTTGACTTCTTCCTCGAGGAGGTCTGCGACCTCTTCGGTCAGGATGAGGACCTTGATCGTCTCGCCCCCGGACAGCTCACCTGTCGCCTTGCGGAACGCATCGAGCGCCTCATCGCGGCCGGAGGCTGCCCTGCCGTCCACTCCAGCCATCCTGAAGGCGAGGACGATCTCCTCCTCGGCGACGACAAAGATTCCAGCCACGCTACATCGTCAGGCAGAGGATGGCGACGAGGAATCCCCAGAGGCATATTCCTTCTGCGAGTCCAAGGAAGGGCAGTGCCTTTCCGGACAGGCTCGCATCCTCGGCTATGGCCCCCATGGCTGCTCCACCGACACCGCCGACCGCGATGCCACCACCGATGCAGGCAAGGCCGACCGCAAGGCCGGCGCCTATGTATTTCAAAGCCTTGAGATCGACGCCAAGGGCGGGGGCCGCGGTCTGGGCAGCGACGCCTATGACCGTTCCGACCACGAAGAGAATGCCGAGTGCGATGCGCTTGTTCATGAGCTACTCCTTGGAAAAGGTGAATTTGAAGGGCGCGAACAACGTTCCCGTTTCAGTGACGAACTTGGAAAGAAACTCGTAATACTGCAACCTCACGACCTGGATGGCCACGACCATGCCCTCGAGCACGAGGATGATTATGTTGAATAGTACAACTATGAGGGCTTCCAGGAAGAAACCCAGGGGGCTGCCGTCATTGACCATGCTTCCCATCTTGAAGGCCACGAAGGAGAGGACGACATGGGAGAGGGCGAAGGCGCCGACCCGCAGGAAGGACAGGGTCACGGAGAAGTAGTAGGAAAAGGTCTCGATGACGATGACCAGGGCCTTGATGACATTGGCGAACATGCCGTCGTCGTCGTGGTGGACGTGGCCGTCGATGAGGCCCGCAAGCTGCTCCTCGAAGATCAGCAAGACCACAGGCAGGCCCAGTGCCACCGCGTCCCACCAGCCCAGGCCGAAGGAGCTGTTCACGAGGACCCTGATCGCCATGCCGATCGACCACCAGAGGAAGAACGCGCCGCAGAGTCCGGTCTTCTGGAAGATGGCGTGACCCACCCTCCCCCGCTTGATGGTATCGGCGATGTTGAAAATGAGTCCGAGGGAGTTGATCAGCACCCCGATGCAGAGGGTGAAGCCGAAGAACACCATGATGGTCCCAATGGTTTCGGCCCCCGGAAGGAGATCGAGGAACCGCGCCTCCTCGTGACCGAGGAAATGTCCGGTGAGGAATTTCTCGAAGGGTTCGAGGACAGCTTCATTCGAGAAGAAGGAACCGGTCAGTACTCCCATGAACATCGAGCCGATACCGGAGGCGATCACGATGGGAGCGAACTTCTTCCAGTGCCTGAGGGGCTTCATCCACCCAAACTGGAGCCCGATCCCGGCAAGCAGGATAAGCCCACCCTGCCCCACGTCCCCGAACATGATGGAAAAGAGGAAGACAAAAAAGGTTCCTACAAAGGGGGTCGGATCAATCGAGCCATAGTGGGGAACTGCATAGGAGACGACCATGCGTTCAAAGCTCTTGAAAAAGGGGATGCGCTGGAAAAGGATCGGCACTTCCTCCTTCCCGCTGCGCACCGACTCGATTTCGCGGGGCATCCTCGTGCGAAGGGCTACACGGTTGCCTGAAACCCCGGCAAGCTTCGCGGCAACATCCTTGATGCGCGAACGAGGGATCCAACCCTCGAGGCGCAGGGTCTGTTCCGTGCCTTCAAGACCGGCTTTCAGGGTCTCGACCGCGTCGGCTACCGTCCACACGGCAGCAAGCGCCTGCCACTCGACCTGCAGCTCGCCGGCGAGCTGGCGGCGCCGCATTTCGAGGGCGATGCTCCTGTCCTCGAGGGAGGACAGCTCCTTCTCGAGGGTCGCTGGCAATTCCGCAGGAATTCCGGAGAAACCCTCGGGAAAGACCTTGGGAGTGAAACCGCATTTCTGAAGCTCCACATCAAGGGCAAAGCGGCCAGAACGGGTTGTAGCGGCGACAATCATCCCCTTCCCGTCGACAGGGTAGATCATGCCCTTACCGCCGAGTCTGGTGGCAAGATCGGCCTGCACCGAAGGGTTGACCGTTCCTATGCGAACCGAGAGGAACGAGAGTTTTTCGAGGGAAAGCCAGGGAAGATCAAGGCCGGCGAAGGCTTCCGCTTCGGCAAGGGCCTCGCGCGTGCGGGTGATGCGATGCTGGTTTGCGCTGAGGTCTGCATCGAAGCCGGCAACCTTGGACCAGAGCCCCTGGAGCCTTTGCACGTCCTCAGGGCCTGGCATCCGCGCCCCGGCAGGCACGAGCTCGGGAAAATCGAAGCCAAGAATCCGTTTGATCGTCTGGACCCGCTCGAAGGACTCGGCGTGTTCACGGGGTCTGGCTGCGGCTGAAGCCCGCGCGTTTCCGGTCAGCGACAGGTCATCACTTGAGGCGATGGCCTTCGCCTCGGTAACGAGCTGGAAGCAACCCTCGGCGCCGAGCACTTCGAGGATGGCGTCGATGTCGCGCCTCATGGCGACGATCTCGACCTTCTTCATGGGGAGGATGCTCATGCGTAGGCTCCCGTGAACTGCGCCGCGAAGGCCGCGATCTCTTCGGATGGGGCTTCGAGATGGATGCCCTCGAGTACGCCGAACAGCGCGGCAGTCTCGTATTCCTTGATCCTGAAATAGGAGTAGAGCGGCACAAAGCCGCCGAGATTCATGTGCATCGCCTGCACCAGGACCGAGAAGATGCGCCTGCGCGCCTCCACCTCGACATGGCGGACATCGAGCCGCCAGTCCTCGCCGCTGCGGGCGTTTTCATTGATGAGATCCTCATAGGCCCAGCCTGACCAGGACGATTTGTTGTCCGGCACGCGCTCAAGGGCATCGAGCGCGTGATGGGTCGCATCCGCCCCCCGGAGTGCGACCAGGAGGGGAAGGATCTCATCCGGACGCATGCCATAGTAACGCCTGAGCCTGAGCGCCCAGATCACGTTCTCGAGTTCCACTTCCTTCTTGATGACCCGCTGCATGGAACCCTTGAGACCAACAGGAAGCCTGCGCGTCTCTTTCCACAATTCCGCATAATACTGTTGATCGAGGCGGCACTTCGCGGAAGTGGCCTCGCGCGAAGAGCTTCCGCGGGACAAGGACCCTTCAAGTGAACCGGATTCAGAGAGCCAGGAGAAGCGACGGTGCGCGAACATCCTGGCGCCATCGGGGTATTGGCTTTCATCGACCGAGGGTCGGACCACGAAGGCCGGGTGGTCGGGAGCCTGCTCAGACCCCTCGCCCAGGGCGATGATGAGCCGCTTTACATAGCCGAATTCGCTTTTCCTTAACAGCGCCTTGAAGAAACCCTCATGCTTGGATACCTGCCCAGCCAAGGATATGAATTCTCCGACTGCCTCTGCTTCCAGCCTCCGCTCTGCGGCGGAGACGAGAAGCCGTTCGGGAAGCGCAGGAGCGGTCTCGGCAAAGAGGACCTTCCAGACCTCGGCGACCCGACCCTGCTTGGCCAGCGCGGAAGCCTTCGATCCAAGACGGCAACGGGCAACCGCGCCTAAGACGCGGGCATAGCTGTATTCTGGCTGGAAACTCGACGCCATCTTACTTTGCGCCGAGTGCTGCTTCACATACCGAGCGGAACCCGGACGGAGCGACTGGCGTGGCATCGAGTTCCTTGCGGTACGATGAAACCAAGGCTTCATACTCTGCACGCACGCTCTCGACAGCCTTTGTCTTCCTGTCGCTGGCTTCCCTGACCGCCTGTTCATAGGCGGTGGCATATTCGGATTCGGCCTTGTCTTTCGCCGCAGCGACCCTTGCGCCGGCAGCCTTGCGCGCATCTGCTACAAGGGATTCAGCCTGCTTCTCAACTTCGAACAGCTTGCCAAGAAGATCCTGTGATGACATGCAAAGCCCCCGCTAATTTAGTCGTTGCGAACTGAGGAGGAAAGAAATCCCCGAAAAAACCATCCTGTCGAGCCGAAGGTCCTAACATGGATAACTACCAGAACTGAAAAAACCCGCGTTCCTTTGGCAAGCTGCCGACCGGAACAATGCCGTATTGTCCAATGCAAAGAGCCGGCTCCATCAGCCAGCTCCCGCTCCCCTACCTGCTTTCATGTATCTACTTGCCTGCTGGCGGAGCATCCGTCGCCGGAGCTGGCGTTCCCGGGCTTGCAGCATCCGCCGGTGCTGGAGTTGCTGGTGCCTGATTGGCTCCATTCCACCATTCGGAAGCTGTCGGGGCGACTTTTACCTTGGAAGCCTCTGCCTCTACATTGCCCATCGAACCCTTATCAAGGAGGGCCAGAGAAAAGGAACACACGAAAAAAAGCGCTCCAAGCACATAGGTGAAGCGCTGGATTACCGTGCTTGAACGGGAACCGAAGGCGGAGTTGCTGGAGCCGGCAAAGATCCCACCGAGACCTTCAGCACCCTCGTTCTGGATCACTACGACAAACACAAGGAGCACGCAGACAATGACGAGGATAACGAGAAGAAAGATGCTCAAGATGCCCATACGACAAACTCCAGTTGGGTGCTGCGATCCTACCGCCGTATGACGGGTTGGACGACCGGAAAACGGCAAGGTATAGTATCGGAAACCCCGGGATTGTGCAAGCCTGCCCTTTCCGGCCGTCACGCGGACTTCAGGGGCCGAAATCCACGATTGGAACGAAGGTTTCGGGCTTGAGACTCGCTCCGCCGACCAGGGCCCCGTCAATGTTGGGCATCCCCATGAGTTCGGCGGCGTTGTCGGCCTTTACCGAACCGCCATACTGGATGACCATGGCCTTGGCAGTGGCTTCGCTGTACATGCCGCCAAGCATCTTCCGGATAAAACCGTGGACAGCGTCAGCATCCTGGGGAGTGGCCGTCTTCCCTGTTCCGATGGCCCAGACCGGCTCATAGGCGATGATGACCCTGGCCAGAGCGGCAGAATCTACGCCCTTCAGCCCATCCCGGACTTGAGCGCCAATGACTGACTCGAGCCTGCCACCTTCGCGTTCCTCCAGGGTCTCTCCCACACAGAGGATGGGCTCAAGGCCATGCTTCAAGGCAAGGAGGAGTTTCTTGTTGATGAGGGCGTCGTCCTCGCGATAGGAGTGGCGGCGCTCGGAGTGGCCGAGGATCACCGTCTGGACACCGAGGTCCTTGAGCATGAGGACCGACACCTCTCCTGTGTGGGCACCCTGCTCCTCAGGCCCCATGTTCTGGGCGCCGAGACGGAGCTGCGTACCCCTGACGACCTCGGCTACGGAAGCCAGGGCGGTGAAGGCGGGTGCGATCATGACTTTCTGCCTTGTGGCACCAAGTTTCGCCACAAGATCCCTGGCAAGGGCGACGGACTCAGACACCGTCTTGTGCATCTTCCAATTGCCGGCAATATAGAACTGCTTCATGCGGGACTCCCTATTTCTGTTCGAGGACGGCAATCCCGGGTAGGACCTTGCCCTCGAGGTATTCGAGGCTGGCACCGCCGCCTGTGGACACGTGCGTCATCCTGTCGGCGAGCTTGTACTTGTTGACAGCAGCCACTGAGTCTCCGCCGCCGACAACCGACATGGCGCCTTTGGAAGTGGCTTCGGCGACGAGCCGCGCTACCGCCTCGGTGCCCTTGGCGAAGGCATCGAACTCGAAAACCCCAACAGGACCATTCCACACGATGCTTTTTGCTCCGAGAATGAGGTCCTTGTACAGGGCTATCGTCTTCGGCCCCACGTCGAGGCCCATCCTGCCATCAGGCACATCGAGGGAGTCGACCGTCTCGGCGGGGGAGTCGGCAGCAAAGGCAGCGGCGACGATGTGATCGACCGGGAGGACAATCCTCGTGCCCTTGGCCTTTGCGCTTTCGAGGAGCTGCTTCGCCGTGTCGATGAACTCATCCTCGACGAGGGAACCGCCGACCGAGTGCCCCTGGGCCTTGAGGAAGGTATAGGCCATGCCTCCACCGATGATGAGGGCAGATGCGTTCTTGAGAAGGCTCTCGAGAACCGCGATCTTGGAGGAGACCTTGGCTCCGCCGATTATTGCCACCATGGGCTTGGCAGGATTATTCAGCATTGGTTCGAGATGGGCGACTTCCTTCTCCATGAGAAAACCGCCGATCTTTACAGTACAGAACTTCGACATGGTGGCGGTGGAGGCATGGGCACGATGGGCGGTACCAAAGGCGTCGTTGACGTACACATCGCCGTAGGTCGCCAGCTCCTTGCCGAGAATCTCCTGCTTCGACAGGTCCTTGGCAGTCTCTTCCTTGTGGAAACGGGTGTTCTCAAGCATGGCCACT
>JBAXTA010000105.1:0-12775 GCA_037130415.1 Spirochaetota bacterium
TTTGCGGGCGATGGCTTCCAGGTTTTGCGACATGCGGTTGGTGGGGGAGCGGAGGGTATTGGCAGTTTTTTGCTCCGCTTCAGCGGGGAGGCTTCCGAGGCGAAAGAGCTCCTCGAGAAGCTCCTCGACGAGCTGGGCCAGCCCTACCGCTTCCTCGGCTACGCCCTGGACACGGGAGCCGACAAGGCCGGGGAACCCCGTACCAGGCGCCGCCTCCGCTACGAGCTTCAGGATTCGGAGGAGGGGAGCATCCTGGCCCGGACCGGCCGACTGGAGGAGGAGGCGACCGCGAGGGGCTGGAAAGTACGCATCAGGAAGGCCTGAGAACCCTGCGGCGCATGAGATGGTCCGCGATCGTGAACGCAGCTCCTAGCCATCGATCATCGCCCCGGAGGGGCTGACCCATTTCCAGCTGCCGCCTTTCTGGCGAACGCGGGCGAGCCCCTGGGAGAAAACCTCTGCCCTCTCCCACTGGGGTGGCAGCTTCCACTTTCCACTGTGGTCGATATAGCCCCAGAGTTTCCCGTGCCGGTCCTGGGCGGGCGCAAGACCATGGGCAAACTCCCGGACCTTTTCGAACTGGGCAGGAATGGCGAGCCTGCCCGAAGCGTCGAGATAGCCCCACGCTGTTCCGAGCTTTACCGCGACAAGGCCCTCCGAGGGCTTTCCCACCTGGTCGTACTCAAAGCCGCAGAGGAGCTTCCCTGATCGGTCCATGATCGCCCATGTGCCCTGATTCCGGACAGTAGCCAGGCCCTCATGGAAGTCATCGGCCTTGTCGAAGACTTCCTTGCATATCGCCTCGCCCGTTGTTCGGATATAGGTCCAACCCGCAGCCTCCTGGACCCGGGCGATCGAATCGACAAAGCGGTAGGCCTTCACATAGCGCGGCGGTATGGCCAGGTGGCCCGAGCGATCGATGTAGCCCCATTCCGATCCCCGCTTGACCGGGGCCAGGCCATTCGAAAAATCGCCGCCTCCCTCGTATATGGCCGCGATCACCGGGTAGCCGGTCACATCGACCCAGCCGAAGCGGCTTCCGTTCCATACCAGGGCCAGGCCCTCGGAGAAGCTTCCGACATCCTCGTAGCTGGGTTCGAGGATGAAACGCCCCTGGGGCCCGATCAGGCCCCAGAGTGTCAGGACCCTGACCCAGGCTACCCCGGATCGAAAGGACCGCGCCTGCTCATAGATGCTCGCAACGACCATCTGGCCCTTGGTGTCGATGTAGCCCCACTTGGGGCCGTTCATGGCCGGTAGGGGAGAGTCGCCCACCTCCACCTGCACCGCAGAGCGCCCCTCGGAAAAGGGCTTGGCATCGAGGAAGCTGCCTGGGATGGGGTGGGAGCCATCGGGCGCGAGGAAACCTGCCTTGCCTCCCTTGCTGGCGACAATCCAGGAAGCGGGGGCGGCCGGGGCTGGCGCCTGCGGCTGGGCCTGGGTCTGGATTGCGGCCAGGGCGAGGAGGGCGCAGAGGAGGGCCGGGGGCCTGAGGCAGGGAAGGGAGAGATGCGCCTGTCGGGGCGGTGGCGGTGACGGTAGCTGGGCTCGAAATATTTCCACGGAGGGGCATCTTCTGATATCAGGGAGACGCATACATCACTTCGAGGCCAGCGTCCACACTCCATCCCAATTGGGTGGAGCCTTCTGGTTCAGGACCTGGCAACGCTTGCGGAGGAGGAGGGAGGGGTTCAGCGCGGCGGGATCGGATTCAAGGGCTGCCGATCTGGAAAAGAGGCCTCCTGCCGCTTCGAAGTTCCCCAATCGGTATTCCTCGAAGGCGCGGGCGTAGGCTTCGGAAAGGCCGCCGGGCCTGGCGCCGACATCCCCCTTTCGTCCCAATAGCTCGTAGATTTTCACGGCCTTTTCCTTCCCCTTCACCCTGACAGAGTCGACGAAGCGGAAGGCGAAGCTCTCGAACTGCGATTCGGCGGCGAATTCGCTGACGAGATTGTCGAGCCCGTACTGCTTGCCGGCGGACTCAAGGCGCGCGGCGAGGTTGACCGGATCGCCGATCATGGTCAGGTCGATCCGGGCTTCGGCTGCGCCGATGTCGCAGAGGATGACCTCCCCCGAGTTGAGTCCCATCCTGATGGCGATGGGATCGGATTTAAGCTGGCGATGCTGCTTGTTCATGGCTACGAGCTCTTCCCTGACCCGGCTCATGAAGCCCAGGGCAGAGGCGGAGGAGCGGGCCGGGTCGTCGTCGATCCAGAAAGCCATGCAGGCGTCCCCGATGAATTTGTCGATGTCACCGCCCGATTCCATGATGACGCGGGTCATTACCGTGAACAGGGTGTTGAGCTGGTCCACCACATCGTGGGGGGAGTAGCGCTCGCAGCGGCTGGTGAAGTTCTGGATGTCGCTGAAGAAGATCGATGCATTGCGGCTGTAGGCCCGCGTCGTGTCCTCCGCGCCCGAGAGGATCGATTTTTCGAGGGCCATTTTCCGGGAGGCCTTGGAGACGTACTTTTCGATATGGGCCTTTTCGTTCTCGGCCCGCTGGTTGGCTATCATGCGTTCGATGTTCGCCAGGAGGGCATCCTGGTTGAAGGGCTTCAGGATGACTCCCTTGGCACCAGCCTGCATGACCATCCGGACCTCGGCCTGGTTGTCATGGTCGGTAAGCACGGCAAGGGCACCACGGTGGGCCCGTGGCAGGGATTGCATGCCCCGGAGGAGGTCGATGGCCGAACCATCCGCGAGTTCGGTTTCGCTGATGACGGCCTCGAAGGCGAACTTCTGGAGGATCTTGATCGCGTCCTTGATGCCCGTGCAGACCCTCGGGCAGAAGCCCTGCTTCGTCAGGGTGGTGGTGATGTTCCGTGCGATGTTCGGATCATTTTCAACTATGAGGACATTTTCGCGGCCGACGAGGTTTCGGTGGAAGATCCTCTCGAGGCGGGACAGGAGGTCCGGGATGTGCACCGGCTTGGTGATGTACTCGTCGACCCCCGCCGCGAAGCCCCTGCGCTGGTCAGCAAGGGAACCGAGCGTACTCGACATGATGATGGGCATGCTGGCCAGCTCCGGTATCCTGCGGATGGCACGGCAGGTCTCGAAGCCGTTGAGACGGGGCATCTCGATGTCGCAGATGACCAAGTCGGGCCGGAGTTCGGAGGCCTTGTCGAGGCCCTCCTGTCCGTCCATGGCTGAAAAGGTCTCGTAACCCGCCTCTGCCAGGGGAGGGCAGATGTGCTTGTGGACCAGCCTGGAGTCGTCGATCAGGAGGATCTTGCGCTTCTTGTGCACGAGGTCGTTCAAGGCGGCCACAAGATCATCCCGGGAGACAGGAAACTGGATGAAGCTGTCGATCGATGTGTGGGCATATTCCTGGACCCGGTAATCCGCCGACAGGAGGACGATCTTGATGGTATCGGGAAAGAGCCGCTTCAGCTTCTTGCACATCTCGAGCATGTCGTACTCGTGGGAATCGGACTGGAGCACCAGGATGCCCTGGGGATCCTCGGCGACCTTCAGGGCGAACTCCCGGTAGTCGACGAAAAACTCGTCATCGGGCCTCAGCGTGGATTTCAGGTAGCTGCGGAAGAGCTCGTTCTCGATGCAGAAGACGACCTTGCCGAGGGTCCGGTTTCGCATCATCATCGCGCTGCCCCTGCCATGATATGGCTGTCAAGGAGGCCTATCAGCTCGGTACCGTCCACTGGCTTCCGCAGGACCCGCGCGATGTCCAGGCTGGAGGTACGCCGCTCGTCGGAATCCTTTGCGGTGATCAGGAAGACGGGCGCTTTCCGGTAGGCATCCATCTTGCGGAGGCGCTCCACGAACTCGTAGCCGTCCATGAGGGGCATCATGATGTCGACACAGAAGGCCGCAAAGGTCCTCTGCCTGGAAGCCTTGAGGGCATCGAAGCCATTCTCCGCCGTCTCGACCCTGTAGTTGCTCTGCTTGAGGATGTTTTTCAGGTTCTCCCTCTGGATGGCTGAGTCATCGACTACCAGGATCGCCGGCTGCGCCACATCACTGACGGGACCGGCGGCCCTGGCTGCCAGCTGGAGGCCCTCCACCATGGAGACAGTCTCCACGATCTGTCGTGGATCGAGTATCAGCACCAGCTTGCTGTCCCGGAGGATGGTGCAACCCATCACAAAGGGTACCTTCTTGACAAAGCGGCCCAGCGACTTGACCAGGATCTCCTGGCGCCCGGCCACTGCATCGACGAGGATGCCTGAGAGGCGGCTGCCGTCGTTGAGCACGACCATCTGGATCCTGTCCCCGCGGAACTGGCTCTGGGGAAAGTCGAGGATGCCCGACAGGCTGGCCACCGGAATGGTCTGTCCCTGGTGGTTGTAGATCATCCTGCTGCCTATCCTCCCTATGTCCTCGTATCGCACCGCGATCAGCGCCTCGATGTTGAGGATAGGCAGGGCGAACTGGTGGAAGGATTCCTGGACGAGGAGGATCTTCACAATTGCGAGGGTCAGGGGCAGCTTGAGCCTGAACAGGGTGGATTCCCCCCTGTGGCTCTCGATTTCCACCGAGCCGTGGAGCTGGTTTATCGCCGTTTTCACGACATCCATGCCCACGCCTCGGCCCGACAGCGCGGTGACGGTATCGTTGGTCGAGAAGCCAGGCTGGAAGATCAGGTCGAAGATCTCGCTGTCGCTGAAATCCTTGCCCTTGCCCTCGCCCTCCGGGACCAGACCCTTTTCGAGGCCCTTGGCCAGGATGCGGTCCCGGTCGAGGCCCTTGCCGTCATCCTTGACCTCTATGACGGCAAATGATCCATGATAGTAGGTCCTGAGGCTGATTGTTCCCGTTTCGGGCTTTCCGGCACTGACCCGGTCGGCGGGCGCCTCGATGCCATGATCCACCGAATTGCGGAGCATGTGGAGAAGTGGATCGGCGAGCTTGTTGATCAGGACCTTGTCGAGTTCGGTGTCCCCGCCCAGGATCTCCATGCGGACCTGCTTTCCTATTCCCCGGGCGAGGTCCCTGAGCTGCATGGGGAAGCGCTCGAAGAGGCTGGAGATGGGTACCATCCTGAAGCTCATGGCTCCGTTCTGGAGGCGGTTGCTGAGCTGTTCGAGGGTCTCGAGGTTCTTCTGGAGCTGCTTCTGGATCTCCTCGATCGTAAGGAAATTGAGGTTGAGTTCCTCAAGGAGGGACATTTCCCGTCCCGAATTGTCCGGCAGGAGGCGGGCGACCATGGGCCCCAGGAGTTCCGCAAGCCTGTTGATGGGGATTGTCCCTCCCCCGGCGGCCCGGAGTTCCTTGGAGAACTCCGGAAGGTAGCGGTCGAGCTTGGCCAGGATCCTGGAAGGCTCGATCTCCGATGCCCGATCAGTGCTGGATCTGAAGGATTTCAGGAAGCTCTTGATGGCGCTGATCTCGTTCTGGAATCTGATCCGGCCGATGTAGATCTCACTGGCGGTGTTCAGTACCTCGTCGAGTTTTTCAGAGCTGACCCGGAGGGACTCCGAAGCCTTTTTCGCTGCCTCGGACTTCGGCAGGGCTGGAGCCCCGGCTCTTGCTGCGGCTCCAGCCCCTGCCGCGGTCCCTGACGGCGCTGCCTTGGGCGCCGTGACCGTAGTGGAAGGCACCCCTGGCAGAGCAGGGATCGGCCCGACAAGCACAGCCGCTGCAGCTGTCGCTGCAGTCACTGGCCCCGCACCTGCAACCACGGTCCCTTGAGCTGCTTGCCCGCTCGCCTCGCGGATGCGCGTAACGAGGGGCGCGATCCTGGTCAACAGCGGACCGCCCGATGCCACCTCGTCGAGCATCTGGCCGAGGCAGACCTTGACTTCGAGGAGAAGATCCACAACCGGGGCGCTGAACCTGAGCTCGCCCTTCCGGATCCTGTCCAGGAGACTTTCAGCGTTATGGGCCAGGAATTCGATCTTCTTGATCGTGAGCAGCCTGGCCCCGCCCTTGACGGTATGCATCATCCGGAAGAGATCGTTGATCCGGTCCTGGGGGTTTTCCGCGTGCTCGACCTCGATGACCTGCCCGCCGAAATGGTCCAGGATCTCGGAGTTCTCCTCGAAGAAGTCACTGATCATCCCCACCTTGTCGAGGGGAATATCGAGCTGCTCGGCTTCGTCGTCAAAGGGAAGCGGAGGCAGGGGCGCTGGGGCGGCAACATCCATAGCGCGGCGTCGCAGTTCCTCGGCTGGGCCTGCTGCCGCGCCTGCGACCGCGCCTGCGACCGGGCCTGCTGCCGCGCCTGCTGCCGCGCCTGCGACCGCACCTGCCGCCGCGGCAGCCGCGGATGCGGCGGACACCGGAACAGGGGCCGGAGCCGGCTCTGTAATCTGGGCCGGCTCGCCGGACTCCAGATCCAGAACTTGGACATCCGGTGGCAGCGGGGTCTTGAAGTCTCCCCGGGCATCCCGTTCCTGGTTCCAGGCAAGGAGGGGCGAAAGGAGGTAATTGCGACTTTCATCGAGGAGGTCGGAAAGGTCGAATTTCATGCCCCCCGGGCTGCCGATCTCCTCCTCGAGACCCTGGATCCGGCCATAGAGGAGCTTGGCCAGGTAGTCTATCGAATGGACCTTGCTGGTCTTTTTGGACCGGGCGAGGTCGAGGGCAAAATCGAGGATTTCGAGGAGGTGGCCTATCCTGCCCAGGCCATACAGGCCGGCCATTCCCGCAAAGACATGGTTGTTCCGGTACAACCTGTCGAAGGCCTCCTCGTCGTCGCCGTCGAGGCCCAGGGCACCCAGGAGGAGGAGCTGGACAGGAACTTCCGCGCGGAGTTCCCCAAGGAGGGCACGGACGGGCTCCGTGAGGCTCCCGGGCGAAGAGGGTAATTGGTCGCTTTCGCGGAGATCGAAGAGTCCTTCCTGGTATTTCATCCCTGCTCCTGGTAGGGTTCGAGGTACTTGCTGGCGATGACCCGGGGCCCGGAAAGGATGAATATCCGGCTCTCCCCGTCCTCGATCACTCCGAGGAGGTAGCTGCAGAGCTCCTCGTTGAGGAGGGATGCCACACTCTGGATCCGCGAGGGATGGAAGCTCCTCTTTTTCGTGATGGTGTCGATGCAGAGCGCGAGATCAAGGTCACTTTCGCGGTCCTGGATGAGGAGATACTGGTTCCGCTCCTCCATCCTGCGCTTTGGCAGCCCGATGATCCCGGAGATGTCGACGCAGGCGATGATCTGCCCCCGCAGGTTTATGAGTCCACGGAGGAAATCGTTGGTCTTGAACAGGGGTTCGACGCTGCAGCCTTCGATCACTTCGACCAGGTCCACGAGGGGAATGCCGAACTCCAGCGTATCGATGGTGAAGCAGAGGAATTCCCTCTCGGCGACCTCGGCCTCCCTCGCAGCGCCTGATTCAGTACCCTGCCCCTTGGGCGGCAGCAGCTCCACAAAGTGATCATGGATGAAACTCCCCAGGTAGGCGAGGTTGAGCCTGGACAGGCTCGTGCCCTTGTAGCGGAGGACCTGGTCTACCAAGGGGCGTTCCTCCGATTCGAAGGAGCCGCCATCGCTGTCTGTTGCCTGTGCCGCGGAGTCGGCACCCAGTGCCACACTCTCGATGTACTTGCCGATCCACAGGGCGAAGACTATCCCTGCGCTTTCGACGACGATGAGGTTCTTCAGGGCCTCGCTGGGCGGAATGGAAACCTGCTCCTGGGGCTTCTGGTCAAGGAGGTCCTGGATATCGAAAACAGGACAGAGCCTTTTCCTGAAGTCAAAGAATCCAATGAAGCCCTTGACCTGGACCGGGGCCGGTATCA
This sequence comes from Spirochaetota bacterium, assembly GCA_037130415.1. GTDB lineage: Bacteria > Spirochaetota > Spirochaetia > Treponematales > Rectinemataceae > CAIJMU01. The sequence continues at coordinate 7,705 of JBAXTA010000105.1, forward strand.
ACGCGGCCCCATGGATCACTTCACGGACCTCCTCGATAGGGATTCCGTAATGGAAGCCATCCTTCAGGAAGATGGTGAGCTGGGGACCGCTGTTCACGGGCTGGGCTGCCTACAGCTCAAGGTCGGGAGCGCCACGGACGCGGGACGCGGTGCGGAGCAGTCCCTGCCTGGCCCTGCCTTTCGGATCCTTCGCGGCCTTCGAAGCCTTTGCGGCTGCCGAATCCTTCACGGTCTCGGCAGCAGAGCGGCGTGGCACCTTGAAGAAATCCATGGTCTGCAGGAGTTCCTCCATCTGCGCGAGGGACTGTTCGGAGACGGAGGCCAGTTCTTCGGAAACTGCGGCATTTTTCTGGACATCCTCGTCCAGGAGCTGGATCGCGCTGTTGATCTGGCTGGCACCGGCATTCTGTTCGGCTGAAGAATCGGAGATCCGCTGGACCATGTCCGCGGTCTTCTGGATGTCAGGGGTCAGCCTGAGCAGCTTCTGTCCCGCGACCTCCGAGGTCTGCATGCTGGCCAGCGCAAGGCTGGTGATCTCGATGGCAGCGGCCTGTGTCCGCTCCGCCAGCTTCTGTACCTCCGAGGCAACGACCGCAAAGCCCCTGCCCTGCTCTCCCGCCCGGGCGGCCTCGATGGCCGCGTTGATGGCCAGGAGGTTGGTCTGGCCGGCGATCTCCTGGATCACGGAGATCTTCGTAGCTATTTCCTTCATGGCCTTGACGGTGTTGGCCACCGACTCGCCGGTGTCCTTGGTGTTGAGGGCTGCCTGGAGTGCGAGTTTTTCGGTGCTGGAGGCATTTTCCATGTTGCTGTGTATGGTCGCGGAGAACTCCACGATCGAAGCAGCGATTTCCTCGAGGGAGGCCGCCTGGGAGCTCGTGCTCATCGAAAGTGACTGGGCCGAGGAGCTGATCTGCCGCGAACCCTCGGCGAGGTAGTCAACCGAGGCGGCTACCTTGGAGATCACCTCGGAGATGGAATCCCTCATGCGGAGGAGGGACTGGCCCAGCTCGTCCCGCTCTCCAGCGAGGTTGATCTCGACGTCCATCGCGCCTTCGGAAAGCCGCCCGAGGACCTGGGCCTGGGCCCTGAGCGAGCGGACCATGTCCTGCACGCAGGCATAGATGCCCTCGGCACGCCGGACATCGTGGAATTCGATGTCGAACTCACCCCGGGAAACCTTGCGTACCAGCGTGGATATGGCCTCGGGCTCTCCGCCGATGGTTCTCGTTATCGATGTGGCCACCAGCCAGGTGACGAGGATGATGGCCAGGATGGCCAGGAGGGCCACGATGAGGTAGGTGAGCATCATGGCGTCCAGCGGTGCGCTCAGGAGGGCGTTGTCCTCGAGAACGCAGACCGTCCAGCCGTTCACCGGGAGGCTGCGGTACGAATAGCGATAGGTGGCGCTGCCCAGGGGAAGGAGGCCGGAGCCGGAGGGCTTGCCGAGGATTCCTTCCAGTTGGGCCTTGTTCCGCCCGTTTTCCCAGGCGCTGATCTTCTTGCCAACCAGGTCGCCCTGGGTGTGGCCGATGACCGTCCCCGTCTCGTCGGTGATGAAGATCATGCCGTGCTTGAGGCCTCCCGAAAAGCGGTCAATGATGTCCGCGACGAGGGACTTGAGGAGGAGGTCGATGCCCAGCACGCCGACCACCCTTCCCTTGGTCCTGACCGTGGCCACGATGGAGACGACCATTGTCTTGGTGGCCTCGTCCTGGTAGAGCTTTCCGAACACGGGACCGTTTGTGTTGGTATATCCCTTGTACCAGTCCTGGACCCGGGGATCGTAGCTGTCGGGAAAGTCATCCTGGTCGCCGTCCACAAAGTCCCCATTGACCATGCCGATGTAGAAGCTCGAGTTGTTGACCTCCCCCGCGGGTTTGGCAAGATAGGCGTTGCCGTATTTCTCGCCCTTCCTGATGACCCTGAGGATGTCCGGATCCTGGACAAGGAGGTGGACGCGGCTTAAGAGGGCGAGTTCCTTTTCAAGCCAGCCACCCGTGTACTGGGCTATGGACTCTACCCGCAGGTTCTGGCCGGTCTCTATGGACTCTTTGAGATTCGATTGGAACACCCGGTACCCAAAGGCCGCAAAACCGACCACAGTCACAAGGCCAACCCCGGCAAACACCAGTGCCATCCGCGTTCTCAACTTCATGCGCAGCCTCCACATCCCTACAAGTATCGGCATGACTGGCACTTCGACGGGAGAGAAGCTGCCTTTGCCACCTGGGGACAGGTACCCCGATGTTAAGCACATTCCCCTTGCCGACCTTGCTTTCTGCCTCCCACATGAATAGCTTCCATACGGGGGTATCCATGGACAGTCTTCCGGTCTCCTTTGTCGCCGCCATCTCGCTTTTCCCTTATTTCCTTTTTGGGCTTGCCTTCTTCGTGCTCGGGAAGTTCGTCTTCGACTGGTCGACGCCCCGCATCGACGACGAGAAAGAGCTGTCCGAGCGCGACAATCCAGCCTTTGCCCTCATCTTCCTCGGCTACATGCTCGGCCTGGCCTTTGCCCTGGCCGGTTCACTCTCCTCCCTCGGGCCAGACCCGCTAACAAACCTCATCGACATCGCCGTGTCGGGCCTCGGCGCCATCATCCTCCTCAGGCTGGGCATGATCCTCGGAGAGCGCCTGGTGCTGCCGGGCATCAGTTTCTCGCGGGAAATCGTAGAGGATCGGAACCTCGGGGCGGGCTTCGCCTTCGCCGGGCTCTTCCTTGCGAACGGCCTGGTCATTGGCGGGGTCATGGCAGGACGAAGCGATACCTGGCAGGACATGCTCATCGACATAGGGCTCTACTGGCTCCTGGGCCAGGCTTTCTTGCTTATAGCCTGGTACCTCTTCCGCCTCATCGCCCGCTTTGACCTTCGCAAGGAGATCGCCGAAAAGAACAGCGCGGCAGCCGGTCTGGGTCTCGGCGGCTTTTTCGCCGGGATCGGCATCATCCTCGAGGTAGCCCTTCGCGGAGCGGGGAGCGACAGGCTGGCCGAAACCCTCACCGCCTCGGCGGTCGGCCTTGTAGGCCTCCTCATCCTCTCAGGCGCGCGCCTCCTTTCATCGACCATCCTGTTCCGACGCGGCAAAGCCGCCGGCATGTCAGATAGCAAAGCCGCCGGCACGTCAGATAGCATTGCCGCCGGTGCAGTATCGGCCCTTGCCTCGCTGGCGACGGCTGTGCTCTACGCGGCCCTCATCGGCTCGCAGCTGGGATGACCGCAATGAAGAGCATTTTCCGGAAACGGTTCTTGACCTGCCGCAGCGGCAGGCTTCTTGCCCTCACGCTGTTGCTTGGGCTTTTGTTCGCGGACGCAGCCGCAGCCCGGGGCGGTTTTTCGGGCGGTGGCTTCAAGAGCTCGCCCTCCTTCCGTCCATCGACGCGGAGCTTTTCCCTTTCGCCCTCCAGGGTCGCCCCCAGGGCCAGCACCTCGGCCACTCCCTCCCTGACTCCCAGGGCCGGGGGCTCGATCTGGGGTTCACGGAAGGCGCCTGCCGCTACGGCCTCTGGGGCGCCAGCCTCCCAGCCACGGCTCGCGACCTCGCGCAGCATGTACGACAACGCGCGCTCCAAGGGCACCCTCTACGCAAACCAGGGCGAGGCCAGTTCGGCCTTCAGGCAGAAATACGGCTCGTCCTACGGTTCGACCTTCGCCGCCGAGCCTTCGGCGCGCCCCTCCTATATACCAGCAACTACGATGATCGGCGGCAGGAGCGCTGGCGTCCTGTGGAACCCCGGTCTGGGCGGCTACGGCTACTACGATTCCCTCCTTGGCCGCTGGATGCTCTACGACGCGATAGGCGATGCCGCGATGGCCACCGGTCTCATGGCCGGCCACGGCTACGCCTGGGGAGCGCCGCCTGTCTACGCGAGCCACGGACCGAACTTCATCGACCTTGCCTTCGGCCTCTTCCTCCTCTTGTTGCTGATAGTAGTAGTTCTTAATATTTACTCGCGCAGCCGGCGGCGTGAAGCCGGCGGCCCGGGCCTGTAGGACAGGCCGTGCGACAGAAGGAAGCGCCATTGGCAGGACTGGAAGCATGGAAGGCCATGAAGGCGGGAGACTGGTTCGGTCTCCGTGACGACGAGGCCTTCCTTGCAGGTGGCGTGGACGGTGTGGACTACCGAATAGACAGCGTCTCGAGGATCTCTCTCAAGGACCGTGACAGCGGGAGCCCGATAGCCGAGTACCAGGTCGCAGCCCTCGATGCTTCTGACGGAATACAGCGCAGCCTGGTCCTCGTCTCCTCGGGCGAGGAGTTCGAACTAAGGCTGTATTTTGCGCCACCTGCCTTTACCCGCGCCACGAGGGACGGGCTCATCGACCGGGGCAACACCTGGTTCTTCCTCCCCCCCCCTGACCCGGAAGACTTCATCTCAGCTGACCTTGAGTACGCGCCCTGGCCCGATTTTCCCGCCTTCGATGACGGTTCCGGCAAGGATCCTGGCCGGCGAAAACTCAGCTACGGTCCCTTCGGTTTCGGCCAGGCCCTCTACGGTATCTGCGCGCGCGACGGACAGGAGTTTCCCCTCATCATGGTGGAGTACGCGACTGAGGAAGAGGCGCGGAATCCCCTCCTCCTCCTCCTTGAGGAACGCTGGATGCGCCCGAACGGCGAGGTACCTCCCGAGGGGGGCTTCGTCACCCTGCTGGCGGGCAGGGCCCTTGCATCAGGCGAGGCGGAACTGATCCCTGCCTGAGAATGCAGCCCGGGAATGCAGCCCGGGAATGCGGCCCGGCCCGAGGGCTGGTGCCGGCAGCATGAGTCCGGGGAACTGGTCGCTCCCACCGAAAATAGTTACATTGGTACAGCATAGCCTTTCATTCCGCGTGGAGGATTCCCAGCATGAACATGAGCGCACTCGGCAGGCTGATGATAGGTCTGGTTGCGGCGGTCGGAGTCCTCGCATCCTGCGCAAGCGCACCCACGACCCCGGCAGAGGATCCGCGCGTCGGAACGCTGCAGGGACAGGTGGATGGCCTGCAGGGACAGGTCAGTGGCCTTTCGAAGCAGCTCGCAGAAAGGGATGCAACGTTGGCCGATCTCAAGGCAGCACGGGCAGCCATGG
>JBAXTA010000106.1:0-12760 GCA_037130415.1 Spirochaetota bacterium
GTGCCAGCCTCCGGACCCGCAAGGAGGGTGAGACGCTTTCGGCATCTCATGGGGCAGGGATTGCAGGTATCGGTTTCCACCTTCGCCCACTCCGGCCAACTTTCAGCTTCGAGACTGGCACGGTGGGGAGCCCTTCCCTTTGTCCAGAAGTCGGTGGGGAAGGCTCCAGCCTCATTCATGATAGCTACCATCATCGGCGTACCGAATTTCCGGTAGTTGTTGGACACCGGCGATTCTACCGCGAGCCTGGAAATAGCCAGTCGCGTGGCCGCAAAGGCCGCGCTGGATTCCCGCTTTGATGGTCCTGCTGATTGGACCGACAGGGCCTTGAGCCGCTTGCTGCCAAAGACAGCCCCCAAGCCGCCCCGTCCGAGGGCATGGGCTTCCTCGTGCAATACCGCCGCGAAGGCTACGAGCTTCTCTCCCGCAGGGCCTATGGCCAGGACGGCGGATCGTCCCCCTATTGCCTTCACGACACGCCGCTCCGTCTCTATGGCGTCGAGTTCCCACAGATCTTCAGCGGGGAGGATGCTGGCTCCCGAAGGATCGATGTGGACACGGCAGGGGACAGGTGAGGATCCCTTGATGACCACCGCATCCCAGCATGTTTCGCGAAGCGTACGCGAGATGGAGCCTCCGACATAGCTTTCGAGCCAGGCCCCCGTAAGTGGACTCTTCGTGAACGCAGCCAGGCGGTTGGACCCGGGGAAGGCATAGGAAGCGAGGGGGCTGGAACAGAGGATGATGGGGTTCGCCGGCGAAAGGGGATCGATCGACGGTTCGAGGAAGCGCTCCAGGAGGAGGATGCCCAGGCTCTTGCCACCCAAGCCTGCTATTTCTTCTGTTGTCAGCTTTTCCTTGGCAGAGGTACTGGAATCGAGATCAATGACCAAGAGAGAAATCGGAGTCGCCATTTCGATTTCGATCCTTTCAATCCCCTTCAAAGGTTATCATGTATACTGTATACCAAAAAACAATTCATTGCCAGCCACTTCGATGGTATCCGAACATGGCCACCCCCTGACAGATCCACCCTTTTAGGCCATTCTAGGACCATGAAACGCAGAAGGATTGTCCTTACCGGCGCGACAAGCGGGATAGGGCAGGCAACAGCCAGGGCCATCGCCGACGGTAGCCACGACCTTATTATTGCTGCCAGGAATGCTGAGCTGCTCGAGAAGACCGCAGCAGACTTTCGCGCAGCCGATCCGGCAGCGGAGGTCCATACCCTTGTCGTCGACTTCGCTTCCTTTGCGAGCATCAGGGATTTTTCACTTCGTCTGCACGAAAACTTCGATAGCATCGACGTCCTTTTCAATTGCGCCGGCTTATTCATGGACAAGCCAGGCAGAACGGTCGAAGGCTTCGAGATGACTATCGGCGTCAATCACCTCGGCAGCTTCCTCCTCACGCGCCTTTTGGTAGACCTTCTGGTGAAGGGACAGGATCCACAGATCGTCAATGTCTGCTCGCGAGCAGCTCTTTTCGCAAGCTTTCGCGACCGGCCGGATGTCTTTGTGCGACATCCTGCAGGCTTCAGGGCCTACTCGGCCTCGAAGCTCCTCCAGCTTATTTCCACCCTGCGCCTGTCGGAGGAACTGGCGGGACTCGGCATCTCGGCAAACGCCATCCATCCCGGCGACGCGGCGACCGGTATATGGAAGGGGGAAAGCCTCCTGATGAGGCTTGCCAACTCGCTGATCGTCGGGAGGCTCAGCTCGCCGGAAGAGGCAGCCAAGGCCGGGCTCTTCCTCCTGAAAAACGAGGCAATACGGAAGGTCTCCGGCGGGTTTTTCGAGCGCGAAGGCATCAGCATCCCCCTGCCTCCCCGCCTCCTGGACCGCTCGCTCTCTGATGCCATCGCACGCAGGACCGACGAGGCCATCGCCGGGCAAGCATGAGGGCAGGCCAAGGCTGATCGTGCGGACAATCTAGCAGCTGCGACGTCTACCCAAGCCCGAAGGCCTTCGACTATAGTTGATCAGCCGTCTCCGAGACGAAGGAGTCCACATGGCACAGCCACTCAAGATACGCGACCTCACCCTCCGCGACGGGCAGCAGTCGCAGTTTGCCACGCGCATGAACCAGGCCCAGGTGGAGCGGGTGCTTCCACTCTACCGCGAGGCGAAATTCTGGGGCATGGAGGTCTGGGGAGGGGCTGTGCCGGACTCGGTGATGCGCTACCTCGACGAGAATCCCTGGACGAGGCTCGAGAGCATCAAATCTGGCATCGCCGGAGTTTCCAGGCTCACCGCCCTCTCGCGGGGGCGCAACCTCTTCGGCTATACGCCCTACCCCGACTCGGTGATCGGTGGCTTCTGCAGGAATGCAGTCCATTCCGGTGTCGATGTCATGCGCATCTTCGACGCATTGAACGACGTCGACAACATGAAGGCCTCCATCCGCTTCGTGAAGGAGGCTGGAGGCCTGGCCGACTGCGCGATCTGCTACACGGTCGACCCGCGTTTTTCCACCAGCGAGCGGATAAACGCCTTCCTGAAGGGCAGGCGGCTGCCGGGTAAATTGTTCACAATTAAATATTTCGTCGGCAAGGCGAAAGCGCTCGCTGCCCTCGGCGCGGACATGATCTCCATCAAGGACATGGCAGGCCTCATCGAGCCGGGACTGACCGCCACCCTCATCAAGGCCCTCAAGGAGGAGGTGGACATTCCCATCGACCTCCACACGCACTGCACGCCGGGCTTCGGCGTGGCTTCCACGCTCATGGCCATGGTGGGCGGCGTCGACATCGTGGACGTGGTCATCCTCGCCTTCTCTGGCGGGCCGGCGGCACCGGCCTGGGAGATCGTGGAGCTCCTTGCCCGGAGGCTCGAGCGGCCTACGGGAGTGGATGCGGCGGCGGTCGGCAGGATCGACACCCAGCTCCGTGCGATGCGGCGCGAACTGGAGAAATTCGACCAGTACAAGGACAATCACCCGCCGATCCTCGACCTGTCGAAGCACGAACTCCCGCCGGAGGACCGCGCCCTCTTCGACGGCGCCGTCGAAGCCGCGCTTTCAGGCAAGGTCGACCGCGTGCTGGAACTCTGCCAGAAGATCGAAAAACGTTTTAATTACCCCGATCCCGACGACATTGTCAGGAAGGCACAGATCCCCGGCGGCATGTATACGAACATGCTGTCGCAGCTCCAGGATGCCAAGCTCGAGGCGCACATCCCCGAGGTGCTCGCCCTGGTTCCCGAGGTCAGGCTCGACTGCGGCGTGCCGCCCCTCGTCACCCCCACCAGCCAGATCGTCGGAGTCCAGGCGGTCAACTGCGTCATAGACAGGCACCTGGGCAAGCCGATGTACAGCAACGTTTCGAAGAACTTCTTCGAACTCGTGAAGGGCGCCTACGGCAGTACACCCTGGCCCGTCGATCCCGCCTTCCGGAAGAAGATAACCGGGTCGCCCGTCGAGACGCCCTACGACACCACAAAGTACGTCAAGCAGCCCAACCCTGCCCTGGCCCAGTTCGGGGGAGTCCCGCTGGCGACCAACGAAAAGGAGGAACTCCTCCTTGAGCTCTTCCCGAGCGTCGCGGAGAAATTCCTCAAGGGCCAGCGGAAGCGTGAGTGGGAGGCAGCCAACCCGCCCGCCCCGCCGCCGCCGCCCGAGCCGGAGAAACCCTCTCGCTACGCGGCAGCCTTCTGGGAAGAGGAGCTGGCGCTGGCCATCGAAGCCTGACCGTCACAACTGCAATGGAAACCACCGATCCCGGAGCGTACGAGACGCGCCTCTTCGCCTATGCCTTCAAGGCCACCATTCCCGTGCTCCTGGGCTACGTCACGATCGGCATTGCCTATGGGCTCCTCCTGGTGACCGCCGGCCTTCCCTGGTGGCTCGCGCCCCTGTCGAGCGTGGTCGTCTATGCCGGCGCGGCGCAGTTCATGGCAATTGGGCTGATCAGCTCGGGGAGGGGGGTTTTCGAGATCGCCCTTCTCACCTTCCTCGTAAACGCGCGGCACCTCGTCTACGGCCTGTCGCTGCTGGGACCCTTCAGCGAGGCGAAGCGCTGGAAACCCTACCTGGTCTACGCGCTCACCGACGAGACCTACGGCCTCCTCACGACGGTCAAGCCGCCGCCTGGGATTCCGGAAGGCGAGGAGGGAGCGCGCGGAAGGGAGCGCTTCTACGCCCTGGTATCGGGCCTCGACCAGTCCTACTGGGTGCTCGGTTCTGCCGTCGGGGCTGCAGCCGGCGCCCTCGTGCCAGCCGGGTGGACTCGAGGCCTCGATTTCGCCCTGACCGCCTTGTTCATAGTGCTGCTGGTCGAGCAGGTCCGCAGCGTGCGTATCGCAGCTCCCTACCTCGTGACGCTTGCGGCTGCTGCCATCGCGCTCTTCGTCTTCGGACCGGCCAATTTCCTCGTCTCTGCTATCCTTTTGGCGACTGGCGGGATGCTGGCGCTGCGCCGCAGCATCGAGAGCGGCGTCGTGGGCGCTGCCGAGGGCGGGGAAAAGCAATGAACTGGGACTATACCGCCATCCTCATCTCGATTACCGCCATGGGGGCTGTCACCCTCGCCTGCAGGGCCACGCCCTTCATCCTGTTCCGCTCAGGCAGCATGCCGCCGGTCCTGTCCTACCTCCAGCGCTACATGCCCGCGATGATCATGCTGGCCCTGGTCCTGAATTCCTACAAGACCCTCGATGTCCTCCACGCTCCCTGGGGACTTGTCTACATCGTGCCGGGCCTCGTGGTGGCTGCCTTCCACGCATGGAAGCGCAATGCCCTCCTGTCGATCATCGCAGGCACGGCGCTGCACATGCTGCTCCTGCGCCTGGCCTGAAGAGGGCGCCAGCACATCAGTATCAGGCCGGAGGCCTTTCCTTTATGGCCCGTTGATACTGGGCGGGCACAAAGGCCTCCCCACCCAGGCCGATGCCGGGCACATCGAGCTCGCGCATGGCCTCGAAGGCCCAGCCGGGGTTCCGGAGGAGCTCGCGACCGAGGAACACGAGATCTGCCTTGCCCTCGGTGAGGATTGCCTGGGCCTGGGCGGCGCTGGTGATGAGGCCGACCGCGCCGGTCGGGATGCCCGCGCCAGAGCGGACGGCCGCCGCAAAGGGCACCTGGAAGCCGGGGCCCGCCTTGATGGCCTGGCTCGGCACGAGGCCGCCGGAGGAGACATCGACGAGGTCGACCCCTCGTGCCTTGAGCATTCCACATAATTGCACGCATTCGGGAAGGTCCCAGCCGCCTGGGGCCCAGTCGGTGGCAGACAGCCGCACGATGAGGGGCTTGCCTGCGGGCCAGGCCTTCCTGACCTCCTCGACGACCTCGAGGAGGAGCCGCGCACGGTTCTCGAGGCTGCCACCGTAGCGGTCGATCCGCTGGTTCGACAGTGGAGAGAGGAACTGGTGGAGGAGGTAACCGTGGGCCCCGTGGATCTCCACGAGGTCGAAACCGGCAGCCTCGGCACGGCGAGCGGCAGCCACGAAGGCCTCCACGATGTCGCCCAACGCGCTCTCCGAGATGGCGGTCGGCAGCCTCTCCCCCTCCTTGAAGGAAAGGGCGGAGGGAGCGATGCAGTCCCAGCCCCCCGCATCGAGCGAGAGCTGGGCTCCGCCCTCCCAGGGACGGGCGGAGCTGGCCTTCCGGCCCGCGTGGGCGAGCTGCACACCGACAGCTGCGCCCGCCTCTTTCGCAAAGGCGACGACCCGGCGCAGAGGCTCCACCTGTGCGTCGTTCCAGAGCCCAAGGTCGCCGGGGCTGATGCGCCCCCGCGCCTCTACGCCGGTTGCCTCGACCACAATGAGGCCAAGGCCCAGGTTGGCCCGCGAGCCGTAGTGGACAAAGTGCCAGTCGTTGGCCAGACCCTCTGTAGCCGAGTACTGGCACATCGGAGGCATCGCGATGCGGTTGCGGATTTCAAGGTCGCGGAGTTGCAAGGGAGAGAAGAGGCTTGCTGTGTTCATGGTTGCATGATCGCATGGCCGGGCCATGATTGTCAGCCAGGCAGTCGTCCGAATGCAGCCTCAGGCTTCTTCACGTCGATAGACACAGTTGCCATCAACCCAGGTCTGAAGGACGCGGATATCCCTGAGCGAGGCGGGGGGCACAGTCAGGGGATCCTCCGAGAGCAGGACAAAGTCCGCAAGCATGCCGGGAGCAAGGAAACCCTTGCGGCCCTCCATGAATTCAGCGTAGGCGGAGCCTCTGGTATAGCAGCGCAGGGCTTCCATGACCGTGATGGCCTCATCTCCCTCACGGTTGACCGCGTAGTGGATGTGAAGGAGTGGATCGACCGTCGCCTCGCCGGGGATGTCCGAACCGAAGGAAAGCGGGACGCCGGCATCAAGGAAGCTTCGGTAGGGGTAGGCAGCCAGGGCCCTTTCGCGGCCGAGGAGGCGCATGTCCTTGCCAGGGCTCCCGAGGGCAGAGGGCTGGGCTGCGATGCATATTCCCAATTCCTTTATCCTGGCTATATCCTGGCGGCGCACGAGCTGTGCATGCTCGATCCTGAATCGTTGTTCTGTGATATGAGGGTATTTTCCGGCAGCCAGGGTGAAGTCGTCGAGGAAGAGGGCAACGGCGCGGTCGCCGATGGCGTGGAAGGTTCCGCGGAAGCCCCTCCGCGCGAGCCTTTCGAGGGCCACGCGCTGGCTCTGGGGCTCGGGTCCGCGGTCTCCCGGCGTACCGTCGGCCCAGGGCTCGAAGAGGCTCGCGGACCTGCTCGAGAAAGCGCCGTCGAGGAAATACTTGGCGGGGCCGAGGCTGATCCAGTCGGAAGGAAGGAGCCCCACCATACGGCCGATCACGAAAGCCAACCGCATGGTCGGGAGTGTCCAGCGCCTTCGGCCCATGGGCCAGCAGGAAAAGCGCGCTGTCAGGCGGCCATCCATCCGGTAACGCGCGAGGCTGGCCAGGGGTTGGGGAAACCAGGTGTTGTCCTGCACCGAGGTCAGGCCGAGTCGCCTGAATTCGGCCAGCGCTATGTCGAGGCGCTCCTCCCGCTGTTCCCTGTCGTAGAAGATGCGCGCGAAACGCTTCCTCGAGAGCCCCGTGTCGCCAAGGTCGCGCACGATGCCTGTGGGCTCCCCGTCGGAATCGCGGAGCACCTCGCCCATCGACGGATCGCCGCTCCCGCGCCAGATGCCGAGGGCGGTGAGGGAGGCTGTATTGAGCCACTGTCCATGCCCCGAGAACTGCGAGAGGATGACGGGATTGCGTGGAAAGGCCGCGTCCAGGAGCTCCTTTCTCGGCGCAGGGCAGGAAGGATAGTCCCAATTGAATGCATAGAGTATGCGGTCTGGCGGAGCGCCTGACCAGCGTTCACGGAGGAGATCGACGATGGCAGGAGCGTCCAGGCCGCCGAGGTCCGGGGCCAGGGCGTGGTCCCCGAGGATGACCGCATGGAGATGGTTGTCATTGAAGCCCGGGATGACCGTGCGGCCGTGGAGGTCGAGGGCCTGCGCCTCCGGCCCGGCGAAGGCAGCGGCGGCCCGGGCATCGCCCACAAAGGCGACGAGGCCGCCGCGGATAACCATGCCACCCGCCTCCGGAAGCGCCTCGTCCATGGTGTGGATGCGGCAGTTCGAAAGGAGGGTATCCCCCCTCACTTGAAGGTCTTGATGGCCTCGACCATCTCATCGACCTCCTCGTCCTTGATGTCGTCACCTGGAGGCATCATATCATCGAAGCCCAGGACGATGGATTCGCCGGGTTTCCGGATGGACGAGGCAAGATAGGCCTCATCGACCTCGATGACGGATTTATGGCCATCCTTCACTATGGTGATCTTCGAACCGAAGAGCCCCTTGAAACTGGGCCCGGCACTTTCGGCACCATCGATGGTATGGCAGCCCACGCAGCCGCGGGCATCAAGGAGGTCGGCGCCACCGGCCTTGACGGAGGGCAGTGTGGCCTCCCCGAGCGTCACTTTCTCCCCGTTTTTCCAACGCTGGAAATCGGCGACAGGCACCACGTAGACCTTGGACATCATCCCGGAATGGGCGGTCCCGCAGTAGACGGTACAGAGGAGGTCGACGACGCCGACCTCCTGGGCATGGAACCAGGCATAGGTGGGCATGCCGGGAACTGCATCGACCTGGATGTGGTAGGCGGGGATGAAGACACCGTGGAGGACATCGTCGGATGTGATGTCGAGCCGTATGTCGCTACCGACGGGCACCACCATGTCAGGAACCACTTTCCCGCCAGGGTACTCGAAGGAAAAGGCGAACTGCCTCGTATGCACCTTGACCTGCAGGGCTCCCTGGGGCACGCGGCGCAGGAACTGGTAGCCACCGAGGGTGACAAAAAAGAATACAAGCACAAGCACTGTCGAAACCGCGAAGACGCCGGCCTCGAACCAGGGATTGCCATGGACCTCGGTGGCCCTGGGGTTGCGCGACTTCCGGTAGCGCAGGACGAAGTAGACCATGGTGGCGACAATGGCCGCGAAGGCGAGGGCCGAGAAAGCCAGGAGTATGAAAAGGCCCTGGTCGACCACACTGGTTGTCGTAGTTGTCACGTTCCCCTCCCTATCGGTACAGGATATCGGTGTAGGTAAGACCGATGAAGATCGCCAGGAGGACGAGGACTACCGGAAGGAGGATCTTGATGACGAGCTTGTCCTCCCACCAGAGATGCATGAATCCGAGGAATACCAGGGTCGACTTGGTGGCCGCGATGGCCAGGACAGCAACGATGGCGAAGCCGCCAAGATTCCAGCTCGCCATGGCCACGGTGAGGAGGGTAAAGCAGATGAGGACCGCCCAGATACCCACAAAGAAGCGGATCGAGCCGTGGGGATGGCAGATGCCGTGGGTTCCGCCGTGGACATCAAGGTCAGGATCGTCACAGGCGTTGAGTTCCTCGATTGCTTGTCGTGTTTGCTTGCTCATGACGGCCTCCGCTAGCTGATCAGATAGAACAGGGGGAACAGGAAGATCCAGATCACGTCGACGAGGTGCCAAAAGAGGCCGCCGTTCTCGAGGAAGGCTGGCCGCGTCCTCATGAGCGTGCCATTGCCGATCCGGCGCCAGGCGACGAAGAGAACCGACATACCGACGATCACGTGGATTGCGTGGAGCCCCGTCATGGTGAAGTAGAGACCGAAGTACAGGATCTCCCCGAAGCCCAGGGACATCAGATGGGGAGCGTTGGGGTAGAGCCCGTGCTCGAACTTGGCGCCCCACTCGAAGGACTTGATCACGAGGAATGCAAGGCCACAGAGTAGGGTGAAAAGGAGGTAATTGCGCGCGCGTGTCGGCTTGCCCCGCTCGAACTCGAAAATCGCCAGCACCACGGTAAGGGAACTCGTGATAAGCACAATTGTGTTGGTCGTACCGAACACCCGGTCGAGGAGGCCCGAGGCCGCATGGAAGGCCCCGGCGTAGCGGTAGCGGTAGACCGAGTAGAGGAGGAAGAGGCCACCGAAGAGGAGGATTTCGGTGCAGATGAAAAGCCACATGCCCAGTCGGCCCTTGGCTGGGTTATAGGGCCCGGCGTAGTGGGCGCCATGGGCGGTGGCGGGTGCGCTCGTCCCGCTCACTTGTCATCCTCCGAATGATTGAATTCGTAGGGACCCCTGGTGACGGTCGGGGGAATGTCCCAGTTCTCGAGAGGGGCGGGGGACGGGAGGCTCCAGTCCAGGGTGGCGCCCTGCCAGGGATTGTCGGGGGCCTTCTCGCCCTTTTTCGCGCCCCGGAGGAGGTTGCCCATGATCATGGCAATACCGATGACCATGACATAGGAGCCCAGGGAGGAGATGACCTGGAGCTCGGTGAACTTCGCGGGGAAGTCGAAGTAGCGGCGGGGCATGCCCTGCCAGCCCATCACGAAGTAGGGGAAGTAGAAGACATTGAAGCCCACGAAGGTGACGAGCCAGGCCACGATGGCAAAGCGTTTTTCGTACATCCTGCCGGTGAGCTTGGGAAACCAGTAGTAGAGGGCCGCAAAAATGCCGAAGCCCGTGCCTCCGAATATGATGTAGTGGAAGTGGCCGACCACGAAGTAGGTGTCATGGAGGGGCACGTCGGTGGACAGACCGCCAAGGAACATCCCGGTGAGTCCACCGATGGTGAAGAGCCACACGAAGGACAGTGCGTAGAGGAAGGGTGCCTCGACGCGGATGGATCCCTTGTACATGGTGGCCAGCCAGTTGACGACCTTGATGGCAGAGGGCACCGCGACGAGGAAGGTGAGGAGGGAGAATATGATGCCAGCGGTGTCGCTCTGGCCGTTCACGTACATGTGGTGACCCCAGACCAGGGAGCCCACGCTCGCGATGGCGAGGCTCGAGAAGGCGATCATCTTGTAACCGAAGATGTTCTTGCGGGAGAACACGGGAAAGAGGTCGGACATGATGCCCATGGCCGGGAGGATCATGATGTAGACCGCAGGATGCGAATAGATCCAGAACATGTGCTGGTACAGGAGGGGATCTCCCCCCTTGGTCGGGTCGAAGACGCCTATCCCGAATATCCTTTCAACTACGATCAATAACATCGTAATGCCGATAATGGGAGTCGCGAGTATCTGGACCCAGGCCGTGGAGTAGAGGCCCCAGACCGACAGGGGCATCTTTCCGAAGTCCATGCCGGGAGCGCGCAGGGTGTGTACGGTGGAGACGATGTTGACGCCGGTCAGGATGGATGACATGCCCAGGACGAAGACAGAGAAGGTGGCCAGGGGTACGTTCACCGCCGTCTTCAGGCTGAAGGGCACGTAGAAGGTCCAGCCGGTATCGGGGGTCCCCCCGCCGGTGAAGCAGGACCCGATGGCCAGGGCTGCACCGGCGACGAAGAGGTAGAAGGTGAAGAGGTTCAGCCTCGGGAAGGCCATGTCGTTGGCTCCGATGAGGGTCGGCAGCGAGAAGTTGCCGAAGATCGTCGGTATTCCAGGTATGACGACCAGGAAGATCTGGATGACCCCGTGGAGCGTGAACATGGCGTTGAAGACCTTGGCCGACATGATCTGCTGCCCGGGTAACATCAGCTCGATCCGCATGAGGAGGCCGAGGATCACCGCGACCGAGAAGAAGGTCGCGATGAGGCTGAGGTACATGACACCTATCCGTTTATGATTGGTAGTAGTCAGCCAACCGGCAAGCCCTGGCTTGACGGTCTCGGGATTGAAATACGGACCCTCCCCATAGGCCCCTGTGTGCACGGCGGTCTCAGCCATCATCCACCTCCTTCGTCTGGTCGGTCTTTACTCGGTAGTCTGGTATCTTCGGGGCCCCTGGGATCCCTGGAGCCTTCATGCGCTTTGCCCGAGCGCGCCAGGTTCGCGGCTCTGCGCTTCGGACCGGCTATCACGAGGAAGGCCGCCAGCGCCACCGCGACAAGGAGGGACAGGAGTCCTGCGACACGGAGGAAATCGAATCCATACTGTTTTTTTCGGGAATCGTAGGTGAGACA
Organism: Spirochaetota bacterium; assembly: GCA_037130415.1. GTDB lineage: Bacteria > Spirochaetota > Spirochaetia > Treponematales > Rectinemataceae > CAIJMU01. The sequence continues at coordinate 11,373 of JBAXTA010000106.1, forward strand.
GAGGCGGAGCATCTTCGCGACCGTGGGCCGCACAAGGCCCTTCGAGGATTCCATGACTGCCATGCCAAGGTCGATAGGCAGGAACTCAGGACCCTGGATGTAGCGGACGATCGTGCCCTCCGGCGAGAGCATGACAAGGCCCAGGGGGTGGTCGAATTCGTCTCCGACCTTCCGGTAGCTGAAGCCAACCGAATCGGCGAGCCGGTCGATGGAGTCGTGGTCGCCGACAAGGAAGGGCCAGGCCTCGGAGGGAAAGGGCTTCCCTATCGTAGCCGCCACAATGGCCTGTTCCTTCACTGCCTCGGCCGGGGTTTCCAGCGGATTGATCGAAACCGTGACGACCCTCCAGTCCTTGCCGGGCTGCCCCTCGAGGTCCCGGACCGCCTTGGCCAGGCCGACGAGGAGGGTATTGCACTGGTCTTTGCAGCGATAAAAGGAGAGGGCAAGGAGGATGGGCCTGCCGCCGAGTTCCCGGAGGGTGACCGGCTTGCCGTCCCCGGCGGTGAAGGGAGCGTCGATGTCTGCATGCGCGCCGAGCTTCTCGTTGAAGCCGATAGCGGCCTCGGAAGCGCCTTCGTGGGCCAGGAGAGGAAGGGCGAGCGCCAGGCAGGTTACGAAGGCTGTAATTCGGAGCCCGGAGAGGCGTTTCACCTCGCGCATCCAGATGCGCGGGACTGCCCAGCGTCGATCATCTCTGTTTCCTCCCGGAGGGCGTCTGTCCGGGGGCCGGCCACATGTGGCTAAAACCCCGATCCGATGGCGCAGGTCAGGAATCTAGCACCCGTCCCGACTCCTGTCAAATGCGGGGAGGACATTCCCGCAGCAGCAACGCTGGTCCTGGCTTTGCGGGAGGGCATTACTACCGAGTCCGGTGCATTGGTGACACGAAAACGCATTTCACCCTGTATTGGCGAAGCGAAATGCGCTCTCGCGTAGCCTTTCTTCAAGACTCGGTAGTAAGGAGGTCAACGAGGAAGGTCTGCGGCCGTTCCCTGCAAACCTACGGCCAGAAACTCCAGACAATGGCGAGCAACACCTGCCCCGTGCGCAGCCATTCAAATTTTCGCAAGCTCTTCCTGCGATAGCCCTGTCGCCTCGGAGATGATTTCGAGGCTCACACCGAGGCGCCTAAAGTTCCTGGCGTCCTCGGCCTTACCCTCGGCCTTACCCTCGGCCTTACCCTCGGCCAGCCCCTCGTCCTTGGCCACGGCGAGGGCTGTCGCCTGGTCCATCTGCCACTTCAGGCGACCCTCGTAGATAGACCGAAGATCCGGGTCGGCGTGGAATTTGTGGTAGGCTTCGTCGATTTCGGCGAGGAGTTTGTCCTGTTCTGTCAGCGTTTTGACCATGGCCTCATCACCTCCTTCGTTCTTAAGTAACAATAGCAG
>JBAXTA010000107.1:0-12745 GCA_037130415.1 Spirochaetota bacterium
CCTTTTCCTGCAGTTTCACGAGCGCCTGGGAGAGTTCCTGGCCCCGGATGTCCGGCACCATGGTTTCCTCCGTCCCCTTGAGCGAAAGCCCGAAGGCAAAAATACCCGCCAGGGCCATCACCATGATGACAGCTGCGAGGGAGTAGATGACCAGGCGGTAGTGCTCACGGTCGAGGCGATCGATAGCGCCGAGGTCCAGGGGAAGCTGGAATTCACGAACCTTGGCCACCACCCGGGTAGCCCTGCCCTTAAGGCTGGATAACTTGAGGGAAGGTTTTTTCAGCTTCATTGAACAAGTCCTGTTCCGGCTATCACGCCGAGCCGGGCCTGCGGCGGCTCCGGCCCGGAAGCAAGAGCGGTCCCGGGAAGATCCCGCAGGCCGTTGACGAATTCCTTCCATGCAAGGGCTTTACGCTGTTGCAGTTGGAGGCGTCGCAGGGCCACGAGGCCGTCCGTTCCTTGTACCACCAGCCCACAGGACTTGTCCAGACCAAGGATGGTTCCCGGCCGAGCCCCACCAGCCGCTGCAGGCCCACCAGCCGCCGCAGGCCAGGTGGCCCCCGGCAGCGCCAGAGCCTCCAGGATGGCCAGGCGCTGTCCCCGCAGCCAGGTGAAGGCCCCCGGCCAGGGATCGTAGGCGCGGACCATCGCATCGATGTCGAGGACGCTGGCGCTCCAATCGATCAGGCCGTCATCCTTCTGCAGGAGCCGCGAGCTGGTCGCTTCGCCTTCCTGCCTCTGCGCGGTTTCGCGGCCGGCGGCCAGCTCGGCGAGCACCCTGGCGAGGAGCCGAGCCCCCACTTCCGAGGCGGTCTCCGACAGCGAGGTGCAGGTTTCGCGGCCCCCAAGGGCAATGCATTCAACCGCGAGGATGTCGCCTGAGTCGATGCCAGCGGAGGGGGAGGAGTCGGCGGCGCCTGAGGGGGCGGCAACAGCGATGCGCTGCACGCTGACACCGGTCTCCAGGTCGCGGTGAAGGATGGCAGCCGGGATCGGCGTGGGGCCGCGCCAGCGCGGAAGGAGGCTCGGGTGCACGTTGAGGCCGCCGTAGGGGAAGAGGGCCAGGAACTTGGGCCCGAAGATGCGTCCGTAGGCAAAGGAGACCAGGAGGTCGGGGGCAAGGGCCAGGACGGCCTCGCGCGACTGGGGTCCAAGATGCTCGAAGGCGAGGACCGGCAGGGCAGGACCCGGCAGCAAGGCTGCGGCGCGGGCGACGGCTGTTCCCGTTGCCTCTCCTCCTCCCCTCCCCTTCCGGCTTTCCGGATTGGTCAGGACCCCGACAAGTTGTGCTGTGGCCGCCACAGCCTTCAAGGCTGGCACCGCTATGTCCGGGCTGCCAGCAAAGAGGACGCGGAGCGGGTTTGCCACAGCCTACATCCTGATTTTCTTGAGATAGGCCTGCATGGCGCGCTCCCGCCGCTTTTCGCCAAGGCGGTCGATGAAGAGCATTCCCTCAAGGTGATCGTTCTCATGGAGGATGACCCGCGCCAGAAGCCCCGAAGCCTCCAGCGTAAAGGACTTGCCGCGCTCGTTCCAGGCCCGGACCTTCACCGACTCGGCGCGTCGCACATTCGTATAGAGGCCGGGCAGGGAAAGGCAGCCCTCCTCGTAATCGACGAGTTCCTCAGAAACAAGGAGGATCTCGGGATTGATGAAGACCCGCGGCTCGTCATCGTCGAGGCGGGTGACAAAGAGCCTGATGCCGCGGTCGACCTGGGGACCCGCGAGGCCGATGCCGCGTCCGTGTTCCATGGACTCGAGCATGGCTGCGGCGAGGGCCTTGATTTCGGCGTTCACATCCTTGATCGGCTGGGCCTTTGCCCTGAGGATGGCATCTCCAGCCTCGCTGCCGAAGGTAACAATATCAAGCATCACGCGCTCCGCTGGGAAAGTCATGGTGATCTGGCAGGATGAGGGTAGCGGTGAGGCCGCCTCCCCGTCAATTCAGGGGAGGTATCTCAACCTTGTCGCCGACCTTGACCCCGACCTTGGCGAACCAGCCCTTCCCGACCTCGAGGGCGTAGCGCACCGAGTACTCGGAGCCGACATTCGCCAGCGAAAAGGGCTCCATGTCGGCCATGCTGCGGATTGTCCCATCGGAGGCGATCCAGGCTATGGAAAGCGGCGCCTCGGTGTTCTTCATCCAGAAGGTGAGGACCTGGTCCCTGTCGAAGGGAAAGAGCATACCCTTCCCCTCGGGCACCGACTTCCTGAACATGAGCCCCTTTTCCTGCTGATCCGCAGTAAGGGCGAGCTCGGCGGTAATGGTAGCGGGACCTACCTTGAAGGTCGCAGTCCTGAGAATGGGATTGGCCGTCCTCGGCGTGCCGTCAGCCGCAGCAGCCTTACCCGCACAACCGAGCGCAGTGGCCAGAACCAGGACCCCGATGCCAATCAGCGAGTATTTTCCGCCCATCCCCACGCTCCTTTAGAATAAAAACAGGGTCCCACAAAGGACCCTGCCTGGTTTCATCCAAAACTACTCGGTACCCTACTGCTTCACAACCCTGCTACTCAGCAACCCACTACTTCATTACCCTGCCTACTGTAAGGTTGATCCGCGAAAATCGGGTTAAGCGCTAGGAGCAACGAAGCGTAGGAGCGTCATGGGCTATTTGCCCATAAGCGACTACGCTGAGGCAGCGACAACGCGCTTAGCCCGATTTTTAGGATCAGTAGCCGCCGCGGGATTCGCGGGGTTTACGGGCCTTCTTCAGGAGCTTCCTGACGAGGGCCTTCTTTTTGCGGTTGGCGATGGTGGAAGGCTTCTCGAAGTATTCGCGCTTCTTCCACTCGCGGATGATGCCCTCTTTCTCGACCATGCGCTTGAAACGCTTGATGGCCTTCTCGAGCGGCTCGTTGTCGTCCACGACTATCTGCTTGATAAAAATCACCCCCCTTCAAAAGCGAGGGGATCATTGCCCGGGCGGATGGCCGCTGTCAATCGGGGGTGGCGCTGGCCTCAGGCTGCGAATCCCGGCAAAGCCCTGAGCCTGCCTCATACCTAGAATCATATTTATACACGTATTATAATACATAGAGACAAGGAGGCAGTCCATGTTGGTCGATGCGAAGAAGATTGTTCCCATAACACGTCTTCAAAAGGAATTAACCCAGCAGATTCGGAATTTGTCCGCGTCAGGTGAAGCTCTGTTTGTTCTCAAAAACAACATTCTGGAGGCCGTCATTGTACCCTTTGCCGAATATGAACACTTGATGGATCTGCAGGAGATGTTCGAGTATTTCGAGATTGACGACATTGTCCAGAAACGGATCACAGGCTACGACCTACAGAAGAATATTCCCTGGGAAGAGCTGCGATAAGCATGCCGTATCGGATTGAATTCATCCGGGAGGCAGCACAAGACTATCGGGAACTGGATGGAAGCCTAAAGGCAATGGTAGACAAGAAACTTGAAGAGCTTTCCAGCAATCCTTTTTTGGGAGCAAGGCTTGGGAATAAATTCACTATCGACCTTAGCGGATACTTCAAAACCTACGTGAACTCCAAACGCCACAGGATCATGTACAGGCTGATCACTCCAGAAAATATAGAAATAGTTGAGATAGGGGGTATGGGAAAACGGGACAAGGAAGAAATATTCAGGGTGATAGGAAAAAGAATGCAAAAGAGGAAGTGAGAGGAGGTTTCAGCCTTCGCCTGGGCGATGAGGATGCGGTCGAAGGGGTCGCCGTGGATGGCCGGGAGTGACTCGAGGGCGATGACGTGCCTTTCGCGCAGCGACAGGCCGACCGTTGCGGGCGATGACCACCTCATCCCCTTCCTCGTTTTCAAGAAGGGCGAGCAGTTTTGAAAAGGTCGCTTTTGCTTCCAGAACATTGACTTGGCACATGGCTGCCCTCCATCTGGTCAAACCTGACAAAGGTCATGACAGCGCGGTGGGAGCGGGAAGCTAGAGGGAAGGCGGAAAGGCGCATTGAGCATTTGCAAGTCCGCCTCTATGGCAATACGAGAAGCAGGAGGGCAAGCTGGATGCGCTCGAAAAGCTCCGCTTCGGATTCGCCTTCCTCTCTGAGAAGCGGCGCGTCCACCGCGTAGACCTGTCGGCGCTCCCCAGGCCTGCATCCCCAATTGCTACGCTGACGACCTCTCCTTCCCCGAGTATTTTGCTGCCCTCGGCATCCGCTACTCTCGCACCGGCACCCTCGCCAAGGGCGCACCCTGCTGCGACACCCGCCTGGAGCGAATCAAACCCTGATCCTTGCTCGCGGTCTTTGCCTGCCCCCCAGCGAGGACATCGATACAGCAATAATTTCAGCCGCAACCAAATTTTCGGCAAAAGAAATTTTTTCCCCCCCCCCCCCAAGGCAAATCCCATGTAGTATATGCGTCGCGTCACTTTGCCGAGATTCGAAAGGATGCAGAATGAAAAGGTTATTTCGAGCATCCCAGATCCTGGTATTGGCTCTCGGCCTTGGTCTGACTGCTTTATTCGCTGTCACTGAAAGGCAGCATGCCCAGGCCCTTGCTCGCATTCGCTTTGACAGCGCATGCAATGAGGCCCGGATCCTCATCTATAGTCGCTTGGACCAGGTTGCGCAGGTTCTGTATGCGGGTGCCGCCTTTTTCAATTCCACCGAGACCGTATCGCGCGAGCAGTGGAGGGTCTTCATCGCTTCGCTTGGATTGGCATCGAACCTTCCTGGCATCCAGGGCGTCGGCTATTCCCTGCTAATACAGCCTGAACAACTCGCAGGCCATTCAGAAGGAATCCGCGCCGAGGGCTTTCCCTCCTACATGGTCAGGCCCGAAGGTAGCCGGCAGATCTATTCCTCGATCATCTATCTTGAGCCCTTCGCCAAACGGAATCTCCAAGCCTTCGGTTATGACATGTTTTCCGAGCCTGTGCGACGGGCAGCCATGGAGGCTGCCCGCGATACGGGATTGGCAAAGCTTTCGGGAAAGGTACGCCTGGTCCAGGAAACCGAAGAGGTTCCGCAGGCGGGAACCCTCATATTTATGCCAGTCTACAAGCACGGCATGCCAACAGGAACTGTTCCAGAGCGTCGGGCTGCCCTGGCGGGATGGGTGTACAGCCCGTATCGAATGACCGACCTGATGACGTGGATCCTTGGCAGCTGGGAAGCGGGAAATCGCGATCAAAAGATTTCCCTTCAAATCCATGATGGAACTGCGGTATCGGATTCCTCCCTTCTTTTTGACAGCGCTAGTCTTTCTGGAGCAGCAGCCAGGCCCCCGGCGATAGCGACGAGAAGCAGTTTCGTAACTTTTGCAGGTACAGATTGGTCCCTCAGCTTTTCCACACCCCTCGGTGTGACCTTTGCCACCGACAATCAAGGGTTTTGGCTGATCCTGGCCTTAGGGGTACTGGTATCCCTGTTCTTATTTTCGATATTCCATTTCGTGATCAATACCCGCAACCAGGCCTTGGCGATAGCCGAACGACTTACCGCTGAGCTCCGAAGCAGCGAGGAAAAGTATCGCATCATCTTCGACAACGAGCTTTTTTCCATTTTCATCTTCGATCGCGAGACCCTTGAGCTCATCGATGTGAACGGGACCTTTTCGAGACTCTACGGCTACAGCAGGGAGGAGTTGGTCGGTGGCATGACTATCTGCGATATCAGCGCAGAACCCTATGCTCCGCCGAGCGCAGCGAATGAGGATCATATTTTCATTCCCCTTCGCTGGCACCGGAAAAAGGACGGGACTGCCTTTCCTGTGGAGATCTTCGAGGGGCCCTATTCATGGCAGGGAAGGAAGGTCGTATTTTCCCTGGCCCATGACATCGGCAAGCGCCTGGCCACCGAAGCAGAATTGCAGCGGCTCAGCATGGAAAACCAGACTCTTCTCGCTGAGCTTCAGCACCGGGTCAAGAACAGCTTCAACATGATCAGCAGCCTCGTAAGCCTGACCACCGAGGAAGTGGAGAGCGAGGAAGCCCAGGAAGCCCTCGCGGAACTGGAGGGACGGGTTCGCAGCATATCGCAGCTCTATTCGCTCCTGTATCAGAGTGGCAGCTTCAGCGAAGTGCGGCTCGATACCTATTGTGCGGAAGTTATTTCGGCCCTATCCGTTTTCAGGGGAAGGATCCATTTCAGCGCCGAACTGGACGAACTTCCGGTACAAGCGCCGCTCGCCCTGCCAATCGGCCTGATACTCACGGAAGTGCTGACTAATTGCCTGAAGTATGCCTTTCCCGAAAATCGTCCGGGCCAGATCCTCGTCTCGCTCCGAAAGACCGAGGTCGGAGCTGAACTGACCGTACGCGACACTGGTATCGGCCTGCCCGCAGACTTCAGCCAGGAAAGCCAGGAAGGGATGGGCATGAAGCTGATCATGGGCCTTTCCAGACAGATCGACGGCGTATTCAGCATCACTGCAGATGAATCAGGTACTGCCTCTGTCCTGGTTTTCCCGCTTGAGGAAGTGAATCGGATGCTGCCTTCGAAGGGCTTCGCTGCGACAGGATAGCATCAGCTCACCTCAGCCCCAGCTCGTGCAGCACGAACCAGTCCGGGTCGACGGCCACTCCCCCGGCCCTGACCTCCCAGTGAAGGTGCGGCCCCGTCGACAGGCCGGTGGAGCCCGAGCGTGCGAGCTCCTGGCCTGCGTCGACGGTCATACCTTCGGTGACCTCCAAGGCCGACAGGTGCATCAGCACCGAGTAGAGGCCGGGGAGGTGCTCGATGACGAGGGTGTTGCCGGTGACGATGCGAAGCTCCGCAAAGACGACGCGGCCGGCTGCGGGCGAGCGCACGGGCGTGTCGGCCGGGACGGCAAAGTCGATGCCCGAGTGCTGGCTTGAGTCGATGCCGCCGCCGGCGTAGAGGTAGCGGCGCCTGTCACCGTAGCCTGCGGACCTCCTCACGCGCTCCACCGGCAGGACAAAGGCCGCATTGGCATAGAGGGCTGCCGGATCGATCCGGGCGTAGATATCCTGGATGGAGATGGCCTGGGTAGTCTTGCGGGCGTCGGGCACGCTCCGGATGGTCGTATTCACGGGATTGAGGGCGATGTCCTCGGTCGGGAAATCACGGACAAGGATGAGGACGTCCCGCTCGAGTGAAACCTCGCCGACGGGAGTCAGCGCCGTAACGCGGAGTCTGGCGGGACCAGCGACCGCGTCGGAGGGAATGCCCGGGAGGGCCAGCCAGGTGGAGCGCCCCAGGTTCCAGGAAACGAGGAAGGGCCTTCCCCTGGCGACGGAGCGACCCTTGGCATCGACAATTCGGATGCTGCCCTCGGAAAGCGGGAGCGTCGACGAAAAGGAGACGGGAAGGGGATCGCCCTGGCGTGCCTCAGCCGCCACTGAAAAGCCCAGGAAGGCCCCGCCTTCCTGGGCGCTGATATCGAGGGAGGCAAGGAAAAGGATAGTGAGGACGAGGGGGAGAGCTGGTTGGTAGCGCACAGCCCACAATAGCGGCTGGCGGCCTTCGTGTCATTTCGAAGTGCTGAGGAAAAGGATCGGATGCCTTCTTTCACCATGGAAAATGCCGTATAATCTGGCAGCCATCCATCCCAAATCCGGAGTGCCTGATGTTCTTCACTGTGGCTAACCTGCTGACGCTCGGGATCGTTGTAGTCGTCCTCGTCGTGTTCAGACAGTTCGACAAGAACAACCGCTCCCTCGAAAAGGTCAAAAAGCTCGGGGACCGCCTCCAGGGCGACCTCGACAGCTACGTGACGCGCAGGGCCGAGGAACTCAAGCAGTACGGCATCGAACTCGATGTGCAGCAAAAGGCAGCGAAGGAGGTCCTCAGGCGGATCCAGTCCGTCGAAGAGGGCCTCAACGAGCGCGCCGAGAGCATGATCGAAGTCGAAAAGCGCCTCTCCGAATACGATTCAGTGCTCGCCCGCCTTATCGACATGACCGCGCGCGCGGAGGGGAACCTCGGCCGCATCAGGGACGAAAACGCCTTTACCGAAACCGTGGCCAAGCGCATCGAAGGCGCCTCCCGGGCCATGGTCGCCATCGAAAAGGAACTTCCGGCCCTGCGTGAGGACTTTGCCCGAGACAGCCTCGCTGCCCTCGAGACAATCCGGGATGGTCTGGCAGCCGATACCCTTACCAAGGTGATAGCGATCAGGGAGAACCTCGACCGCGCGAGGGCGGAGGCAGAACTCGCTGTTTCCAACGCGGTCGCCGCACGGCGGGACGCGGACAAGGAATTCACGAAGGCCTTCGAGCGAGCCCGGGACGAGGCGGAAAAACTCGAGGATATGGCCTTTGACAAGCTCAGGACAGCCTCCGAGGCCAAGGCAGCCCGCCTCCGCGAGACAGTCGAGGAAAAATTCACGCAGGTCGGGCAGTTTGCCAAGGACAGGGTCGCGGAGACCCAGGTCATGGCCAAGGCCTTCAAGAACGAGTGGCAGGCCGAAGCCGATGCCCTCCTGGCCGCGACGAGGACGGCCATAGGGGATGGCTCGACTGCCCTCGACGCGCGCCTGTCCGAGTCGGAAAAGCGGCAGGCAGATTCGGTGAAGTCGATTGACGGGAAACTAGCCCTCGTGGAGGGGCGGGCCAGCGAGGCCGAGGGCAGGGTCACCGCCCTGGCGACACTCGCAGAGGCCAGGTTCGCGGAGCTTGCCGCTTCGCTCCAGGCCGACCTCGAGGCCGCGAGCCGCAGCGCGGGAGAACGCGTGGGCCGCATGGAAGAGGGCCTCATCGAGATCGAGTCGAGCGTCGTGACATCCCGCCAGGAGTTCGCCCGCCGCCTGGCCGCGGCCGAAGCGGAGACTTCCAGCATGATCTCCGAGAAGGCCCGCCAGGCTGAGGATTCCCTCCATGCGGCGATCGCTGCCCTCCAGGAAAAGCTCGCTGTCGCAGACCAGGGCTCGCTGGCCAGCCTCGCGGCCACCGAGGCCCGTCAGGCTGAAGCCATCGCAGGCTTCGAAACCCGCTGGGATTCCGCCGGCGCCCGCATCGCGGCCGTCGAAAAAGACATCGAGACCAGGATGGCCGAGCTTGCGGGCAAGGCCGAGAGCAGCGCCCAGGATTTCGGCGGCCGCCTTCTGGAAATGCTTGCCGCGCAGCGGGCCGAGTTCGACCGCCAGTCGGCCGCCCTTGCCGAGACGCAATCCACGGCCCTCGCCGAGCTGCGCTCCACCCTCGACGCCGCCCTGGCCGCCAAGGAAGGCGGCATACTGGAGCTCCGGGCCGCCCTGGACCTCGCCAAGGCCGACATGGCGGAGGCCGACCACGGCTTCGCGACGCTTATCGCAGCCTCCAAGGCGGAGGCTGCCGCCCTCCTGGACAGGCTTTCCCATCAAGGTCAGACCAATACCCTCGAAGTCCTCGCCGCCATCGAGAAGCGCCTCGACGAATACGGCTCGGAAGTCGAGTCGAAGTTCGGCCGCCTCGAGGCGGTCAACGTGGACATCAGTCTCCTCGAAGGCGCACTGCGCCTGGCCATGTCCGACATGAGCAGCCGGGTGGAGGGCGAGTTCGCCACCTGGGGCAGATCCTTCGAGGAAAAGCGCGAACTCGTCTCCCTCGGCTTCGAGCGCGATTCGGCGCGCGCTGCGACGGCCATCCAGAACCTCGAGTCGGAGCTGGCCTCGCTCAAGGAGCGCTCGGGCGAGAACGTCTCCGCCAACCTCAAGATCTTCGAGGACGGGTTCTTCGCCGACATCCAGGCCCGCAAGGACAGGGCGGAGGAGTCGCTCGCAGCCTGGAAGGCCGACCGCGACCGCGCGATCATGGAGCTCGCTGCCCGGGTGGAGGGGGACCTCGGCAAGTCCGGCAAGGAACTCTCCGAGACCATACGCCTGGCCACCGAGGACACACGCGGCAAGGTCTTCGAGCGGCTCGAGGCCGTCCGGACCCGGGTCGAGACAATTGGTACCGATATCGCAACCGAGGCCGGTGCCGCGCGGGCGCGTATCGACGATCTCGGCCAGACCGCGGTGGCCGCCCTCGCCGAAGCCCGCCAGGGTCTCGAGGGGAGGATCTCCGAGGGAATTGCCGGGCTCGACGCCGCCCTGCAGGCCCGGCTCGGCGAGCTCGCCGCTGCCACCGAAGGCAGGCTCAGCCTGGCCTCCGCCGAGCTCGCCCGGCTTTCCGCCGACAACGAGGCCCGCTCTGCCGCCATTGCCCTGGCCGCCAAGGAGAGCCTCGCCGCCAGCAGCGACCTCCTGTCGCGCCTTTCTTCCGAGAACGAGGCACAGGCCCTCGCCACAGCCGAAGAGACCCGGCGCCGCCTGGCAGCCATCGAATCAGCTGTCGAGGCCTTTGACAGCGGCATTGAAACCCGGCTTGCCACCACAGACGCCACGACCCGGCAAAGGCTTTCGGAGATCGAGGCCCTGTCCAGGGAATCCGGAGAGGCTGCCCAGAAACTGCGTCCCGAACTGGACAGCGCGTTTGGAGAAGCCAGGAGCCTCTTCGCGACCCGCCTCGAGTCCGAGCTCGGGCGCCTTGCCCAGGAGGCCAGCGCCCGCATCGAAGCCGCCGCCGAGGAAAGCAGCCACCGCGTCGCGGAGATCTACGCCGAATCCAGGGCCACCGCGAGTTCACTGCTGGAACTCCGCACTTCGCTGTCGGAGGATCTGGCCGATACGCGGCTCGCATTCTCGACAAGACTGCAAGCCGAGGTCGCACAACTTTCCACCGAAACCGTAGGCCACGTCGCCGCCGCCAGCGAGGAAGTCCGGCAGCGCCTGTTCTCGATGACCGCCGCCCTGGCCGGCGAGGAGGAGACCCTCCGCGGGATGAAGGAGGAGATCGCCACCACCCTCGATGACTTCAGGGGCGGATTCAGGAAGGACATCGGCGAGGCCGGGGAGCTTCTCCGTTCCGACTTCGAGGCCTGGAAGAAGGATCTCGAGGGCCTGGTCGTCTCATTCCGTAACGACTATGAAGGACAGAGGGACCAGTGGATCGCGAAATCGGAGGAGGAGCGCGACCGCATCGGCCGCGAGCTCGCCTCGCTGTCCGAGCGCGGCGCCGGGCTCCGCGAAAATCTCGAGACGCGCGTGCGGGAGGCCCTTTCCGGCTTCTCCAACAACTACGATGAACTTGTCGAAGACCAGTCGAAGCGTTCCCGCGAGCTCCTTTCGGGCATCGACGAGCGGAGCGCGGCCTTCAGGGAATCCGCGCAGAACCTCGGCCTCGGCATCGACTCTGCGCGCGCCGCAGCCCTTGGTCGCATCGACGCGGAGGCCCAGCGCCTCACCCAGGTCCTTGCCGACGTCGACCGCGAGCAGAAGGCCTTTGTTGCCCAGACCCGCGTGTTCGAACGGAGCGACGAGCTCGCGGCCAAGCTGGCCGAGTCCATCGCGCTCATGAGGGGCGAGCTGGCCGGACTCGAAAACAAGCGGCAGGCCCTCGGCGAATTCGAGAACCAGCTGAAGATCGTGAAAAGGCAGGAGGAGGAAACCAACCAGCGCATCGGCAGGTTCCTCACGGAAAAGAAACGCGTGGATGCCCTCGAGGACGGCTTTGCCCGGATTGAAACCGTTGCCGCGGCAGTGGACCGCCGCATGACGGAACTCACCAGCCAGGGCGACGCCCTCACCGAGGCGCAGAGCCGCATCAGGAAGCTCCTCGAACTGTCCAGCGAGGCCGAGTCGAAGTACGAGCGCCTCGAGAAGAAGGGTGAGGTCATCGACGCCACCGTCGAGGCCGTTGAGAAGAATTTCCGCACCGTCGGCGAGATCGAGCGCACGGTGGCAAGCCTCGCCGCCGACCTCAAGCGCCTTCCCGAGCGTGTGGCCGAGGTGGACCGCAGCGTGCAGACCCTCAGCGCTGGCAAGGACCGCCTCGACGCGGCCGCAAAAAAACTCACCGAGCTGGACACGATCCTGGCCGAGACCGACCGCCGCCTCGAGGAGGCGCGCAAGGTCCGCGAGTGGCTCGCCCGCGCCGAGACCCGCCTCGAGGAGATCAACCGCCAGGCCGAGGAGCAGCTCAAGCTCCTGTCGACGCTGTTGAAGGAAGAGGGCTCCGACAAGCGGGGCAAGGGCGCGCCTCCTGGCACCGTGCAGGAGACCGTACGCAAGCTCGCACGCCAGGGCTGGGCCACCGATGAGATTGCCCGTGCCGTGAAGATCTCGCGCGGCGAGGTCGAACTGATCCTCGAGCTCGGGGGAAAGAACTGAAAGGAAGCACTATGTCCTTCCGCAGGCTGCCGCTGCCTTCCGGTATCCCCGGCGAGATACACCTCCATTCCATGCCGGGCCGCCGCGATCCCTTCGCCCTGGATGCGGCAGAGATCGCGGCGAAGGGCATCGCTACAGTCGTCCGTCTCTGCTCCGACGCCGAGACCGAGGAGAAGTCCCCTGAATACTTCGATGCCCTGAGGTTCAAGACCGTCGCTTGGACGGACCTCTCCTTCCCCATCCCCGACTATGGCATCCCCCGTGACTACAAGGCCTTTGTCTCCCTCCTCGACCGGATCACCGAGGGCCTTGCCACGGGTGAGCGCTTTCTCGTGCACTGCGCTGCCGGGATCGGACGCACGGGCACGCTGGCCGCTGCCATCCTCGTCAGGCTCGGCCTGGATCCCGAGGAAGCGAAGCGGGTGGTCGGCGAGGCAGGTTCCTTTGCGGAAGACATATCACAATTGAACCTTCTTAGGAAGATGGCGAAGGATATGCCCAAGAGGCCCCATGCCCTTTGAAGCCAGCCTTGAATCCCTGAGGCGGCACCAGGTTCCTCCCTGGTTCCACGACGCCAAGTTCGGGATCTTCATCCACTGGGGACTTTTCAGCGTACCTGCCTATGCGCCGATCGGCCGCGGCGACATCAACACAATCATG
>JBAXTA010000108.1:0-12703 GCA_037130415.1 Spirochaetota bacterium
CCCCAGCTGGACCTCCGGGCGATGCCCGAGAGGGCCTGCCGGGCCCTTGTCGAACTGGCCCAGGCGAGGCTCGTGGAGCTCGAGGCGTCCCGCGGCCTCATCCTGGGACTCAAGGCCCCGACCGGGGCAACCGCCACCGCAATCATCAGCATTGTGAGAGCTTTTCCGGCCGACCTCGAAAGCCTCCTTGACCCGTCCACCTGGGGGCGGCCGGCCCCGGGGGAGGATCGCGGACCCACGCCCGCTGCGGCGCCCGGGACAGAGCCGGCTCCCGCTGCAGCGGCCCAGGCGGCCGACCGGGCCTCCCTCTCCCGAATTCCCGAGGCGGCAGCACGTGTATCAGCCGCCAAGTCCATCAAACTCACGGTGGGCAAGGGTGAGGATGCCGAAGCCTTCAAGGATGCTGCCAGGCTCATCAGGGAAGCCGCCACGTCCCTCGACCTCGCGGCAGAGGCAGCGAGGCTACGTCCCCTCGAAGATGCTGCCATCCTCCTGTTGGCCACCTTTGTGGACGAACTCATCGCCGCCAAGCGACAGGCAGGCATCCTGAGTTTCCGCGATGTGGCAGAGGCTGCGGTCGACCTCCTGGCAAAGGCACCGGAGCTCCGTTCGTACTGGAAGTCGCGCTACCGCTACATCATGGTAGACGAATTCCAGGACGACGACGAACTCCAGAAACAACTTGTCTTCCTCCTTGCCGAGCGAAGCGAGCGCCGCGACCTGGGTGTTCCAAAGGCCTCCGAGCTTGCGCCTGACAAGCTTTTCTTTGTCGGCGACGACAAACAATCCATCTACCGCTTCAGAGGCGCAGACGTCTCGGTGTTCAACCGCCTCGGCCGCGAGCTTGCAGCTGCCCAGGCAGCGACAGCCGG
This sequence comes from Spirochaetota bacterium, assembly GCA_037130415.1. Lineage (GTDB taxonomy): Bacteria > Spirochaetota > Spirochaetia > Treponematales > Rectinemataceae > CAIJMU01. Next base: position 873 of record JBAXTA010000108.1, read on the forward strand.
AGAAGCAGGCAGCCCGCCCGCCTGGCCCCGGCTCCGAAGGAACTACCGCTCGGAACCCGGCCTCATCGCCTTTTTCAACGCGGTCTTCGCTCGGGTCTTTCCGAAGGAAGGTGGCAAGGATTACGAGGCCACCTTCGAGGAGGCCCTCGCCAAGGATGGCAATCCGGAGCTTGAGGCAAGCGTCACCCTCCTTATCAAACCGCGGAACGCGGTGGCCGCGGTGTCTGTCCCCGCCAGGAGCAATGACGAGGCCCTGGCTGCGGGCATCGTGCAACACCTCAAATCCCTCGTGGAGGGCGGCAGCCTTTCCCTCCCGGTCAAGGGAGGCGGCACGCGGCCTGCCACCTACGACGACATCGCCATCCTGTTCCGCTCGAGCTCAAAGCAGTACCTCATCGAGCGCTTCCTCCGCCTCTTGGACATTCCCTATTCGGCCGAAGCTATCCGTGGCCTCTTCCTCGAGGCTCCCGCCAACGACCTGTTGTCCCTCCTCAGGCTTGCGGCCTTTCCCTCCGATCGCGCTGCCCTCGCCGCCTGGCTCCGCTCGCCCTTTGTATTCCTTTCAGGCGAGGGCTTTGTCCAGACGCTGGCAGCCGAACTCCCCGCCGATGCCTCGCTCCTTGGCCTCGCCCTTAAAGCCCAGGACTCGCAGCGGCTAGGAGCCGGGCTCGAACTCCTGTCGGAACTCCGTGCACGCATCGACCGCGAGCCTCTGGCCAGGTTAGTCCAATGGATCTGGTTCGAAGCTGGCCAGCGCATCTCCATCCTCCGCGATCCGGGAGCCGGGCCCTTCCTCGAGCACTTTGACTATCTCCACTACCTCGCCATCGGGGCCGATGCCGCAGGAGAAAACCTCAGTGGCTTCCTGAACCGCATCAGTCCCCTCCTGGGCAGTACCGAAAAGGTCGAGGAGGAGATGACTGTCCCCCGAGAAGCCAGGGACGGCATCCATCTCATGACAGTCCACAAGAGCAAGGGCCTTGAGTTTCCCGTCGTCGTCATCCCCTGGGCTGAGTCGGGAGGAAACCCCGCAAAGAACGACAGGCCCTGGTACCACTCCGAGGCAGCAGGCATCACCCTCAATCTCTGGGATTGGTCCGACCCGAAGGCAAAGTCCCGCAACCTCTTTTTCGAGGAAGCAAAGCAGGACGAAAACGACCGCGAGCTCGCCGAAACCAAGCGCCTTTTTTATGTCGCCTGCACGAGGGCTGAAAGCCACCTCATCCTGGCAGCGCTCGAACCGGCAAAGGGACTCGCCCCTCCATCTTTCTTGTCACTTGCAGGGGTCACCCTGACCAAGCCAGGAGCACTGCCAGGGCCAGAAAATGACATCGTCGCGACCAAACCCCAGGCCCTCAAGGTCAGGATCATCCCCCCCCTCGGCGAGGCCGAGTATCGAAGACTCTCCGGCATGCATAAGCCCCGGGACCTCGAAATTTTCGCTCCTGCCTACCTTGCAGCCACGCCACTCGACCGTAGCTTTGCCTCCCGCCTCGTGGCAGCTACAGCCATAGGAGAGGCAGCCTGGGCCCTGGACCCCCGCCGCGAGCTGCCTTGCGAAAAACTCCCCGCTTCTGCAATTGACTCGATGGCCCCATCCGAAACCACCGCCACGGAAGCCCGCTTCGGCGACCTCTGTCACGCCGTCATGGAGGCCTGCCTAAAAAAGACTGTTCTGGATCCAGGGCATCCCGCCCTCCTGGCCCTGCCGGAAACCAGGCGTCCTGTCCTTCTTGCTGAAGCCTGGCGCTTCGGAGAGGGCTTTATGGCGAGTCCAACCGGACAGCGGGTCGCCGCAGCCGCGCAGCTGTTTCTTGAAAAGGATGTCCTCATTGCAGTCGGCCAGCACATTGTCCGCGCCCGGATCGACCTCATGGCCATCGACGCCGAAGGCCTCCTCATCCTTGACTGGAAGAGCGGAGCCGAACGCCGAAGCGCGGAATACGAGGTCCAGCTCGCCCTGTATCGAAGAGCGGCAGGGGAACTCTTTCCAGGCCGTACAATCCGGAGCGCCCTGGTCTGGCTCAGGAGCGGCATGACCGAGGAACTCGATGCGGACTTTGGCGTAGATGAGATGGAGCGCTGGGCAGCAGCCATCGGAGAGGTGCCTCCCCGTATTGCACTCCCCCGACATCCGGCTATACTAGGACCATACCCATGAACCACGAGAAGATACTGATCGTCGAGGACGAAAAGGTGATTGCCCTCGACATCCAGAAGCGCCTCGAGCGCTATGGCTATACTGTCGTCGGACTGGCCAGCGAGGGCCCCGAGGCCATGGCGGCTGTCAAGGCCAACCCTCCCGACCTCATCCTCATGGACATCGCGATCCCCGGACCGATGAATGGCATCGAGACAGCCAAACGAATCCACAAGCTTCACGGCACACCGGTCATCTTCCTGACAGCCTACTCGGATCCCAGCTATATCGAGCAGGCCAAGGAGGCAGAGCCCTTCGGCTATATCCTGAAGCCCTTCAAGGAGCGCGAACTCCTCACGACGATCGACATCGCGCTTTACAAGAACGACATGGACAAAAAGCTGAAACGGCAGGAGCAGCTCTTTTCCGCGATCCTCCATTCCATCAACGAGGGAATCATTTCCACCGATACCTCCTTTGCCGTCAGCTTCATGAATCCCATCGCCGAGGATCTCACCGGTCATATGGAGGACGAGGCCCGTGGCAAGAGCGCCGTGGAGATCCTCCGCATACTCGACCCCGACACGCGGATGCCCCTTCTCGGCGACAACCCCACGCTTCCGGGAGACCGACCCTGGTTCTTCTCCGAGGCCCTCCTGGAGCAGGCCGGCGGACGTACGGCGCTTGTCGAAGGCTCGATCACGCGCATCCGCGAGCGGGAGAACGCCTCCGAGGGCTTTGTCATAACACTCCGGGACATCACCGAGATGCGGCGCATGTCCGAGACCATCAGCTACCAGGCAAGCCATGACATCCTGACGGGACTGTCCAACCGCGACGAGTTCTCCTTCAAGCTCAACGAGGTGCTCAAGGGCACGCGAAGTTCGTCGTCGACGCATGCCCTCCTCCTGCTGGACATCGACCGATTCAAGGCGGTCAACGACACCCTTGGAGGCCTGGCCGGCGACGAGCTCCTCAGGCAGTGCGCGGGACACATCCAGGCCAACGTCTCGAGGCGCGACATCTCGGCCCGCCTGGGCGGCGACGAGTTCGCGATAATCCTCATGGATTGCGACCTTGACAATTCCCGCAACGTTGCACACCGCCTCCAGGATGCGGTACAGGCGCGTAAATTCATCTGGCAGTCGGGAGTCTTTCCTGTCACGCTCTCGATAGGCATAGTTCCCATCTCCCGCGAGTCGGGGGACCTCCAGACCATCCTCGCCGCCGGCGACGATGCCTGCCACATCTCGAAGGAGGAGGGCGGCAACCGCATCACGGTGCTTTCCGTGCGGGACGTACTCTTCCAGAAACGGCGTGGCGAGATGGACTGGATCTCGAAGATCAACCGTGCCGTCGAGGAGAACCGCTTCGTCCTCTACCAGCAGCTCATCGCGCCGATCAACACCGCGAAAGAGCTCCAGACCAAGCACGAAATCCTCATTCGCCTGGTCAACGAGGACGGAAGCATTGCCTCTCCAGGGGAGTTCATTCCCGCTGCGGAGCGCTACAACCTCATGCCGCTGATCGACCGCTGGGTCGTCACGAATTCCTTCGCAGGCTACCGCCGCCTCATGGACGAAGCCTCGCCGATAGCCGGCCACATCATCACCGTGAACCTCTCGGGTCCCTCGATCCTCGACGAGGGCCTCATCGAGTTCATCCTCTTTGAATCGAGCCGCCACAGCCTCGACCCTTCACGCATCTCCTTCGAGATTACCGAAAGCTCAGCCATCCAGAACCTGGCGACCGCCGGGCGCTTCATGGCCAGACTCAAGGATGAGGGCTTCACCTTCGCCCTCGACGACTTCGGCTCGGGCTACTCCTCCTTCGGCTACCTCAAGAACCTCCCCGTCGATTACCTCAAGATCGATGGCTCCCTCGTACAGGGCGTCGCAGAGTCCAATGTCTCCTATACGATGGTTCAGGCCATCAACGCCGTGGGCCAGGTCATGGGAATCCATACGATCGCGGAGTTCGTGAAAAACCGGGAGATCCTTGGAAAGCTTGTAGAGATCGGCGTCGACTACGCCCAGGGCTACGAGCTGGCCAAGCCAGTCCCGCTGTTCTGAGGTTTTCCCTCAGAGCCCCAGGATCCTCGCCATCGAGACCTCGAAACGTCCCACATCCGGGAAGCTCTTGACGGGGCTCAGTTCCTCGCTCAGGGCTATCGGGAGGATCCTCGCCCTTCCCTGCCGCGCGAACTCCTCATCGATATTGTCGAGGGCGCACTCGGCCGCTGCGGGATCGTTGCCCGGAATCGCATAACCTTTGCCTTCGGCCCAGTAGCGGGAGCGGAAGTCCTCCAGCATTGCGGCCAGGGCCGAGCAGCGGTACATGCGCAGCCCGATGTTGGCATAGCCGTATTCCGCATCGAGCGTCTCCCGTCTTCCTCGAAGCTTGTTGTGGCCGAAACCCAGGGGCCTGCCGGAATCATCAAGCTCTATCGGGTAGGCAGGTTCGGCCACGCGGGCTACGGGAAGGAGGCAGTCGACCGGGGAAAGGCCCTCCCTGGCGGCGGATGTGGACAGGGCGGCAAGGGCCAGGAGGGAAGCCTCCACCGTCGGCCTCGAGCTCGGGTCCCCTCCGAAATTGACCACGATCCAGTCCCATTCGCGCCACAGGGCGCGGCACTGCCAGGCGGCATCGCCGTGGCCCTGGGGCCTGCCGGAGGGAGCCTCCTGGGTGAAAAACACCCAATTGTCACGATCCAGTCCCAGCCGGTCGAGGATGCCAGTGCGGATGGCTTCTTCGTGCCCCCGGACGGCGATGAGGTGAGCTCCTGTTCCCGCCAGCGCAGCGATCGAATAGGCGGCGATCGGGATGGACGCAGCGCCGGTCAAAAGGTCGCGGACAGGGAAGAGGCCACGGGGAAGGCTGGCATCGAAGGAGGCTGCCTCCCCCGAAAGCCGGCCCTCGGCGCGGGCGGCGGCGAGGGTGCTCTGCCAGCGGGAGCCAGATCCAGCCAGGAGGGTCAGTGACACCGTGCGCGCCAAAACCCCGGCCTTGAAGGCATCCAGGCCTCTGGCCGGGCCTCCGGCCGGGCCTCTGGCCGGGCCTCCGGCCGGGCCTCCAGGCCCAGGGGCGGCAAGTTCGTAGGCCAGCTCGGGAATCGTTTCCCGCGCGGCAAAGGCTTCGCCGAGCCGAAAACCCGAAAGTTCCCTGAGTCCGTTCATCCCACTCTTCCGGATCAGGCCCGGGTTACCCGGTACTTCTTCACAAAGCCCGTGGGCCGGTAGGTCATCTTCGATTGCCTGAGTCCCTCATCCCCGAGGTCCTGTTCGCGATTGATGAAGGCGATGGATTCAGGCATTCCCTTGGCAAAGTCCTGGTTGATGTACTGGTAGACGCCCTTGTAGTGGTCGATGGCCTTTTCAAAATGGATGGCGAACATCGATCCCTTCGCCACTGGCTCGCCAAGACACCAGCCCACAGGCTTCCCTTCGACATAGTAGACAGAGCCGGACATGCCGAGGGTCTCGAATCGTTCGAGGGCCTCCGTCGAGGCAATGACATCCCCGGGCTCGCCCTTCAGCGTTGCCCATTCAAGGAGGACCGCCAGGGCATCGCCGACCCGGTCGGGAGTAAGGGGCCGTGACTCGCAGACATAGGCAGCGTTGAAGGCGTTCACAAGATTTCGCTTCTTGTGGTAGGTCTTGCCCAGGAGCTCGGCGAGCTCCTTCCTTCCATAATAATAGTCGAAATTGTCACGATCCTCCGCGATCAACCAGCCCAGGGATGCCAGGCGCTCACCCTCTGCAGCGAGCTGTGTTTCCGAGAGGTTCTTATGATAGTCGTTGCGCCCCATCAGCTCGGTGAGCACCTCGTCAGGGGGAAGGAGGCCTGGCACATAGAAGAAAGACTTCCCGAGCTTCGCCCCCTCGACGATCAGTGCCCCATTCTGATGCCGCGAAAGCCTGTAGCCATAGGTGGCCCGGAAAAGGAAGAGGTTGGAAAAGGTGAACTCGGAGATCCCATCCGGCAATTCGTTGAGGGTTGGATAGAGGCTGTCCCTCATTTCAAGGGAGATCGGTGCGAATTCGGGCCAGCTTGGTATGAACATGACTTCATGATACGGATTCCATGCTGCCGTGGGCAAGCGATGGCGCGAATGTGGATTCGTCCCAGCTGGGAAAGGATAGTCATTTAGTCATCCGCGGTTTTGACAAGGAAGCGCGAAGGGCCTACACTGCTTTGCGGGAAATCGGATGGGTTTCCACTGTCTGGATCGCGAAAAGGGAGGGATCATGCCCAACTGGTGCAGGACTGACATTGTGTTCTCCGGCGACACTGGGAACCTTGACAAGATCGCTGGAATCTTCAAACGCCCGGCCCCCTTCCAGTCCATCAAGCCCTGCCCGGCCGAACTGTTGCAATCGACCAGCCCCGCCGAGCAGTCAGCGAACAAGAAGCTCCACGGATTCAAGGACTCGCACGAGTGGTGCGTCGCCAACTGGGGCGTCAAATGGGATGCGGTCCTCGAAGAAGGATCGGTCAGGAGGGACGCCGAAGGGAGGCTCCTCATCAGCCTCGACACTCCCATGACGCCTCCCCTGCCCCTCCTCCTCCACCTCAGTGCCATCCACCCTGGCGTCGAGCTCAGCTACAATTTCGAGATCGAACACGGCTCAGGCTCCGCTGGAGGGATCATCAGGAAGGGCCTTATCGCCCGTTCGGAGGAGGCTGTGGAAGCCGCGGACATCCTTCCGCCTGACGAGCAGGAATTCTGGACCCAGAAAGAGCAGGCCATCGACGATTACATCGCCCTTGACGAGGACTGGGACCTGGACCTCCCGGAAGGCAGCCTCACCCGCCCACAGGGCTGAACTTCCTTCCGATCAATTACTGGTACTCAATCCTGAAGGTCACCGGGATGGCCAGCTTGTAGAGGGCCGAGACGCCACAATAGCGCTCCTGTGAGTAGTTGACCGCCTTCTCGACCTTGTCCGCCTCGAGGCCGTCGGAGGTCTTGAATCGGTACACGATCTCCATGGACTTGTAGTAGGCGGGATGCCCCTCGGTCAGCTCCCCGGTCACGCGCATGTCGAACCAGGAAAGTGGCTGCCTCATCTTTTTGAGGAGAGAGACCACGTCCATTCCGGAGCAGCCGGCGAGGGCGGCGAGGAGGAGCTTCTTCGGGCTGGCACCCGGCCCCGTGCGCCCCATCTCGGGGTTTGTGTCCATCCGAACCGAATAGTCGTCAAAGTCCGCGGTGAAGGCCATTTCCCCGGCCCAGGTGGTTACGATTTCATGGGAACCCATATGATCCATCCTTCAGCCAGGGCTGCAGGCCAAGGCTTCGAGCTCGACGGTGAAGTGGCGGAGTATGGAAGCCTCACGCGTTATCCGATATCCCCTTGTGATGGCCTTCCGGCGCTCCCACACGGCGCACACCACCGCCGCGACGTACTCCATGTGGAGGTCGGTGTAGACGCGTCGCGGGATGGCCAGGCGCACGAGTTCGAGGGCCGGGAAGCGGTCGGCCCTCGTGACCGGATCGCGGTCTGCCATGATGGCACCGATCTCCACGCCGCGCACGCCGCCTTCGCGGTAGAGTTCGACCGCGAGGGTCTGGGCCACATACTCGCCGCGCGGCACAGCCTCGAGGAATTTGAGGGCGTTGAGGTAGATCGCGTGTCCGCCGCAGGGCTTCTGGATCGGTATGCCGCGGGCGATGAGGGAGGCTCCGAGCCGGGCTACCTGCCCGATGCGGGCCTCGAGATACTCGAAGGTGGTGGCCTCGCGGAGGCCTACGGAAAGGGCACCGAGGTCGCGGCCGGCCATGCCGCCGTAGGTGTTGAAGCCCTCATACATGATGTTGAAGGTCATGGCCCGCTCGAAGTCCTCGCGGGCCCGGAAGGCGACGAAACCGCCGATGTTCACAATGCCGTCTTTCTTGCTCGACATGGTGGCACCGTCGGCGTAGGCGAACATCTCGCGAACGATCTCGCGGATGCCCTTGCCGCTGTAGCCCTCCTCGCGGATCTTTATGAAGTAGGCGTTCTCCGCGAAGCGCGCCGAATCGATGAAGAGCGGCACGCCGAAGCGCTTGCAGAGGGCTGAGACGCCCCGGACGTTCTCCATGCTCACCGGCTGGCCGCCCGAGGAATTGCAGGTGACCGTGAGCATGAACAGGGGGATGCGCTGTCTCGGCGTCGCCTTGAATAAGGCCTCGAGCCTGTCGAGGTCGACATTGCCCTTGAAGGGATGCCCGCTCTCGGTGTCGAAGGCCTCGGCGATGGTGAGGTCGAGGGCCTCGGCGTGGCGGAATTCGATGTGGCCCTTGGTGGTATCGAAGTGCGAGTTACCGGGGACGATCATGCCCTGGCCCTCGCTACCCGTCCCGATGAGGGAGGAAAAAAGCACGTTTTCTGCCGCTCGGCCTTGATGGGTGGGGAGGAAGTACGGGAAGCCGAGGATCTCCTCGATGCTTTCCTTGAGCTTGTAGTAGGAACTCGCTCCTGCGTAGCTCTCGTCGCCGAGCATGATCTCAGCCCATTGCTCGGCAGACATGGCGCCCGTTCCTGAATCGGTCAGGAGGTCGATGTAAACCTGCTCGCTCCTCAGGTTGAAGAGATTGTGGCGGGCTTCGCGGATCCAGGCCTCGCGCTCGTCACGACTGGATCGGCGAATGGTCTCGATGCTCTTGATGCGCCAGGGTTCGGCGTAGGGTAGTTCCACGTAGTATCCTCCCGGATCGGAGAATTGTATCGATATTTCGAGACATTGTCAAAAGAATAAGCGTATTAACTCTTTGCGTGGAAACAACTTTAAGACTCCATGAATTGTCTGGCAATTCCATGCCGAGCAAGGATTTTGCCTGCCCTGCAATGAATGCGACACAGTTGGGACCTGAGGTAATTCCCCTATGCCATTGTGACAAAAGTATCGACTTGCTAGTATGGGCAGGTGGCAGAACCCTGGAAGCGATCCTTCAACGCCCTTCTCGTCGCGGAATTCCTTGCCATCGCCGGTTTCCAGACCTCGACGCCCATCCTACCCCTCTACCTCCGTGACCTTGGCGTGACTGACCCCGGCTCCCTCAATTCCTGGAACGGTGTCATCAACGGTTTCACCTCCCTGGCCCTCGCCCTCGTCGCACCGATCTGGGGCAGTCTGGCCGACAGCTACGGCAAGAAGGCCATGCTCCTCCGCGCAACCATCGGCGGAACTCTCCTCCTGGCCGCCATGGCCTTTGTCACCTCGCCCTGGCAGCTCCTGGTGCTCAAGATCCTCCAGGGCGTCGTCACGGGGACAGTCGCGGCCGCGACAGTCCTTGTGGCAGCCATCGTCCCCCCCGAGGAGGCTGGATACAGGCTTGGACTCTTCCAAGTCTCAGTCTACCTCGGCTCGACCTTTGGCCCCCTTTTGGGAGGGATCATAAGCGATGTCGCAGGCAACCGGGCCAATTTCCTGGCGACAGGCGCCCTCCTCGCCATCGCTTCGTTCCTCATTCTCAAGTTTGTGCGCGAGGACCTCGTGTCCAGCCCACGGAAGGGCAGCTTCCTGTCGCGTATGGTCCCCGACCCTGGAATCCTTGCCGCGAACCCCCTCCTTGCCGCCCTCCTATTCTGCGTATTCGCCGTGCAGCTCGGCAGCGGCATAGCCAATCCCATCCTCCCCCTCATCGTCCTCCACCTCAATGGCGGCGCTGCGGGGACGGGGTCACTGGCGGGCCTCATCATCGGGGCAGGTTCCCTCTCTGGCGCACTTGCAGCAGCCTTCATTGGCAGGATCTCCGGGCGCTTTGGATACCGCCAGACCCTTGTCGTCTGCCTCCTCGGGGCTGTCGCCTTCATCGTGCCCCAGGGTTTTGCTACCTCGCCGATGGTCCTCCTGGTCCTGAGAATCGGGAGCGGCGCCTTCCTCGGCGGCACGATCCCGAGCATCAACGCCCTCCTTGCACATACTGCAGACAGGGACAAGCAGGGGGCCATCTTCGGGCTCTCGTCGTCAGTGTCGAGCGGGGGCATGGCCATCGGCCCGATCCTCGGCGCCCTCGTCGCCAACCTCTCAGGCTATCCGGCAGTCTTTTTCGTTACGGCAGCCATCCTCTTCGCCACTGCCCTTCTCATGGGCAGGCGCGGGGGCTTCGGTGACAGACTCGGCCTTGAATCTTCGGCGGGAGGAGCCTCCTCCAAGGCTGCTCCAGTCGATCCAGCAGGCTGCGACTGATGGCAGTCCGCGAGATCGATCCAGGAGACCGGAAATACCGGCAGCCGCAGGGCGGAGGTTTCCGGAAATTCCTCACCGTCACGATCATTGCGCTCGCCCTGGCTCTCGCCTTCGGCACGGTCTATGGGCTGGCGACCGACAGCCGCTCGAAGTCGGAACAGGCCCGCGAGGCTGTCAATGACGGCGGCTCCGACATCTTCGACCTCGGACAGATCCGGGCAAAAAGCTCTGACGCCGCCCCTGCGTTCATCGCAGCACGGATCAGCTTTCCCTACCCCTCGGCTGCGGCCTCCTTCCGCGAGGAACTCGAGAGGAAAGCCCCCGCCCTGCGCTCAGCCGCCTCCGCCTTCTTTTCCGGGCATGCAGCCGCCTCCCTCCTCCCTGCCAACGAGAGGGCCATAAAGGACGGGCTTCGCGATACCTTCAATTCCCTCCTTTCGCTCGGCCGTCTGGCCGAGATATGGCTTTCAGACTTCGCGGTGGTGCAATGAACGACACATGGCGATTCCTGGCCGTCGACCTCGACGGGACGGTGGTGGATGGTGCATCAGGCGTGAGCCAGGCGACCATCGAGGTCTTCGCGGCACTCCGCGCCCGCGGCCTGAAGCTCCTCGTGGCCACGGGGCGCTCGAGACGCTCGGCCCTCCCCTGGGTCGAGATCCTTGCTGCCCGTGACGGCCTGATCTGCCACAACGGGGCAGCCGTCTACGACGCCGCCGGCAAGCTTCTCACCCAGACGGTGATCCCGGAATCCGAGGCCCGGAGCCTTGTCGAGCTCTCCCGCAGCCTCCCCTATCACTTCCACGGTTTTGTCGGCGACGAGTGGCTTTTCGAGCGTATCGACGCCGAGACAGAACGCTACGAGAAAAGGTCAGGCTTCAAGGGCAGGAAGGTCGATTTCGATAGCATCCCCGACCTCGGTTTCAACAAGGCAATGTTCGTGGCTACCGAGGAAGATGTACCCGCTATCTCATCGCGCATTCGCGTGGCACTTGGCGATAGCGTGGAGATATACCCCACGGGATCGGGCTTTGTGGAGGTCGTTGCTCCTGGCGTCAGCAAGGGAGTGAGCCTTGATTTCCTCGTCCAGCGTCTTGGCGGCTCGATGTCAGAGGTCATCGCCTTCGGGGACGCCGGGAACGACGAAGACATGCTCCGCAAGGCCGGCCTCGGCATTGCGATGGGCGACGCCTCCGACGAACTGAAGGAGCGCATCGGCAGGGTAACTGCAAAAGTCAGCGAGGATGGCGTCGCCACCTGGCTGACCGAATTTTTCAAGCTGGAAAACCTGTCCCCGATTTTGGTAGACTGAAGTTTCACAGCGCCGGGGTGGTGGAATGGTAGACACCGGGGACTTAAAATCCCCTGCTGCGCAAGCGGCATGCGGGTTCAAGTCCCGTCCCCGGCAGGAAATGCTCGTCGCGCCCACGGGCGCGGGATGGTAGCTCATGGGGACGGGCTTCCCGTCCCCGGCAGGAAATGCTCGTCGCGCCCACGGGCGCGGGATGGTAGCTCA
>JBAXTA010000109.1:0-12681 GCA_037130415.1 Spirochaetota bacterium
GGAAGAACTCAATTGTTCCCTTCCAGATGTCATCAAGATTGGCCCGGAAGATCTGCTCCTCGATCTTCTGGCGCTCAGCCGCCGGGATCGCCTCGATGGAGTCGTATTCCTTGTAGAGGTCGTAGAGCTTCTGGGCCCGCATGGGGAACATGGTGCCGCGCTTCAGGACCTGGAGCTTGACGCCCATTTCAAACATGTCGGCGGCCGGAGCCATGGCGACGTCGGCCATCTGGGCTTCTGCGAGCAGTTTGCGCGTGTGTTCGGATGCGCCCGATTCGATGCAGGCCTGGTTGACGCTGCCGAGGACAACATAGGCGACTCCCATGGTAAAGGCGGCGAGGGCCGCTTCCGGTGTACCGATTCCTCCGCCGCCGCCGACGCGGAGGGGGATGGCATAGTTGCGTTCGCTCATGATTTCGTCGCGCAGTGCCATGATGGAGGGGATCAGGGTCAGAAAGGGCCGGTTGTCGGTGTGGCCGCCTGAGTCCGCCTCGGCGGTGATGTCGTCGGCCATGGGTACGAGCGTAGACAACTCTGCCTGCTCGGCTGTGATCCTGCCTTGTTCAAGCAGCTTGGCGACAATCTTGGGGGGGGCGGGCTCCATGAAGCGGCGGGCGGTCTCGGTGCGCGATATCTTGGCAATTACCTTGTTTCCGATGTCCACGCTGCCGTCGGGCCTGCGGCCCAGGCCGGCCACGCGGTAGAGGACAATGTGCTCAGTCAGTCCGAGGTAGGCCGAGGCCTCGACAGTATGCACGCCGAGCTTCAGGAAGCGCTCGACCGCACCCCGCTCAAGGGCTTCCTCGACCGGGGCATGGATGAGGTTGCAGGCATAGGGTCCATCGGGAAGTGCTGCCTGAATTCTGCGAATGCCTTCTTCGACGCGGTCGGGTACAAGTCCGGCGCAGCCAAAGGAGCAGAGGAAACCCTGCTTTCCGAGGGCTATCACCAGCTCCTCCGAGGCGATGGCGTTGGCCATGGCGCCACCGTGGTAGGCATATTTCACAACGTGGGAGGCCTTGAAGGCCGGGTCACCGAGGTCTTCGGGCAGAAGGGTTTGCGCAAAGGCAAGGACCGGACTCCCCTGAGCCGCCACTGTCGCGTCCGCAACTCCGATCTGGCCATCTGCCTCGGCGAGGAAAAGGGGTTTGCCAAGGTCGAGGAGGGCTGACTTCACCTTATCGGCGCCAGTTTCCAGCAAAGCCGGATCGACGTTCCACCCCCAGGAAATGGGCTTTTTCCTCTCAATTGACATGACCGCCATCCTCCGCTCCTTAACCGCGCTCAGGCTTCCTCGATAGATAGCACGATGTCTTTTACTTCATAGATACGAAGATTATCCTTGGACAGGTTGGCATCGCCGACAATGGTTACCCTTCCCGCCTCGCGGAGGATTCCGGTGATGTGCACATCGACTGTCATGGCCTTGTTCGTCGGGGTGATCTGGCCGCGATACTTCCAGACCACGGTGGAAAGCGGCGCCATGAAGCGTGGATTCGTGAAGCTAGCACCCAGATCGTTCTTCAGGGCGTAGACCTGGAGGATCTCGATGATGGCCTCCAGCCCGAGGGAGCCAGGCATCACCGGATCCTGGTGGAAGTGGTAGCGGAAGAACCAGTCGCCCGCATCGATCGCGCGCTCGCCTAAGATGTAGCCCTTGCCAGAGTTGCCGCCGCCTTCGACGATGGTCACGGTGTCGACAAAGTGCAGCTGTCCCCCGGCAAGCCGGTAGTGGGGTTTCCCGGCAGGAGCCTTGAAGAAAGGATGGGAGGCACCGGCGAGCTGGATGACTTCCAGCGTCTTGGCCGGGATATCCTTGTCGGCGAACCAGGGGCCTGTCGTCCTTCCATTGTCGATGCCGAGCTGGTTGGCCAAAGACTCGCCAGAGAAGTAACCAAATACGGCCTTCCCGTCATAGAAGACTTCACCATCGACGCTCAAGGCAAAGGTGAAGCTCTGGATGATCGCCCCCCCGGCCATGCTCGTGCTCACGAGGACGGAGTCGTTGACGATGGTCTTTCCACGGAGGTCGAGCCTCTTCCGGAGATTTCCTGTGCCGTCGAGGTTGCGGAAAAACAGGTCCCGTTCGGGATAGGTCAGTGTTGTGCCCATATAGCCCGAGATGAAACCGTTGGGCTGGAGGGCGATTTCCATGACGATGGAATAGGGCATCCAGGCCTCGTGGGAGTTCTTGGCGAAGTACCAGGCATCGGCGGGCACAAAGTACTCCGCACGGCAGCTCGCCGGTTTTTTCAGGTCGAGGGGAGTGCCTGAGACTTCGAGGACCTGGGTGACAAGCTGAAGGTCGCCACAGGGGGTGCGGGGAGGAATCCGGTTCCTGTAGACATCAAAGGCCGGACCAAAGCAATTGGAAATGTCGCCAGTGGCAAACTCGAAAAGGTGCCAGGGGCTGAAGGGAATCGTGTTCGGCACCCGGTTCTGTCCGCTCACATAGGGGGCCTCGAAGTGCCGGATGGGAGCCACGCCCTTGATCAGGGGAGCGCTCGTATCGGTCTCGACACGCATGAGGGGCCGCGAGGGGTCGCGGAAGGGAGAGGTGACTGCCTCGTCGATGAGCACGGCAGCGTAGGGAGCGCCGCTCTCCTGTTCCTTGATCATGACGCTGAGGTTCTTGAAGTCGACCACCACGCGGCCGTTCAGGATGATATCGATGTTGGCCTTCATGAAGGGATGGGGTTCCATGCCGATGGCGGTTACTTCCATGCGGTAGGTCAGCACGTTCGACTGGGGGGTCACCTGGCCCCGGCAGCGCACCGTCTGGCACTCACCGTGCAGGGGCTGGAAGCGGGCGTTCGTCGTGCCTGAATGCATGCCGAGCCAGAGCATGTAGAACATCGCCAGCTGGCCACAGCCCTCCGACATCAGCGAACCGGCCATGACCTGGTCGTCCTTGAAATGGCAGGGAAAGTACCAATGATGAGCTTCGAGTCGCTTCTGCCCCTCCAGGAGGCCGAGGCCCCAGTGACCGCCCTGCGGATCGATTGAAGTGACACGCTCGATCATCAGGAACTTCTCGGAAGAGAACTTGAGCGAGGGATTCCGGCCGCCCTGGTCGTAGGCGGGGCCGAAGCAGCCAGCCACGTCGCCGGCCACGAGTTTCATCATGTCCTCAAACTCGTACGCTCTGCGCGTATTGGGGATAAGGGGAGCGAAATGGCTCTTCCTGGCATTGGCGAGCTCGCTCCGGTCCTTGTCGGTATGGATGACGCCCTTGCCTTCGTCCAGTTCTCCATCGGTAAAGAAACCGGCACAGCCGCCGCGCATGATGAGCACCTTCCTGCCGCCCACGTAGCAGTCGTAGTGAAAAAAGAACAGGAGCTGCTCGCCGTTTCTGGCGTAGGAGTCGATGTGGATTTCGTAGCGGAGTGTCTCTCCGCCAAAGGCCATATCCTCCAGGAAGGTGAGCTGGCAGTCGAGGAGGCGGTAGACCCGCACCCCCCTGGCCATGAAATCGATGCCGATGTAGGAGATGAGGAGGAGGTCGCACTGGCCCGACTCGACTGATACCGACCAGGGTATCTGGCCATCGATCAGGAAGGGCGCGTCGAGGGGAATATCGTACTCGGTAGCCATGTAGGATTTCCGGTATTCGAGGCGCTTTGCGTCGAGGTCGGTCACCCTGGTTACCAGGAGGTAGTCCGTCGTCGGCAGGCGGACGCGGCGTGGGTAGCTGTCGATCAGGGCGTACTCGCTTCCGAAGACCTTTCCAATGCTGCCTTCGGCGAATTCCGTCAGGGCCTGGGTGTCGAAGATCACCTGGGTGGGCGTGCTGAAACGCTCAATGAGGCGGATGGGTTGGGCGAGGAGGCGGCCTGCCGGGGCAGGGCCTGCGTGCGCGTGCGCGTGCGCGTGGGCGGAGGCGGCGTGGGTTGGTGCTGCTGGCGGTGCTGCCGGTGTTGCGGGCGGGGGCGGGACGCTGGCTGGGGCGAGGGCTGCCCTAGGGCGGCCAGCGGAAATACTGACTTGGAGCTCAATGAGCTTTGCCAGCTGCTTCCCGGCGGCCTGGCGCAGGTCGAGAAAGGCTCTATGGGCAGCGTACTGACCGGTGATTTCCAGGGGGACGGTAGAACTGACGAAGGTCTTCATGGGCTCTACAACTTCCTTTGCGAGGTCGGGGCGGCTGGCAGGGAGGAGCCGACCGACAGGGGGGCGGCCAGCAGGAAGCTGGGAGAGTTTCTGGCGGATTGAAATCACCAGGGGATCGTTGGCATGGCTGGCCAAGGCTTCGGCTATCAGCGCGCCGCCGAGCACAATGGTCTTGACCAGGCCGGCCTTGGCAGGCGGGGCTGCGGCTGATGCTGTAGGCTTGCTGGCGCGGGGCGCAGGGGCGGTTTTCAGCAGCACATGGGCCGCACTCAGGTCGCGGCCAAGGCCGTTCAGGGCGGCCCAGCGATGACGGCCATGGCCCAGTGCCACCACCGTCGCGATGATCGCTGGCATTCCGGCCGCCGAGAAGGTATGACCTACCTGGGTTTTTATGCTAACTGGGACGATTCCAGGATACAGCGACGCCAGGGCCTGCCGCTCGGATCCGTCCTCCTCGGCAAGGCCACTCGCACTGGCTTCGACAAGGGTAATGTCAGAGGGCGAAACACCCGCTTGCCTGAGAGCCTCTCGCGCGGCGGTCTCGATGGCCTCTGCACCCGAGCCTGGCGCAAAGGCGAGGCCCGCCACGGTAGCGTAGACCCGCCCCGGAGCAGCACGGGACGAAGGCACGAGGACGAAGGCTCCGGCACCCTCTCCAGCTGTCCACCCAGCTGCCGAAAACGCAGCTGTGGCAGTGGCGCACCCCGCTGCGTCGGGACCGAAGCGCCTGCGCAGCGTCAGGTTTTCCAGGCTCCCGGAGAGGTCCACGGCAGCAATGATGACAGCCTCGACCTCGCTCGTGCGGAAGAGGCTGTCGGCCACTTCAAGGCAGCGATACACCGAGTTTTCCTCGGATGAGAGGGTAAAGGCTGGCCCGGAAAAATCCCAGAGCGAGGAGATTCGCGAGGCCATGATGTTGCCAATGAAGCTGGTGTACTGGTTGAGCTGGGCTGCCCCCGCTACCGAGTCCTTGGCCAGGGCCTGCAGGGCGCTGAGTTCTTCGTGCGTCAGGGCTATCCCAAGATCAGCGAGACTCTGGACAATCTGCGAATCGAGGTTCACTCGTCCCCGATACTGGTGAAGCTCCTCTTCGATGCCCATGGCGACCAGGACGGCTACATTGCTGCCGGGCTTGAGTTCCGCGTCGAGGGCCGCGTTATCGGCCACCTTCATCATCAACAACTGCTGGGGAATAAGGGCATCCTGATCGTTCGGGGGAATCTTGAAGCGCAGGAAGTCGATGTCAAAGGATTCAAGGTAGCCGGCGCAGGGCGCCGTAGCGCCCTGCGCCGCAGCATCCATGCCCTTCCAGCGCAGGGGGGGGAGCTCGCGGAAGACTGTGCGGCCACTGCCCACCAGGGCGGCGAATTCCTTGAGGCTATGGAGCGGCCCGAAACAGGCGTCCATGCCCACGATGGCCATGGGCTCGCTGGCTCGGGTCGGTACCAATGCTGTGCTGCGGGTGATGGCCTGCCCGCTTTCCGGTGTCTGCTGAAGGACAAGGTGGGCATTGCTGCCGCCGAAGCCGAAGACGCTGACGCCCGCGATGCGGGGCTTCCCACTGTCCGGCCAGGCTACCGCGTCCGATGGGATCTGGGCTGCGCCAAAGTAGCCAGTCGGCGAGGACAGAGGCTCGGTAATATTGGGCGTCCCGGGGATGGTCCCCTGCGCCAATGCCCCAATTGCCTTCATCATGCCCGGCATTCCCGCGGCCGTGAGCAAGTGTCCGAGATTGGATTTCACCGAGCCGAGGAGGGGCTTTGACCCGGTCCTGCTGAAGTATGTTTCAAGGGATGCGAGTTCGACCTTGTCTCCCTTGGGAGTTCCCGTGGCGTGGCATTCGACAAAGGCGACATCGGAGGGGTCCACTCCCGCATCGGCGTAGGCCCGCTCAAAGGCCAGGACCTGGCCCTTGGTGTTGGGACTCAGGACGAACTCGCCCCTGCCGTCATTGGTAAGGGCGCCACCGCGGATGAGGGCCAGAACCCTGTCGCCATCCCGAAGGGCATCTTCGTAGCGCTTGAGGAGCATCATGCCAGCGCCTTCCCCGGCAAAGAGCCCCTGGGAATTGGCGTCGAGGGGGGCGCTGATTTGATTGGCCGGGTAGGCCTGGAAGATCGAAAAGCCCATGTTGACGAACATCGGGTCGGCGGCGCTGACGGCGCCTGCCAGCATGAGGTCAGCCTTTCCGGTAGCGAGGGCATCGCAGGCGAGTTTGACTGCGTAGCAGGAGGAGGCGCAGGCCGCGTCGAGGGAAAAGTGACTGCCCCCGAGTCCGGTCGCACGGGCCAGGAGGGCCGAGGGAAGGCCTGCGATCAAGCCATTGTCGGAGTGAACCTCACGATGGGGGGCAAAGGGCTTGAGTTCAAAACCCTCGCCGATGAGCTGTTTAAGTCCCGCTTCGACCGCCCGGTGATAGAGGGGAAGAAAAAGGTGGTTCGAGGTCTTGGTGGGAAAGGAGAGGTTGCCCAGAATTGCGCCGCAGCGGTCCAGCGCCGGGGAGTTCCAGTAGCCTGCATCCTCAAGGGCCCGCTTTGCGACAAAGAGCGCAAACTGGAAGAGATCATCAAGACCAGATAGATATCCGGCATCGAGGAGATAGCCCTGGGCATCGAAGTGGAAATCGCTGATGTAGCCGCCGTGAAGGCAGTAGTAACGGTCTACATCGCCCTTTTTTCCAAGGTAGGCTTCGGGATCAACGCCCATCTGGGCCGAGCTGGCCTTCGAGCGTGAGTTCCTCTTCGCAAGGAGGTTCGCCCAGAACTCCTGGGGAGTCCTGGAGCCGGGGAAAAGGTTGGCAATACCTATAATTGCTATGTTTTCCATCGTGCCGCCTTTGTGACGATCGAACCTTCGAAGAATTTGTGAAGATTGAGTTGAACCCCAGAGCTGACGAGCTTGGCCACTGCCCTGAAAATGGTGAGCTCTTCGCCGACACCTCGGGACGTGACCAGGATGGTGGAGTGCGGGCGGGCGGGGCCCGAGTCTCCGCGCGCGGGCTTGAGTATCCTTTCTATCCAGGTACCCAGCGAGCTGCCGGGGCCCATTTCGACAAAGACTCGGGCACCCTTTTCATAGACGGCGTTGACCAGCCGGGGAAAATCGACGGGATCGCAGAGGCATTTGGCGATGCCATTGGCAATGGACTTGGTCCTCTGGGGAACAGGAAGATAGCAGGAACTCGAGAAGATCCTGGTGTCGAGGCGGTGGTTCACTTCCATCGTGAAAAGCTTTTCCATCTCCTCGAACTCACTATGGGCAGGCGAACTGTGGATGGCATTGGCCATGTCGAGGCAGAGGGCACGGACCCCCAGTTTCTTGAACACACGCTGGCAGTCAGGGGGGTAGCCCCCGATCACCAGACTGTCGGGCGTACTGATCAGCGTGCAGTACACCCGCTCTTCGCCTTCGAGGGCCGCCTGGACCTCCTCGTAGGTGGCCTTGATCGTGTAGGTGTCCCAGAGCTTCTCCGTCGTCGCCTCGGCCACGTCGAGGCCCCAGAGCTGGCGGAGGGTCCGCAATTCGCCAGCCAGGCGGTGGTTGAAGGTGTCCGAGGCGGCCAGTCGCTCACTCATGGCTCCGGGAGTGTCCCAGCTGCCAAGGGCGGCAAACATGCTGATTTCACCCATGGAATAGCCCAGGGCAAAATCGGCCTTGAGGTCAAATACATCTTCGAAAACTTTGGTAAAGAGGCAGGCAAAGCCGACTCCACATTCCGCGATCACCGGCAAGTTATTTCGAAGCTCGTGGTCGCGGCGCTTGAGCTCATGGCCATCGGGCCGAAGCAGGGTCCTTGGATTGAGGACGGTGTCGCCCAGGGTGCGCCCGATGTCGTCCGCCAGCTCCGCCACGGTCTGATAGACCTCCGGAAAGAGGTGGAGGATCTCACGGCCCAGGCCGACGTAGGTGGCCCCGATTCCCGGATAGACAAAGGTCACGTTTTCGGGCGCTTCAAAGGGCTCGTGGGCAAAGTAGCTGCCCTTGGGAGTCTTCCAGTCTTTTTTTGCTTCGAGGGCGTGGGCGACACCTGCCTGGGCGAGATGAACCTCGTGGGACAGCTCGGCAAGCGACTCGGCCAGGAGGCAGAGCCTGAACCGTCCCCCCCGGGCCAGAAAGCGATGGTAGCAGGCCGTGGCGAGCGACTTGTGATCGCTGGCTGTGGCAAGCGAATCGTGGAGCGACTGCAATTCGAGCTGAAGCTCGGCTCCGGTATCAGCTGCCAGGAGTACCAAGGAGAGGTCGCTGACAGCCAGATAGCCGTTCAGGCGGCTTTTCTGGGCACGGTCTTCGACCACGATCCAATGGCTGTAATTGGAAGGAGTCTGGCAGCTGTAGGCGGCGACATAGGCATGCCCCTGATGGGGATACATCGGACGGGCTTCTCCGGGGAAGTAAAAGGAGGAGCCATCCCAGGCCGGGCCCACTGGCCTTTGCCAGGCCGTAGTCCCCGGAACATAGCGCTGATGAAGGACCAGGACGGTCTTGAGGAGGCCGGCGACCTGGGAAAATCCCCTCCCCTCTCCGGTGACGGAGCGGAGGCTTCCGACAGCATTGGTCGCTTCCTTCGCTGAGGCATAGCCCGCCACCAGGCCCTCAGCCTCGCGGGTGGAAAGAACCGAATCGGCGAGGGCTGTAGCCTCGACGTAGCGAACGTCTGCAGCTGTCACCCGGGCCTGGGCCAGGGCGGCCAGGCAACATTCCGAGACCTGGCCTTCAGATGAAATCCCTGCCAGGAAGGCGTAGGGAATGGCCCCCTGTGAGGCAGCGGCATCGGCGGAGGTCAGGAGGAGGGCTGCCAAGCCTCGTGCCTCGTGGTAACCCTCGAACCCGGCACCGAAGCTGATGTTCGCGTTAAGGGGAAGCTCGGCAGCTGGGGCTTTCTGGGGCGAGACGCCGACCACTGCCACTGGGTCCTTGCCTTCGCTCACCCAGGCTGCAAGCAGCACGATTCCCTCTGTCAGGGTGGACACAGCATGCACTGACACTACATTCGGGCGGAGGGCTGCCTCCGAGGCGGCGTCCCAGTCGTCACAGACGACCAGGACGCGGAGCATCGAGATCTCGACGCCTGAATCCTCGGCCATTTCGCGGACTGCAGCGACAACACGACTTCCCCGATCGGACCAGGGAGCAGGGGCGGAACTGAGTGGCGTCCCCACAAACACCCTGCGATCAAAGCGATCGACCGTGAGTTCATCCGAAAATCCGGCGGACATGCCGATGACAGCGAGTGTCTTCATGGGCGCTTGAAAGTGTCCTTCAGGGTTGCGCTGATGGTCACTTCGGCGGCACGGACTTCAGCCAGGACAGCTCCATCGGAGTCCACCACATCCAGGTCAGCACGCAGTCGGGTCGTATCATGGGAAATCACGCTCAGGGCGAGGAAGAACGTCTCTCCGGGGGTGACTTCGCGATAGACAGTCCAGCTACCTGTCGATGAGGGCAGGCTGCCCATGCCAAGCACCTCGCGCACCCACACCAACAAGGCCTGGTACACGAGGTCATTGGCAAAGAGGTTCGAAGCCTCGAGGGGAAATTCCCCCTGCATTGCGCGCACCGAGGGGTCGATGCGTGCCGACAGGACCAGACCCCGATCGTCGCAGGAAAGGAGGCGGACCAGACCCCGGAGCGAAGGCCCGTGGAACAGCGTCCCATCTTCGTAATAGATACTCGCATCTTTTCCCGCAGCTGTCGGAGGGGGCAGTGTTCGATGCGGCGATGCTGAGGCTCTCCGCTGCAGGTGCAGCCGGGCACCGTAATGAACGAGGGGTAGTTTCTTGCCTTTTTCGCCCGAAACCCTGACATCGACAGTCAGCGCCTCGGCTTCTTCTGCGACCAGTACGAGGTCAAGGGCATAGCTGCTTGCCTGGGTGCCATCAAGGATCACGCCCTTGAAAAGCTGATAGGACTCGAGACTCGCAGATCCAAAGCCCGGATACAGGGCCTTCGCCGCCTCTGTCATCCAGGCCATGGCCGCCACCGTGGGCAGGACACTGTGCCCAGCGATGACGTGGTCGGCAAGGAAGGGGTTATTCTGCAGATGGAGGGCCTTGATCACACGCCCGGCTTTAAGCTTTTTTTTTTGCTCGCTCCCACCCTTCATGTCATTGCCGACGAGGATCTGGGGCGAGCGATTCGTGGTCGCCATGAGTTCTTTTGCCAGGAGTTCTGCCCCTGCAGCCAAGGGAATGATGTACACCCCACGGGCGGCGAACATCCGCTTGAGCTCGGGCGTCACCATGCCGCCATCCCAGGGTCCCCAGTTAAAACTGAGCGACTGGGCCTGCGGGTAGAGGGCCTTGAAGCGGAGGGCTGTCTTGTTGAGGATCTCGTTGGCGATGGAGTAGTCCGATTGGGCCGGGTTCCCATAAAAGCCAGCCGCCGAGGAAAAGAGGACAAAGTGCTTGAGGTTTTCAGGCTCGACGCAGGCTAGCATGGCTGCCAGACCATCC
This sequence comes from Spirochaetota bacterium, assembly GCA_037130415.1. Lineage (GTDB taxonomy): Bacteria > Spirochaetota > Spirochaetia > Treponematales > Rectinemataceae > CAIJMU01. The sequence continues at coordinate 10,560 of JBAXTA010000109.1, forward strand.
ACCTTGGTGCAGTAGACAGCCTCGAAGTCGGCCAGGGTTTTTTGCTCGATCATCTTGTCTGCCAGTACCCCTGCGCCATGGATCAATCCAGTGACCGCCCCAAACTCGGCGATGACGGGGGCGAGGGCCGCCTTGAGCTTTTTTGAGTCAGTGACATCCACGCTGAGGTACTTCACCCTGCCGCCAGCCTTTTCGATCAGGGCCAGCGAGGCGGCAATTTCACGCTTCGAGATGACCGGTGCCATCAGCTGCGCGATCTTCACTGGAGTCGGCTTTTCGCCAGCATCGATCAGGCTTTGCATGGCTGCCTTTTTAAGCTCCGCCTCATTTTCGAGCCCCGAAGCCCAGGCAGGTTCCTTTGATTCATGGTCCGAACGACCGAGGAGGATGAATTTGGCAGAGCTGGTTTGGGCAAGGCGGGCAACGCAGGCTGCGGTCACGCCCTTGGCTCCGCCTGAGACTAAAAAGACTGACTCGGAGTTCACCGAGTTGCCAGAAGGCAGGGAATAGCTGTCCGTAGCTTCCGCTGCCAAGGTCGAGCGTCCCGCTTCGTCGTAGGCGAGCTCGCGGAGACTCATGTCGGCATCCAGAAGCTCATCGGCGAGGATCGCAGCGGCGCGCTCGGAAGAAAGCGCAGCGCTTAAGTCGACCACCCGACAGAAGACTTCAGGCCATTCCTGAGCGAGGGTTTTCACCAGGCCAGAGAGACCGCCCTGAACCAGGTCAGTCTTCAGGTCGGCGTCCCGGTCGCTCTGGTAGCCCAAGCGACCGCCCTGCCAGGTGGCGACCATAAAACTGGCTCTCGCCCTGGTGGCAGCCTTGACCTTGGCCAGCTTGGCCAGGAGGAAGGCAAGCTCAAGCCCCTGTTTAGAGGCCAAAGGAAACTCAAGGCCCGAAATCGCCAGCTGGGGGTGGAGATACAATACAGCGTCGAGGGCTCCGGCCTCTGCTATCAGGGCGGAAACCCCTTCTTCTGTCAGCGACCTGAGCTGCAGCCTCTGAACCGCCTTTGGGAAGGCCTTCTTTGATTTCGCGCTGACCCAGGAAGGTGTCACGACTGCGAGCTCCCAGCCCTGGGCGCTGAGTAGTCCTGCCAGCTCGACGGATACAGATTGGCCATTGTCCACCAGGAGGGCGCGGGCGCCTGGAGCTGGCGCTTCGATCCGACTGACCGAGCCCAGGCGCTTTACGACGACGACGGCGCTCGGGGACCTTTCTACGGCGATTGCGCCAGCTGACGCTGCCGAGGCAGCTTCTGCGGCTCCGGCGGGCTGCGGGAGGGCATTCTCTAAGGCAGCTTCTGGCGCCGAAGGCCTGGGCGCTGCGTGGGCGCCTGGGGCCTTGGACTGCATGTAACTCACGATCTGGCCTAGAGTACGCAGCTCGGCGAGGTCTTCAGGGTTCAGCTCCGGCAAGCCGGGAATCTCTTCCTGAACCGCACCCAGAATCTCGACCCGCTTGATCGAGTCGATGCCCAGGTCGGCTTCCATATCCATGTCCAGGTCCAACATGCCGGAGGGGTAGCCCGTCTTTTCGGCAACGACCCGCATCATCACGTTCTGGACGTAGGCGACATCGATGACCGCGCCCGAGGCCTTGCCTGAAGCATCCACGAGGGCTGTCGGCAGCGTCGCAGGCGCAGTGCCGGGACCTGCAAGCGCTGCAGCAGCCTCGGGCACCTTCGAGTGCATGTAGCTCACGATCTGGCCCAGGCTGCGCAGCTCGGCCAAGTCCTCGGGATTCAGTTCGGACAGTCCAGGAACCTCCTCCTGGACTGCACCCAGAATCTCGACCCGCTTGATGGAATCGATGCCCAGGTCGGCTTCCATATCCATGTCCAAGTCCAGCATGCCGGAGGGATAGCCCGTCTTTTCGGCAACGACCCTCATCATTACGTTCTGGATGTGGGCCACATCGATGGCGGGAGCGGCTGGCGACGCGGGAGCGGGGGCAGCAGGTGCTGCTGCCGCGATGGCTGCCCTGACCGGCGACGCGGGGGCTGGGGCCGCATATGGCGCGACAGCACGAGGAGGCGACGCGGGGGCAGCTGGCGCCGACGCTATGGTTGCCGCCGGCCCTACTGGAGCCGCCGGCCCTACCGGAGCCGCCGGCCCTACTGGAG
>JBAXTA010000011.1:0-32366 GCA_037130415.1 Spirochaetota bacterium
GCAGCGAGACCGGCGTCGACGTCCTTGATATGTGAGGAAGCGACATATTTCCCGAGTTGTTTCAGGTATTCCAGCGGGTTGTGCCCTTGAATAAAAGCATTGCCGGTATCAAAGTTCACACGCAGGTATTCGCTTTCAAAATGCTTCATCAATTTCAGCATGAAATCAGGATCACCCGTGTATGGACCGTGAGGCTCCACGCAGACGACGACTTTGTAGTCTTCTGCCCACTTCAGAATTTCCGTGTAGTTCATAATTGCTATTTTCAATACCTCATCTTTGGGCATGTCCAGCTTTTTGCCTGAATCGGTGCTGTCGACCTTGGGGCAGTTCAGATCGTGGGCAAAACGGATGGTCTGGCAGCAGTACTGCACTCCGTAGAAACTTCCCTGCGGACCCATCATGGGAAAAGAGCCGTCGATCATGGATATGCGCACACCTTTTTTTTCGCAAAGCCGCCGGATTTCCATGGGGTTTTGCTGGGTGGAAAGGCTGGGCTCATAACCCATCGCACTGATGAAATACTGGCCATGAATCATCCCTGCCTCGATGTGCTCGAGTTTGTGCAGGACAGCCGAGTCAAGCGCGGCTTCAAAACTACCTGAACGTTCCCTCCAATTATCCGCGTGCATGCCTAGATGAATTGCCATGACTTTCCTCCCTAAATCAAGAAAGCTTGCCACCTTGAAAGGCGGCTTTGTGATTTTGTCGACCGAAACCCCTTGCCTTCGCTCGGAGGGTGCGATCGTCAAGCCTGCCCTGAAACCGGACTGTACCCTCAATCTCACGAGACAATTTTCCCGAGGCTGGCGCTATCGGAAGCGCAGATTCCCTCTCAGCAAGAAATGCTCCCAACCCGCTTTCGCGCGAGGTGAAGAGCGTACCGTATCGAACTTGCTATACCCCGCAGGCTTCCAGGTACTTCTTGCTCTTCTGCAGGGTCTCGGCGCTCCCTACGATCTCAAGCGTGGACGAAGCGATGTTGGCGCCCTTCAGGGCCGCGCAGACACCCTTGATGTCGATGACACCGTCCCCGATCGCGATGGTCGAGAAACCACAGCCGAATTGTGTGCCGCGCTTGGGTATCCATTCAGCGCTGAGATCCTTCCAATGTACATGGTGGATCTTGTCCTTGAAGACCCGTGCCATCTCCACTGGATCGGTTCCCCCAAGCCAGGAATTCCCCGTGTCGAGGTTGACTCCCAGCGAAGCAGGGTTGCCGAGCATCGCGAAGAGGTCCTTGAGTCCCTGAATGGAATCGGTGACGGGACCGTGCGGCTCGAGAAGAATGCGCACTCCATAATCAGTGGCCATCTTTACCGGTGTGTACAGCTTTTCGGCGCAGATGAATATTCGCTGATCGTAGGTCAGTTTTTCTGCCCACTCGGACCTTGGATCGGTCTCGGTCGTGACGACATCCTTGATCCCGATCGCGGCGGCGAAGTGGACTGCCTTCATGATTTCGGCGGTTCCCAATTTACCAGGATTGCTGGGTTCGAGGAGAGCTGCGTGGGCACAGATGGTCGTAGGCGTGATGCCGTACTTGGCAAAGAGCCTTTTAATTTCAAAGGGGTTTTCGTCGAGGCTGACCGTCGGGGAGAAACCCGCCGATCCCAGCATGCTGCCGCCCGAATTCACATCGGTGATGTCGGCGCAGTCAAAACCCATTTCCTTGGCGCATTGAAGCTGTCGTTCGACGCTCTGGAATGCCTCGATCAACAGGAATACTCCGATTTTCATGACAACTCCTCTGGTTATTCCGGCTCGGTATTCTTGGTTTCCTGGTGAAAAAGGCGGACTTGCCGGACGGCAAGTCCGCCATCGGGAGAAACCAGGAATCAATGGCTCTTGAGGTATGCCTCGACCTTGGCATCAAAGTCGGAGAACATCTTCTTGTTGGCCACGTAGTTCTTCTCGTAGGTGGCGAGATCCCAGGCAAACAGCTTCTGCGAGCGTCCATACATGTAGGTTGCGGTGTCCCAAGGAATGGCCTTGCCGAGATTGGCCTTGGTCAGCACGTCGAAGGGCATGATCTGGAGGTATTTCTCGAACTTCTGGCCGTTGAAATACCGCACCATCTGCTGGATGCAGAGGTCAGCGTTGAGGGAGGGCGGATTGGGAGAGGTTGCCGCCATCTTGCCTTCCTTTATCCAGTCCCAGGCATCTTCCTTTCCATTGCAGGAAACGATGACCTTGCCCTTGATGTTCTGCTCTTCGAAGACCTGGATGATGCCGCGGACGGTCTCCTCGTTGGCACCGAAAATCACGTCGAAAGGCGTGCCCGAGGCGATCAGGTCTTCGGTGATGGGCACCGCCAGGGTGCTCTGCCATTCGGCGCTCTTGAGGAGCTTGACCTGGCCCATCTTGGCTTCGTCAAAAGCGAGCTGGAAGCCGACGAGTTCGCCTTCCGCGGGACCCTGGCCGAGGAAGCCGGGGATGTTGACAGCCTTGGCCTTGGGATAGTTCTTGGTCACCCATTGGCCGATCCTGTATCCCATGATGACGAAATTATCGGTCACGTGCCCGGTGAGATCGGTGCCAGGCAAAAGAGCCGGCTTGCCGGCGATGAAGAATATGGGAACCTTCGCGTCATTGGCGGCCTTGATCGTCGCCGCGCTGCCTTCGGCACCCGCGGTGATGACCGCGATCGCATCGACGCCTTTGGCGATGAGGTCCTGCACATTGGCAAGTTCTTTTTCGGGCTTGTAGTCCGAGTTGACTTCGGTCACCTGCATGCCATAGGACTTCGCGACGGCGACCAGGACCTTGCCGAACTGGGCATAGTAGTCGTCCGGACCGGCGTTCACGAAGCCGATCTTCTTGCCTTTTTCCTTGCCCTGCGCGCTAACGGCCGTCGCGACCGAAAACAGCATGACGAACAACATCACAATAGTTGCGACTCTCTTCATTGGACATTCTCCTCCTCGAGGGTTGGCTGCCACAAATGGAAGCCCGAAATGACGCCGCAATGTCTGCCTGTCAATTGCCCGGCAACCTCCTCATTTCCGGAAATCCTTTCCCCGGCGGACTTCCGGAGTCCACCGGAGCGGAGCTTGTCATGTCTTTGCGGCCCTGGGCTCCGTAGGCCTGATCCTTACCACCGTCGTTCTTTGGCTGCTGTAGTAACTCAGCAATACGGCCAGGATGATGAGCACCCCCCTGAGGACGTATTGCCAGTGCGGAAAGACGCCAAGGATGTTGAGGGCGTTGGAAAGGCATCCGAGCAGGAGGATGCCGATGAAAGTACCCCAGACGTTGCCCTTGCCGCCGCTCAGGGCAGTGCCTCCGACGACGACTGCCGCGATGACCTCGATTTCCTTGCCCTCGCCCATCAGGGGATTGCCCGTACCCATCCTCGACAGCGAGGCCATCGTCGCGATGGCCACGAAGATGCCGTTCAATGCGTAGAGCACCAGCTTGAAGTTCTTGACGTTGATGCCAGCGAGATAGGCGGCATTCTCGTTGCCTCCGACCGCATAGACCGACCTGCCGAATTTCGTGTACTTGAGCACGAGCCAGACGATGACCGAGAGGAGGATCAGGACGATGACAGGCATACCCAGGCGAAAATCATCGGTTATGTTCAGATAGGTCTTTCCCAGGAATCCGAATTTCCCCCCCACGGTGATCTCCCTGCCGTTGGTGATCAGGTAGGTGAAACCCTTGTACATGCTCATGAAACCCAGCGAGACAATGAAGGGCTCCAGCTTCGTCCGGGAGATGATCAATCCCATGAGAACCTGAAAGACCACAGCCAGCGCCAGGCCGAAGAGCACGACTGCCCAGTCGTCCAGACCGACGTTCTTCATCATGTAGGCCATCGCGGTGCCAAGAAAACACACCATCTGGCCAACCGAGAGGTCGATCCCTCCCGATACCATCACCAATGTCATACTGATGGCCATCATCCCGGTGATGGATATTTGCATGAGCACATTGGAGATGTTCATGGGCTTGATGAAGGCCACCTTGGTGATATCCCCACCCCGCACGAACAGGAGCTCGACGAGAAAGACAGCCATTATCGTGGTCAACAACACGAGCAACATGGGCCCGTTCTCGCTCCGCAGGAACTTCCTTGGTTTCATCTCGCCTCACTCCCGATAGCATGCTTCAGAATCGTCTCCTCGGTGACACCCTCGCGATCGACCTGCGCAGCCACCGTCCCGCCGCGCATGACGACCACCCTGTCGCTCATCGCGATGAGCTCCGGCATGTCCGAAGAAATCATGATTATCGATTTTTCCTTTTCGAGGAGCCCGATCATGATCTTGTAAATCTCCTCCTTCGCCCCGACGTCGATGCCCCGCGTGGGTTCATCGAATATGAAAATATCCGCATTGGTAGCGAACCACTTCGCCAGCACAACCTTTTGCTGGTTGCCCCCGGAAAGGAGGACGGCGAGCTGGAACACGCTGGGAGTCATGATATTCAGCGACTGGACATAGTGCTCGGATACTTTTACGTCCTGGGAAGGCAGGGCAAGGGGCGTCCGCGTCTGGACATAACTCACGATGGGGATGTTCTTGGCGATCGTGTGCTTCAGGAACAATCCGGTCGCCTGTCGGTCCTCGGTTATGAAACAGAGCTTGTGGTGTATCGCCGAAAGCGGCGACTTCAGGTTCACGACCCTGCCCTTGATCAGTATCTCGCCAGTATCGGCTTTCTTCACTCCGAAAAGAAGTTCGGCCAGCTCGGTCCGCCCGGAACCCACCATCCCCGAAATACCCAGGATCTCCCCCTTGCGGAGCGTCAGCGAAACGTTGTTGACTCCATTTCCGCAAAGATTCCTGGCTTCGAACACCACTTCGCCGATGGGCATCCGTGGCCTCTGGTAAAACAACGAGACGTCCCGTCCCACCATATCGTGTATGAGTTGCTGCTCGGTCAGCTCCCCGATAGGGTAGGTCTTGACCTTCTTTCCGTCCCTGATGACCGTCACCCTATTGGCAAGGTGGAAAACCTCTTCTATGTGATGGGAGATGTAGATGATGCTCAGTCCGTTCTGTACCAGCTTCTTGATCACCTCGAAGAGGTGAGTGATTTCCGTCTGGCTGAAGGAGGCGGTTGGTTCGTCGAGTATGATGACCTTTGATTCCTGGACGAGGGCCTTGCAAATCTCGACGATCTTCTGGGAACCGCTGCCAAGTTCCCCGACGATATCGAAGGGCGATATATCGGAGTGGAGATAGTCCAGTATTTCCCGGGCCTTGGAGACCATCTTTCCTTTGTTGATGACGATTCCAGAGGTTATCTGGTTCCCCGCGAAGAGGTTTTCCACGACGCTCAAAAGGGGGAAAAGGTTGTGTTCCTGATAGATGGTCTGAATGCCAATAGCCATTGCCGATCGGGGAGAAAGGTTATCGAGAGCCAGGCCGTTGAAGCGGATTACGCCCTGGTCGGGGGCATGGGCACCTGACAGCATCTTGATGAGAGTGGACTTGCCAGCTCCGTTTTCACCGCAGATGCCGTGGATTTCGCCCCTCCGCAAGGCGAAGTCGAAATCCTCGAATACCCTAACCCCTGGATAGGATTTGAAGATCCCCTTCATCTCGAGAATCAGGTCCTCGGACATCGCTCGCCTCTCCTCATCATTGCCATCACTCCCGCGACCGGACCCGCCCTAACGGCGGCCCTGGTACTTCTCCAGATAGGGCACGACCGCACTGTTGATGTCGGGCCCGAAGAACTTGATGATCTCGAGGTCGACTGACCCCGTATTCTCGTAGCTCACTCCTGCGACCGCCCTGTCGTGGCTGACGAGGATCTCGTCGGCGGCAAAATCGCCAGCGGCGACGCGGAGCTTCTGGACCCTGCCCTCGCCCTTCCATACAAGGAGGTTGTGGACGCCGAGATCCTTGATGGTCAGGCTCTTGCCGGGCTTCACGACCAGGCGCTTGCCGGAATACCGCGTCGAATCGTAATAGATCCACGTCTCTCCGCCGAGCGAGGGGTCCGTACCCGGGATCTCCACAGGCGCGGTGTGGTGGTTCTCGTAGAAATATGGGTCGCCGTTCGCCTCCCACTGGAGCTGGTCGAGGGCGGCCCTTTCTCCCTTGGCCGCGACCTCCTCCGGCGGTATGTCTTTATAAAGGAGGGCTTTTGACTGCTTGACTCCCTCGACCTCTGCCTGGAGGACTCCCATCACGTCAGAGGATTCCTGCAACTCAATGGTGAGGGCCGTGCCGGGGGCGTGGAGGAGGCCCGCCTGGAGGTGGAAACCCTCACCCTGCACATTGAGGAAGGCGCGCGAAAACCTGAGTATGCCGTCGCCCTCCCATTTCTGCAGGAGAGGAAGAAGCAATTCATACTGTTTTCCCTGCTCCACGATGTAGGGATGGACTCCGAAAAAGGTCTCTGGATGGGGTCCCAGCGGCACTCCGGTCGGGAAATAGTAGGACTCCTCCTTGGAGTTGTGGCCGAGCTTCCGCGCGTCCTCCGTCATCTGGTGGTAATGAAAGAATATGCGCGAATCGAAATCGTAGATCTTGGCGAGGCGGTCAAGGCCACGGTGCTTCGCCGCGTAGGCTGCGCCCATGAGGAGGGCGCCGCAGGAGGCCAGGCACTCCTTGAGGAGTATGTCGTGACCCTCGATGTCAAGGTAGGAGAGGCCCTCGTTCGGATGCTTGACCGTGTTGTCGGTCTCGGTCTCGGAGGCGAGCCAGCGCTCGCAGATGAAACCGCGCGTGCCGACGTTCATTTCCTTTTCGGAAAGACCGAGGCGCCTCCCCGGCTTGAGGAAATCCCTTGCGACCCAGCTCGGACGCAACCTCAGGAGGCCTTCCTTCGAGGCGAGTTCCTTGTCCAGTATCTCCGCAAGCCGCTTGGCATCCATATCTCATACTCCTCGCTGCATACCCGGCTGCGCGCGGAAAGAACGACTCCTCCGCGCGCGATTCCGGATCAGATCACAATCTCGTACTTGATGGGATTGCCGACACGGTTCCTGAGATCAACGATCGCCTTGCCGGTATCCTTGAGGGAGGCAGTGTGGGTGATCAGGGGCTCGATGCTCACGAGCTTCTCCTCGACAAGCCTGATGGTCTGGGGCCATACAAGGGGAGCGAGCCAGGCAGAGCGGATCTGCTTGTCCATGGTATGGAAGCTGAGCGAGGGGATCTTGAAGCTGCCATCCCCGTCGGGCAGTCCGAACTGGACAATGATGGAGCAGTTGCCTCCGCAGTCGACGGCAGTCTCGAGGGCAGCGTCGGGACCTGCGGGGGTGATGAGCCGATCCGCCAGCCTACCCCCGGAAGCCTTCCTGATGGCTTCCTTGACGTCGGGCACGTAGTACTTCGAACCCTTCTCCGAATCGTTGAAAATGAAATCGGCTCCGGCTTTCTTCCCTGCCTCGAGGCGGAAATCACGCGTACCGATTAAAGCGACCTTGCCAGCTCCGTAGGCCCTCTTCGCCAGTTCTACCATCCAGATGCCGATGGGTCCCGGACCGAAGACGGCAACAAACTGACCGGGCTTGATGTCCAGGCGGTTCATGCCGTTGACCGCGCAGGCCAGCGGCTCTATGCAGGCTCCGGCCGCATAGCTCACGCTGTCGGGCAGCTTGAAAAGGCCCGTGTATTTGGAGACGCAGTATTCGGCGAATGCACCGTTGACCGTGACGCCGGGCACGCTGCCGTGCGCGCACATGTGCGTATTGCCTGCTGCGCAGTCGGGACAGGCGTTGCAGAACTGGACGGGGTTCACCACGACACGGTCGCCTGGCTTGAAGAGTCCGAGCGCCTTGGGGACCGAACCGACCTCTACCACTTCTCCGGTGAACTCATGTCCGAGGACGAGGGGCCCCTTGCCCGAAGCGGTGCCAACTGGGCTCATACCGTAATAATAGGAAACATCGGAACCACAGATGCCTACGTTCTTGACCCGGACAAGGACGTCGGTATCGGTGACCACGGGAACCGGGATCTTCTCAAAGACCATCTTCTCTTTTTCGTAGAAGACCTGCGCGTTCATCTGTTCGGACATCCTGAACCTCCTGTGACGGCGCTTTTCGCCGTAGTCGATCAATGGCTCGTGTGAGACCTGCGCCCTGGACGATGGAACCGTTCCCTTTATTGCTGCACCACTATAGCATGTCCATGGACGCTGTCAAACATTTCCGCCGAATCCTGCACCCTGTCCCGGACGGGGCATAGCCTCCATCAGCAGCTGGCCCGGCGAATCGACCTCGTGGACTCGCGCTCGACAAGCCAGGGTTTTGCTATTTCCCGGCTGGATATAGGCTCCCTGCCTTCCACCAGATCCATGAGCATGGACGTGCCTGCCTCGATCATCTCGTTGATGGGCTGGTGGATGGTCGTGAGGGAGGGCACGACGATCGAGGAAATATCTATGTCGTCGTAGCCAATGACTGAGATATCCTCAGGCACCGAATAGCCCTTCCGCCTGAGCAGACGGATGAGCCTGAGGGCCTTGATGTCGTTGGAGCCAAAAAAGGCCGTCGGCGGGTCAGCTGAATGAAAGACATCCTCAAAGGCGGTGAAGCCGCCTTCGGCCCACGCATCCTCGCTCATCGACACGACAGGGATGTCTTCCTGGGCAATGCCTTTTGCCTGGCACGAGAGGATAAAACCCTCCATGCGGTGCCGTTCCGAAAGGGTAAGGTCGGAGGTGGCAAACACGATGCGTCGATGGCCGTGGTCGAAGAGATAGTCCGTCGCGAGCCTTGCGCCGAATACGTTGTCGAGATTGACCGTGGGTATGTCGTAGCCCTGGACTTCCCTGTCGATAAGAACGACCGGAATGCCCTCGCGCACGTGGAAGTCGATGATATTGGTGGCATCCTTGTCGCCGCCTATGCACAGCAGACCATCGACCCTGCGATACTTCACCGCTTCGAGAGCGCTTTTTTCGAGGGACCTGTTGTTGTCAGCATTGAATATGTCCAGGCTGAACCCGAAGCCGCTCAGGATCCTTTCAGTGTACCAGCTGGCATAGGCATAATATGGATTCCGGATATCCTGGACGATCAGCGAAAAGGAATTGGACCTGTTCCGGGCAAGATGCCTCGCTACGGCGTTGGGCTTGAAATTGAGAATCTCGACGGCCTCGAGGACCTTCCGCCTCGTCACGGCTGAGGTCGGACCGCTTTCGTTGAGTACACGGGAAACCGTGCTCTTCGAGACCCCTGCATATCTTGCTATATCGATGATCGTCGACTGCATTCAGGCTTCCATCCTGCGCAACACCCCTCGGAGACGACTTCCGCCACCGTGAAAAACCCACGGGAACAGGGGGGAAGGGTACGTTGTCCATGAGAATGAAACTTCAAATAGAACCGGTTCCATTCGCGTTGTCATTATATCTGGCCTTTTTGATCTGTCAACAAGATCATGAAAAACTTCACATGAGCGGCACGATCACCAGCTTTTGCAAGGCCAGCACCCGATGCGCGGCTGATTCAATACATGCACGAACAGCCGTCAAGGGATAATTTGTTCACAATGGAACAGGCATGATAGATTATTTTATCGATTTAAGAATCTTTTACTCCGCTGATTCTGCAAACAGGATTATCGCTTGACAAGAAATCAAATACTGTACGATTGTATTCGTCGGCCAATGGCCTTTGCCGATCAGCTCGTGCTAGTTGAGTCAATCCCGAATCGCCGAAGAAGGCGAAGAATAGAGGAAGCCTATGACAACAAGCCTCAAGTCGTGGCTTCTCAACCGGGTTGTGATTGCATATTTGCTTGCAGTGGGGCTGATGATCATCGGCGGGCTGCTGGTACCGAACTTCCTTACCTTCAAGCATGTCATGACAGTCATCCAGGCATCGGCCTTCCTTGGCCTGATCACACTGGGCCAGACCGTCGTCATCATTTCCGGCAAGGAAGGGCTGGACCTCTCCGTCGGCGGGATTTTCGTAATCGGCGTCATACTTGCAGCAGCCATACTCAGGGGCAACGACGCGAATCTGCCCCTGGCCTTCGGTGCTGTCGTACTATGCGGATTCGTTCTCGGTCTCGTGAATGGCATCGGGGTCTCGTATCTCAATATTTCCCCCCTCATCATGACGCTTGCCTGGGGAACGGCGACGAGCGGCATCGCGCTCTTCTCGACCGGAGGCAACCACATAGGCAAGGCGAGCCCCTTGCTCGAAACGATTGGTGTCGGATCCCTCTCCTTCAAGGTGGGAACTCCAGGCTTCAGCATCCCCTGGGTTGTCGTGATCTGGATCATCACCATAGTCGCAGCACAGTTCATCCTCCGCAGGACGAGCGCAGGGAAAACACTCTACGGGATCGGCGCGAACAACCGGGCCGCGGCGCTTTCCGGAGTCCGTACCAAGCTGTTCCGCATGACCGTATACGGAGTCAGCGGCATATTTTCCGCTGTAACGGGCATGCTGATGCTCGGCTATGTCGGCGAACCGAACATCAACCTCGGTTCAGTCTACATCCTCCCCTCAGTCGTCGCGGCTGTCATCGGAGGAATATCCTTCGCAGGTGGCACGGGTAGCTATCTCGGTTCCGTAGCCGGAGCAATCTTCCTCACGACCCTGGACAGCATTCTCGCCACATTGCAGCTTGGAGAAGGAGGGAGGCAGGTGACCATAGGCCTGGTCCTCCTGATCCTCCTGTTCAGTTACTCCCGGAAGAATCAGGAAGAATAGAAGCCAAGGATGCGAGACGGGTTCCGGGCTCGAGGCTGCCCAGTACCCGCCGGGGAAGGAGGTGACGACCGTTCTTTGAGGACCTCAGCCATAGATCGCATCAACCACACACTTTGCACGGAGGAGTATCGAGAATGAAACGCTCACGGATTTTCTTCATGATCACCGGAATCGTGTTCCTGTTCGCCACGGCCATGAACGGCTTCGGCGAGACAGCCACGTCGCAGTTCCTCAAGGGCACCCTCAAGAAGAAGCCGCCCTATGTCATCGGCGTCAGCAACGGGCTCATCACCCACAGCTGGAGGACCCAGGCGATCGTAGACCTCAACAGCGACATCCAGCTGTACAAGGGCATGGGCCTGGTCAGCAAGCTCATCGTCCAGCACGCCGGCTTCGAGGTCGAGCTCCAGATCTCCCAGATCCGCAACCTCATCAACAGCAAGGCCGACATCATCCTCATCAACCCGAACTCGGTGAGCGCCCTCGACCCAGTCATCGAGGAAGCCAACGCGAAGGGCATCCTGGTCATCGTCTACGACCAGAAGACGACCAGCACCGACGCACTCCAGGTCTATCCTAACAATTATAACTGGATGGCCGACCAGACCGAGTACGTCATCAAGCGCATGGGCGGCAAGGGCTCCATCTACTACCTCTCAGGCTACGATGGCTCTCCCGCCAACACCGACCGCGACAAGGCCTTCGCCGACGTCACGAAGAAGTACCCCGGCGTCAAGGTGCTCGGCAAGGCGAATGGCAACTGGGATCCCACAACCTCCCAGCAGGTCATGGCCAACGTCCTCGCCGCCGTGCCGCAGATGGACGGCCTCGTCACCCAGGACGGCGAGTCCCTCGGGGCCATCCGTGCCTTCGAGTCGGCCGGCCGTGACCTTCCCATCATGAACGGCGAGGCGCGTGTCCCCTATCTCGAGTACTGGCTCAAGAACAAGCCCAACGGCTTCAAGGCCTTCGCCATTGAAAACGGCCCTGGCTACACCATCAACCTCGCCCTTGGGATCGGCATCCGCGCCCTCCAGGGCAAGCAGATCAAGCCCGGCTTCTTCAAGCCCGACGCCGAGATCAAGATCACGACCAATACCATCTTCCAGGTTCCGCTCAACGTCGGCATCACGGACGAGAATGTCCAGGCTGTCTACGACAAGCACATCGAGAACCGCGGCATCACCGAATACATCGACAACTGGTACTCCCAGGACCAGATCAACGCGCTCTTCAAATAAGGTCGCACAGCAATGAAGGGAATGTCGGCATGCCCCGGTGTGCCGGCATTCCTCACTTTCCAGAGGCAGGTGGGCAGGGATGAAATCCTTTCAGGCTACGGGCGTCAAGAAAAGGTACGGAGGCGCCATCGCCCTCCACGGAGTGGAACTGGCTTTCGAGGGACCGATGGTTTGCGGCCTCGTTGGTGCCAACGGTTCGGGCAAGTCAACCTTTGCCCGCATCTGCTCGGGCGAGACCATGTCCGATGAGGGTTCCCTCTCCATTGACGGCAAGCACACCATCATCCGGTCCCCAGGGGACGCCAAGCGCCACGGGATCGTCCATGTCCACCAGCACCTCAGCCTGATCCCGGAACTTTCCGTCTGGGAGAATATCAGCCTCGGCAACGAGACCCACAGCTTTGGGCCCTTCCCCAACAACCGGATAGCCAAGGACAAGGCCCGGCTTCTTCTCGACGAGCTTGACCTCGCCGATCTCGCCATCGAAGAAAAGGTCTACTCGCTGACCTCTGAAAAAAAGCAGATGGTGGAAATCGCAAAAGCCCTCCTCCAGGATCCCCGGCTCCTCATCCTTGACGAGCCGACAGCCTCGCTCGGCTATGCGCACGTGGAGAAGCTCTTCAAGAAGGTAATGGACCTCAAGAGGGATGGGGTCTCGGTCATCTTCATCTCCCACCGGCTCTGGGAAATCGTCAGGCTCTGCGACCTCGTCTACGCATTCAGCAACGGGAAGGGGGCTGGTACAGTCGATTTCCAGACCCAGGCCCGCGACGAGAACCTCATCGTTCCCCTCGTGACCGGCCATGCCAGGGAAGAAAACGCGGCGAGCGGCTCGCGCAACAGGCCAGCGTCAGAGGAGATCACCCTGGAGCTCCAGACGGCCTCCCACGACCTGGACGTCTGCGGGGTGAGCCTCAAGGTCGAAAAAGGCGAGATCCTCGGCATCGGCGGGCTCGCTGACCAGGGTCAGGAAGAACTAGTACTGATGATGTCGGGGATGCTCCCGAGGACACAGGGCAAGATACTTCTCGAGGGCAAGGAAGTGCGGCTCCGCCATCCCCGCGAGGCAGTCAAGAAAGGCATCTTCCTCGTGCCCGGCGACAGGCAGAAGGACGGCCTGTTCATGAACCTCGACATTTTCGAGAACGTGATATATCCCCGCTTCCCCATGGGAGCTGCCGGTTTCTTCCTTGATGTCAAATCCCTCTTCAGGATGACGGAGGGTCTGGCAAAGAAACTCGGCGTAAATCCTCCCAACCCGCGGAATGTCGTCAGCAATCTGAGCGGAGGAAACCAGCAGAAGGTGGTCTTCGCGAAGTGGCTCCAGTTCACCCCGAAGCTCCTCCTCCTCAACGACCCCGCCAAGGGTATCGACATCCAGGCCAAGGACGCCCTCTACCTCCTCGTCCGCGAACTCGCCGACGCGGGGACCTCGGTCGTCCTCTATGCGAGCGCCGTCGAGGAACTCCGGGCGAACTGCGACAGGGTCGTCATCATGTTCGAGGGGCGCATCGTAGACGAGATCAAGGGAGAACAGATCACGGACGAGAGCATACTGACATCGTCACTCACGAAGGGGGTATGCAATGACTGACGGAAACAGCTACGCAGACAAGTTCCGGCGGGCCTTCCAGAATCCCTCGACGATGGGGCTCGCCATCCTCTTCGTCCTCCTCATCGTCAACGTCGCCCTGCAGCCGGACTTTTTCACCCGGGACATACTGACTTCGAACTTCATGTCCTTCACGCCATTGATCTTCGCAGCCCTCGCACAGGGCATCATCATCCTCTCCGGCAGCGTAGACCTCTCCATCGGAGCGACCATGTCGCTGTACACGATCATCGCGGCAAAGTCGATGACAGACACGAACGTAGCCCTCATTGTCGCCCTCGGCCTCGTCATCACGGTGATGGTCGGAGGCTTCAACGGTCTCCTCATCGGCCGGCTCAGGCTCCCGCCCTTCATTGCGACCTTCGCCACATCGGGCGTGGTCCTCGGATCCACGATCCTCATCATGCCGTCACCGGGTGGCTATGTCCCCAAGTTCTTTTACAAGGCCTATCGCCAGGCCTTCCTCGGCATACCCACGCCCCTGATCATCCTCGGCTGCGGACTCCTCTTATGGTTCATCGTGAGCAGGACAGCGTTCTACCGCCACCTCTATGCTGTCGGGGGCAACGAAAAGGCCGCCTTCGCATCAGGCATCAAGGTAAACAGGGTGAGATTGATGTCCCACCTCTTCGCTGGGGTCTTCGTCGGTCTCGGTGGCATGTGCCTCCTGATGCTGACAGCCTCTGGTGAGTATCGCTCGGGCACTGCCTACTCGATGAACTCCATCGCGGCGGTGGTCATCGGCGGAATCGCGATGTCCGGGGGAAGGGGCAACATCTGGGGAGCCATCGTCGGCGCCCTCATCCTTGGCCTCCTCAACAACATCATCTTCTTCGCCAATGTTCCTTCCTTCTACCAGAACTTCTTCCGGGGGATGATCGTCATCTTCTCGCTGACCCTCGGTACCCTCACGAGGATCAAGGAACTCAAGGCACCGGTGTAGGGCTGTCGCAGCGCGACGATCCGAGCCGGAGCCATGGATCTCCGGAACGCGGGCCAGTGGAAGGAAGAGGGGCAGGAACAACTAACGAGCTGTTCCTGCCCCTCTTCCATTTCCTTTGGCCAAGGCGGCCGCTTGCCGGATCAGGCTCTCAGGGAGCCGGTCCGCCGTCCGCCGCTTCCTGGGCCTTGAGGCGCGCGCGATAGGCCTTGAGGAATCCCAGCGCCCTCCTGTCGCGGGCAAGGAGAACGTCGGAAGCCTGGAGGGCATGGACCACAGGCAGCATGTGCGGATTGATGATGGCGCAGGTCAGCCCGGATGCACAGGCCATCGCGATGAAGGTCGCATTGAGGAGGGGGCGCTCCGGGAGGCCGAAGGAAATGTTGCTCACACCCATGTTGACGTTGAGATCCAGCTCGCGGGACACGAGGCGCATGGTCTCCAGCGCCACCGGTCCCATGCTCTGGTCAGCGCTCACCGCGAGGGTCAGGCAATCGATGATCAGGTCCTCCCTGGGGATGCCGGCCTCGATCACTGCTTCAAGGATCCTGCGGGCAATGGCCACGCGCTGTTCAGCGGTCTTGGGTATTCCCGATTCCTTGTCCATGGCCAGACCGATCAATGCCGATTTGTATTTCAGGGCCAGGGGGAGTATCGCGTCGAGTTTTTCCCGGTTGCCATCGACTGAATTGATGATGACCTTGCCGTCGCAGACGGCCAGGGCGGCGGCCAGTGCCGCGGGATCCCCGGAATCGAGGCACAACGGAACTGAAACGGCCTTTTGCACGGCCTCTACAGCTCGCGGAAGGGTCTCGACCTCCCTCGCCTCGGACACTGCCACGTTCACGTCGATGATGACCGCGCCTGCAGCCACCTGCTCCTGGGCCAGGATCCCGACCCGGGTCCAGTCCCCCTCACGGATGGCCTGCTTCAGCCAGTCCTTGCCGGTGGGATTGATGCGCTCGCCGATGATGACCGTCGGCTTGCCGGGGCTGATCACTACGCGGGCATCGCCCCTGGTGATGATTGTCTCGCTCATGTCGTTTCCTTTACGGGAAGAGTAGCCCTCCGGTTCCGGAAGGCGCAGCGGTTCTTGATCGTACAAAAGTCACAATTGCTCCCACCCTCATGCCCCAGCTTTTCCCTGCCCCTGCCCATGGCGAGTGAAAGGGTCTTGAGTGGATACATGACCAGCGAGGGGCTGAGGGTCGCAGCTATGGCTGCACTGTCCAGCAGCGAGAATATGACGCGCTGGTCCTCGAGGGTCCAGGTGGACTCGCCCGGCGACAGGCAGGTACTTACGTGGAGTCCGGCCTCGGCTGCCTCCTCCTCCATCTGATGGCAGAGCTGCTGCCGTACGAGATCGACAGCCCAGCTGCCGAGGTCATCGAGAAGGAGGGCCCGCATCATGTTGCGTCCTTGCTGGAGCTCCTTGACGCGGGCCCCCAGGCCGGTACCGATCGAGCAGATGCCGATGATCAGCTCCGAGGCTCCGGCGAAGACCTTTGAGACGAGTCCGCTTCCGATGGATGCACCGCCTTCAAGGAGGATCCTGTCCTTCTGGATCTCGCTTATGGGGAAGTTGTCCCAGACAGCCGCCGGCTGGACGAGCCGCATCGCGTCGGCCAGGGCTTCCTTCCAGTCCTCCCTCCCCTTGGGACGGGCGAGGATCCTTGCGAATGACTCGCTCTGGAGCTCCTCGATGCGCTGGACGTCGAACTCCATGGTCCAGTCAGTCCTTACATTCATGACGTTCCCTCCTCAGGAAACCACTGGGATCGTGCGAAGCATTTCCTGAAGCCAGGTTGCAGGGAAAGTTCGAGGTGTGTGATGGAACGGCTCAGTTCGGACGCTACCCGGCGCTCATCCTCCGAAAGGAGCTGAAGGACTGCGCCCGTGCCGGCGGCATTTCCGATCTGTCGGATACGGTCCCGCGGTATGTCGGGGTAGAGGCCGATCGCGACTGCGCTTTCCACGTGGAGATGGTTGCCGAAGGTTCCTGCAACAAGGAACTCGTCGAGATCCTTCACACCAAGTCCATGGACGGCAAGGAGTGTATCGATGCCCGCGCGGATGGCGCCCTTCGCCAGCTGCAGAGAGCGTATCTCATCCTGGGAAATCGTGAGATCCTCGCCCAGGGCCGTCGACGCGGCTTGAGCGACAACGAAGTGGTGATTGCCGGCGGGATCCGGCAGGACCAGGGGAGAATCGGAGACAAGCCTGCCGGTCCGGCTGACAAGACCGCTACGGACAAGGCAGGCGAGGAGATCGATTATGCCGGAGCCGCAGATGCCAGTGGCGGGTCGCCTGTCGATCGTCGTGCATTCGAAGGCCGCTTTCGGCGCGCCTGACCAGACGGCGTCGATGGATCCAGGGGACGCGACTGTCCCGAACCTGAGGGCCGAGCCCTCGAGGGCCGGGCCGCTGGCCGTGGAACAGCAGTACAGGACTCCATCCACGGACAGGAGAAGTTCAGTATTAGTACCGATATCGAGGGCGAGCCTTGCGCCGCGCCTTTGGTCGATGCGGGTGGCCAGGGCGACAGCGAGGAGATCGGAGCCGACAAAGCCACCGACCAGCGGTGGCATGTAGACATAGCCACCCCTTGCGATCCCTATGCCGAGTTCGCGCGCCTTGACCGACACCGCCATATCGAGGGCTGCGACAAAGGGGGCCCGCGTGAGCTGATGCCCCGGAAGGCCGAGGAAAAGATGGTGCATCCCGCTGTTGCCAACTACTACCATCTCATCGATGTCTTCGACATCGCAGCCCTGTTCGCGCGTCGCGTGACCGGCGAGGATGTTCACCGCCTTGGTCAGCACATGCTGCAATTCCATCCTGTTGTCCATTGACAGGGACGAATAGGCCAGGCGCGAGATGATGTCGGCGCCATAGGCCGAAAGTGGATTGGGAGCTGAGAACACCCCCAGGAGGGATGCATCGTCCATCCGATACAGGTAGGCGGCGATGTTTGTCGTGCCCAGATCCACGGCGAGACCGAGGGAAATCCGAGCGTTCAAGGAGGGGCGCACGCCGATGAGCTCGTCACCGCGGAGGGTCGCGACGACCTTCCATTCAGCAGCGCGAAGCATCTCGGACAGTTCCCGCGCGACCTGGAAATCAACAGTCCTTGGCTGGGAGCCGCCATCCAGCGAAAGGGCAGATGAGAGGTTTCCGAAATCACTGGTAGGCTGGTCGAGGCGCGGCGGGGGGACCTCTACCAAACGGCGCTGCACGGGAGGGGCGAATGCGAAACCGCGTTCAAAGGGCGGAGCTTCACCCTTGGCCCTGCTGCGGACAAGGAAGGCCTCAGCCTTGACAGCTGCGGTCACTTCGTACTGGCAGGCTAATCGCCAGCCTTCGGAAAGGGCGCCCTCCGAGAGAGCGCCCCTTTCCTTGGCAGTAGCTGGAGGGAGGGGACCTTCGAGGACGCGGACCTGGCATTTGCCACAGGTTCCGCGCCCCCCGCAGGTCGCGCCGAGGGAAATCTCGGCATCCCGGGCGGCCTCCAGAAGAGTCCGCCCGGGTTCTACTTCCACCGCCGTTCCGACTGGCTCGAAAAGTACGGCTACACTCACGCAGGAATTCCGATCAGCGGTAGACTCCGTATTCCTTGGTGAAATCGAACATGGCCTTCAGGTTTTCTGGCTTGGCCTCGTCAAGCATCACCGCGGAATCCATGATGAAGCCACCATCCTTGCCGACTGTGTCGATGAGACTCTTGCAGCTGGCCTTCACGTCATCGACGGTACCGGAGAGGAGAACGATGTTGGGCACGCTGCCTGCGAGGCAGACAGTGTTCCCGAGGACGGCCTTGGCCTTTGCCGGGTCGGTGTTGGACAGGTGGTAGATGACCTTGCCCTTGGGGATGTCACCGATGTACTGGAGCCTGCTCTCGAAGTCCGCTTCCCAGTAGATGACAGGAGTTACTCCCTTCTCGATGAGCGCGAGGAGACCCCTGCGCAGGTAGGGCCAGTAGAATTCGTTGAACTGGGAGTCGGACATGAACTCGCGGGTGGACTTGTGTATCCAGGTCCAGGTGAAGGGCAGCGGCGCTCCGGCCGATCCGGATCCGTATTCGATGAAGATCCTCGTCGCGACCTCGAGGGCATCGTGCAGCTTTCCGGGCCTTCGGCGCATGTCGGCGAGGATGTTGTGCGTTCCGCGGAGGGTATCGCCAAGGATGTCGAAGGGGGCCCAGTCCCAGCCAGCGAAGGCGAGGGGGTAGCCCTTGGCCTGGATCTCGCCCCAGTACTGGGCCTGCGATCCCCACCACTCGTTCAATTGCTCACCAGCCTTCATGGCAAGGTCGAGGGTCTGTCGCATCTCAGGCGAGGCGAAGAAGCCGAAGTTCATCCAGCCGGACCACATGAAGCGACGCCAGGGCACCATGCTGTTGAAGCCCTTGAGGGCGCCAAACTGCCGGGAGGCCCAGGTTCGCATCATGAAATCGGAGGGATCGTTGATGAAGTCGTCGTACTCCTCGGCCTTCATGTACTCACCGTCGATGTACTGGTACATCGAGTCCTCGCCGACACCGTGGCCGGGCCACTTGAAGGCGGTGTACTGGAGGGTTTCCATGACCTTCGCGGGATAAGCGAAGATGGGACCGAAGTCCGCATCGGGCTGGAAGTAGTCAAGGAATTTATGACAGGCTTCCCTGGCCTTGCCGTAGTCGTTCATCGCTTCCTGAAGGGTAATCCCGCCGAAGGTATAGGGATACTTCTGGAAGGGGCCAACGATGGGGACGCGGTCCGGCACACGGCCGGCAGCAGCGTCGAGGACGCGCTTGAGGCGCTCGTCGTAGAGTTCTTTGGGCGATTTCTCTGCCATGTTCAGTTTCCTCCCTGCGTTTGCATGCTATGCCAGCCAAGCCTTGACGAGCTTGACTGCCGCGCTGGCGTCGGCGCCGAAAGCGTCTGCCCCGACATAGGTGGATACCTTGGTATCCATGATTGCCCCACCTATCATGATCTTGACCTTGTCGCGCAGGCCGGCAGCCTTGATCGCCTCCACCGTCACCTTCATCTGGTCGAAGGCCTGGGTGAGGAAGCCGCTCAGACCGACGACATCGGGCTTGAACTCCTTGATCTTCTGGACGAAGGTCTCGGCCGGAACGTCGATGCCGATGTCCAGCACCTCGAAATTGTTGACATCGAGCATGAAGCTGACGACGTCTTTTCCAATATCGTGGATATCGCCCGCGACGGTACCGATGAGCACCTTGCCCTGGGCCTTGCTCGTAGTCGCCCTGGCCTTGAGCGAGGGCTTGAGGAGAACGCCGATCTCCTTGAGCAGATCCCCTGCAATGATGAGTTCGGGCAGGAAGTATTCTTTCTTTTCATAGCGGGCGCCGACGACTTCCATCGCTTCCTTGCTGTAGTCGAGGATCAGCCAAGGATCGACTCCGGAATCGAGCATCTTCCTGGCGATCTTCATCGCCTCTTCCTCCTCCATGTCCGCAATGGCTTTGATCAGAGATTCCTTCATGCTACGTACCCTCCCTAGGCTGCAGAATCACAATGGTCTGAATGATGCAGTGACAAAGTCTAGACGACTAGCCAGTCGCCGTCAATGCAAATATATATTCTCATAACAGTGAGTGTATAGCTCGCTCAAAAGGGGAAGGGCCGAAAGCGGCCCATCCCCTCCTTCATGACAGGAACTCATCGGAATCGAATCAGGTGCGCTTGGCCTTGAGTTCGCCCTCGGCCTTCCTGATGGCCAGCAAGGCCTGGGCAAAGCCCTTGTCGTGCGTCGCGCAGCCGACTGGCTGCTGGCGGATCAGGAATTCGATGCAGTGGTCGCAGGCTGTGCACCACTTGATCTCCTTGCCCCTGCCTTCGGCGAATTTCCTCGGCAGCTCCCCATCGGCGAGGGACTGGCGGCCGATGGCGACCATGTCGGTGACATGGTCGCGGATGTTGCGGTTGGCCCAGTACCAGAGCGTGTTCTCCTCGCGATTCCTCGCCTGGAGACCGTTGTGCCCGTCGTTGAGGACTGAGTACGCCGAACCGATGACGACGGTCTCGGGTTTGAGCGCGTCGCGCACGAGTTTCTGGAAGGTGAAATGCAGGTAGCAGTCGTCAGGCACGCTCTTGTCGGGCTGCGAAAGGGCGAGGGTGATCGAGGGACTGCCCGCCGAGACGATAATGAACTTCGCGCCGCGCTGTTCCATACCCTTCACGAGGTCAAGGGATTCGCTCAAGTCCATCACCGGCGAGTCCGGACCGGCCGAGCCTTGACCACCCGGGAAGCCTTCCCAGATGGAGACCTTCGATCCGACGATGAAGTTCGGATCGTTGATGGCCTTGGCAATTCCCTCGTAGATGGCATAGGTGAAACGCGTCCGGTTGGCCCAGGAACCGCCATACTTCCACTTTCGGTCGTTGTACGGCCTGAGGATCTGCGAGTCGAGGTAGCCGTGGCAGTTCTTGAAGTCGATGCCGTCGGCTCCGCAGTCATGGGCGATCTTCGCGGCGGTGATGAACTGTTCTATGGTCTTGTCGATGTAGTCCTCGTCGATGAGGTCGCCGCCGAAACCCGGCATGGGCTTCACGCAGACGCGACGCGAAAAATCCTGGTGGCTGAGCTCACCGGAATGGGTAAGCTGCCACACGAAGATTGTCTTGTCGTTGACCTTGCGCAGATCGGAGGTGAACTTCGAAAGGGCTTTCTGGTTCCGCGGCATGACAGACAGCTGGTTCTTGCGGCTCCGGGATTCCCACTGCACGGTGATCGCCTCGAGGTCGACGACGCCAGCGCCGCCCTCGAAAAGCTTGCGATACCGGGCGAAGGTCTTTTCGGTCGGGTTGCCCTCATCATCGGCATCGCAGCATTCCATGGCATTGATGACAAAACGGTTCTGGGCAGTGCGTGTGCCGATCTTCACCGGCTGCAGGACGGGATCGTCGCTCATCTTCCTCTCTCCTTCGGCCCACTCGGGCCAGTGTGAGTATCCACCCGAAAGTACCGCTGAAGAATACGAGAAAAGACAGCGGGTATCACTGGGGATTTACTGGGATTTTTCCAGATGCACCTACGCCTGGTCAGCTGGATCCACCAAGCTCCCTGAGTTTCCTGAACAGACTCGTACCAGTGCCGAGTATCCCGAGCTTGCGCCTGAGGTTCATGCGGTGAAAATCCACAGCCTTCTCCGAGACATGGAGGCGGCCCGCTATTTCCTTGCTTGGCCTTCCTTCCCGGACCAGGGCCGCCACCTCCAGCTCCCTCCTGCTCAAGCCATCTCCTGCGGCGTTGACCGCCCGGAGAAAGGGCGAGGCTAGGTCAGAAAGCCTTGCCTCAAGAAGCTCGAGGTCCGAGGCAACGAGGGGATCCGAGCAGCGTTCCCTGATTCCCGCCAGAAGGGGACCGATCAGGAGTTCCACATTGGCCCCCACGTCGCCAGCGAGACGGCTCTCGGCCTCACCCGTCCTCCGGAGGAGATAATCGACAACAGCTTCCTTTTCCTCGAGGCTGTGGGCTTGGAACTGGATGCGCTGCTTCAGCTTCTCGATGGCCGCCTTTTCGGCAGAAGTGTCGGAAATGTCGCGCACATACTCTATGACGCCGAAGACCTCACCCCTGTCGTCGAAGACGGGAAAAACCGAGAGTTCCTGACGCCCCATGAGTTCTCCGCCGTCCTCGTAGGCTACGACTCCCGTCTGCGGCTTGGCGCTCGCTATGGCCTCGGCCGTGGGACATCTCTCGCAGGGCGTCGGCCTGTCATGGTAGGCCTCGTGGCACTTGCGGCCCACCAGGGGGAGCTTGGCGGAGTACAGGGACTCGAGGGCCGTGTTCGCTCCAAGTATGGTGAAATCACGGGCAAGGACGCTGATGCCATCGAGGGAGGCGTTGAAGATCCGCGTGAAGAACTGGTCGAACTCCTCCCGCGCGGCCGAGGGGTTGTCAAAGGATCCATTTGACGAAGACCGGGACGATATCCATTTGCGCAGGAGGCTGACGCCGCCCTGGACGGACTTCACATCCATAGGTCCTTTTTGAGGAGCAGAAACCCTGTTTCCCTCGGCGATGCCCGGAGCCAGGCGAGCCTTACCCCCCCGGGAGGCAATCGACATCTGATCCATTCCGTGCATGACTCAGGCTTCGGCCAGCTTCCCGAAGCGGTTGGCTATCGCGAGGGCGGGGTCAAGAGGAACCCCCTGGCGCTTCACATCCTTGGGCACGGCGATCGCTGGCACGGTCCTTATCTTCTTTCCGGCGTACTGTGGAAGCCAGGCGCGCTCGGCCTCGAGCATTTCTGCTGTCATCCCGCGGATCTCGGCGAGGGTGAGGACGGCAGCGGTGAGGGGATCCATGGCGCAGGCCTGGACGAGGAGCTCGGTGTCGCCTGAAATGGCTGCCTCTACGGAAAGCCCTTGAACCAGGACATTCGTCATATTGAGCGCAGCAAGCTGGGACGGGAGGGCACCGACGCCGGTCGGGCGCAGGCCGGTCCTGTCCACGTAGATCGGCACCTCGACACAGCAGCCCCGGGGAAGGTTGTCGATCCAGCCGTCGTTCCTGATGTTGCCGTTGAGGCGGAATACCTCCCCGGTCTCCCGGGCCTCGATGATGTGGGAGCAGTACTCAGCGCTGCGAGGACCGAGTTTCGTCGACTCGATGGACAGGGGGTCCAGCTTCTGGAATTTCTCGTCGATCATCGCGCAGTACCTGTAGTAGGCGCCGGTCTCGCCACCGAAGGCCGGCTCGTCGCAATAGGCCTCGAGGGCCTTCTTGTTCTTCCGGAAATAGGGAAGGTACTCCGACAGGTGGCCCGTGCTCTCGGTCATGAAGTAGCCAAAGTGGCGCATGACCTCGGCGCGGACCTTCTCGTTGACGTAGTAGCCAGGCTTCTCGAAGTTGGCCTTGAGGAGGGGATAGAGGTCGATTCCCCGGTGTTCAAGCCTGAGGAACCAGGCCATGTGGTTGATGCCCGCCGCGACGAAGTCGATCTCGTCCTTGGGCTTGTCGGTGTAGGAGGCGATGAGATCCATCGTGGTCTGGACACCGTGGCAGAGGCCGATGAACTGGAGGCCCTCCACCGTGCCCAGGGCCCAGCAGCACATCGCCATGGGATTGGCATAGTTGAAAAGGATGGCATTGGGACAGAGTTCGCGCATCTCGGCGGCGATCTCAAGGAGGGCGGGGATGTGGCGCTGGGCACGGAAGATCCCGCCAGGACCCATCGTATCGGCGATGCAGTTGTCCACGCCGTAGCGCATCGGGATCTCGTAGTCGGACTTGAAACCCCCGACGCCGCCGACCTGGATCATGACGACGACGTAGTCGGCGCCCCGGAGGGCTTCGCGCCTGTCCGTGGTGGCCATGACGCTCGCATCGACCCTGTTGTCGGTGATCATGCGCTTGACGAAGTCATGCATGCGGTCCAGGCGCCTGTGTGTCAGCGCCATGAGGCGGTACTCGCTGCCCGCAAGGGCAGGGGTACTGAGGAAATAGTTCATCAGGGTCTTGCTGAACACGAGGCTGACCGCCCCGATCATCGCGATCTTTGCCATGCCATCCTCCTTGATTCCGGAACAATTAGGCGCAATCCGGCCACGCCCTGCAGGGCGTAGCCCCATCGCTCGCCCTCACCAGCCCGCCGGCCTCACCAGGAGATCGGAGAGCCGAGGGAAAAGCTGGGCGTAGGACTTGTATTTCTCGATGTAGACCGCGTGCCGCGCGGCGTCGGGTTCGAAGAGTTCGCCAGGCCTGACGAAGTGCGCGACAGCTTCCTCGTACGAGGCGAGCTCACCGACAGCCACCGCGGCTATCATAGCGGCACCGAGGGTGCCCGACTCCCCGATGGGCGAGCGTTCGAAGGGCACACCGATGACGTCAGCCTTGATCTGGAGCCAGGCCGAGGACCTCGCGCCGCCACCGGTGGCGACAAAACGCGAGGTGTCGATGCCGAGCGAGGCGGCGGCCCTGAGGCTCTCGAAAAAGTAGAGGGTCTCGCACTCCATGATGGCCTTGAGGATCTCGCCACGGGTGGTCGAGGTCTTGAGCCCGAGGATGAGCCCCGAACTGTTGTCGATGAAGGAGGGGGTACCCACAGGATCGAAGTGGGGCAGGACAAGGAGGCTGCTGGGATCGGCGGGCATCTCGGCGGAAAGGACATCATAGATATCAACACCGTCAGGCACGACCAGGCCCTTCGCGAAGGTGTCGCGGTACCAGCGGACGAGGCTGCCTGCCTGGTTGTAGATGAAGGAGACGTACAGGCCCGGCAGCGCGTGATGCTCCACATTGAGGCCATTGGCGAGCATGAAGTTGCCATCGGGGATGTGGTCGTAGACCGGGGTGATGCACTCCACGGTACCGATGCCACAGACAGCCTTGCCTGCGGAGATGACGCCTGCGCCCAGGGCATTGCAGCACTGGTCGTGTGCACCGACCACGCAGGTGACCCCGCGCCCGAGGCCGAGTTCCGAGGCCATTGCCGCCCCGAGTTCTCCGGCGATCGTGCCGGAGGGTACAGGCCTGCCCAGGAGCTCAGGATCCATGCCTGCCAGGGCAAGGAGCCTCTCCGACCAGCGCTCCGCACGGATGTCGAAGAGGAGGGTCCGGTTCGCCAGGGAATACGAGGTAAGCGGTTCGAGACCGAGCATGAAGAAGAGGAGTTCGTCGAAGAGGAGGAACTTCCAGGCCGATCCGAAGACCTCCGGATCCCTGTCCTTCCTCCACAGCAGCTTGGGAAGGGAATAATTGGTACCAGGGATGTTGGGATTGATCCCGAAAAGCTCCTCGCGCCCGATGCGCGAGTAGAAGGCATCGATCTGCTCGCGGCCGCGCGAGTCGAGGTGGATGATGGCGTTGCCCAGGATCCTCCGGTCGGAGGACACGGGGGTCATGGCCTCGCCCATGGAGCAGACCGAGATCGCGCGTATGGGATCGGCGGAGGTAACAGCGGCGACCTCCCGAATCACGTCCCGGGCCGCCGCGATGACCTGGCGGGAGTCGAGTTCGGCCCAGTCCGGGCGGAGATGGATGAGGGGGTACTCCCTCTCGGCCCGTGCCAGGACCCCGCCTCCGGCGGCTCGTCCCCCCACCGAGAAGACAGTACCCTTGCAATTGGTTGTACCGATGTCGATGCCGAGGATGCTCACCGCGCCGCCCTAGACCCGCTGGGTTTCATAGCCAAGGTACTTCGAGAGGGCTTCCTCGACGGGAGCGGCGACCCTGCCAGCGGTGACGCTGACGTGGTGGCGGAATCCACCCTCCCCTACTGCCGCAAGGACGTCCTGGAGTCCTTCGATCCGCGCGACACCGGCGCAGCCGAAGAAATTCTCGGCAATTGGATCGCCGGTGAACTCGCCCTCGCCAAGGTAGACGCGGCTCGCACCGTCTTCGGTTGTCAGGCTGCCGAAGCTCATCGGCGTCTGCCTGATGCGTCCGACGTCGCAACCATAGGAGCGGCCTTCGCCGACGGCGTTGGCGAGGATAAGGTGGTCGGAGATCTTGCCCCGCTCTGCCATCAGGGACTTCGGCACGGGACCGCAGTGGAAAAGGATGCACTTGTCAGGATCGTCGCCGTAGTTGTTGTTCCAGTCGAGGCAGGTGGCCGGGCTCCGCGAGGCCAGGGAGAGGGCCTTCATCGCCACGGCGTTGCCGATGTCGAGCTCGCAGGCGGAGGCCATGCCTACGTCGTTCAGGGCACCCATGAGGACGCAGGGTGAGATGCGGAGGATCTCCTGCATCTCCACCCAGCAGCGCAGGGCCATGCAGTCTATGTTGTCCCGCTCGAGAAGCTCGTCAAGGGTGGCACCAAGGCGGACGATGGTATCGAAGGCTTCTTCGGGAGCGGCGCTCCAGTCCGAGTAGCCGCGAAGCATTTCAGCCTTGTCGCGGTAGATCGTGCTCGACTTCCTGATCCCCTTCATGCGGTCCATCACTGAACTCAGGTCGTAGGTCTCCACCGTGACGCCGCGCTTCTGCAGGGCGAGCTCGTCGATGCGCACGGTCTTGAAGGCACTCGTCCTCGCGCCGATGGCTGCGACCCGGAGCTCGCGGAGCCCGCTGGTGACGGAGCAAAGCCGGGCGAAGTAATCGAGGGCCTCGGCGAAATCCCCGGACGAGGGCGCACAGACATGGGGCTTCCTGATGGTGAAGGGAATGCTGTTCTGTCTGAAGACATCCATGATCGAGAACTTGCCACAGAAGGCGTCACGACGGAGGGCAGGCGCCATCTTGTCGAGGTCGTCGGGATAGGCCTGGATGAGGATGGGAAGCCGAGCGTTCTTGAAGGCCTCGACCGCCCCGTTCTCGTCGCCGAAGTTGGGAAGGCAGAGGACGATGCCGTCGATCTTCGCACGATGCGCCTCGATGAAGGCTGCGAACTTGCGGCCCTCGTCGGGAGTCTCCACCGCGCCGTAGCGAGTCTGTTTTGCCTCCATCATGAGGCAACCGTAGCCAGCGGCCTCGATGACCCGCTTCATTTCATCGCGGGCACTGCTCTGGTGGGAGGCCGGGAAGAATCCCCTGTTCCCGAAATAGACCGCGAAGGTCGGCTTTGACTCTTTCATGCTCATACTCCTTGGCCCAGGCGCCTGGCAGATCCCCGGAGGCCCAGCGAATCGATCTCGGCGATGGTGGCCGCATAGACTGCTGCATCAGCGTCGGTCCCATCCCTTTTGGCTGCCTCGTAGGGAGCCCTGATGGCCGTGCCGATGTTGATCTTCGCAATACCCCGCTTCATGCCCTCGCGGAGGTTGTCGGGCTTGATGCCCGTGCCGCCATGGAGGACGATGGGCACGCCCGCCTGTCGCGCGATGGTGGAGAGCCGATCGAGGTCCAGTCGTGCCTCGGGCTTCTTCTGGCTCTTCGCGGCACCCGCGATCGCTCCGTGGATGTTGCCAATTGAGACAGAAAGCCAGTCGACCCCGGTCTCGGCGACAAAGCGTTCGGCGTCGGCCGCTTCGGTAAAGCCCTTCCCGCTGGCAAACAACTCTTCGTAGGGAGGAAGCGGTCCTGCCTCATGGCCCAGGACCGCCCCGAGCTCCGCCTCGACAGGTACGCCGGCAGCGTGGGCCAGATCAATGACCCTGCGCGTCGCCGCCACATTGTCCGCAAAGGGAAGCCGCGAGCCGTCGACCATCACCGAGGCGTATCCCGCCGCAAGGGCCCGGCGGATGATCGGGAGATAATCGACAGTAAGTTCATCCTCGTCCAGCACGGGGACATGGTCGAGGTGAAGGCGCATATACCTCTCGTCCTTGAGCCGGGCGTACTCTTCCGCGATGGCCTCGAGGCTCTTCGACTCGAACTTTTCCCACTCGAGCCTGGCCACCTGGATGAGGGCAAAGGCACCCGTGTCCTTGAGGGCCCGCACTACCGACGCCATCATGGGGAGGTAGGGGATATTGAAGGCAGGCAACGCGATGCCCGCTGCACGGGCCTTCTCGACTATCGACTTGCTGTCGCTCATGTGACGTCCTTGGTACAGGAATTTCTCAGACTTTCTTCGCGCGGATGCGCCTTGTTTCGGATGGCTCTAGGCCGTCGTGGGTATCTGGATGCGGGAACCGCCCTTCATGGCCGACTCATGCGCGCAAACGCCGGCCATGGTCCAGTTGGCTGCCTTCCTGGCATCCGCATAGGACTCGCGGCCCTCGAGGATGGCCCTGACGAACTCGTGTGCAAGGTGGGGATGCGAGCCACCGTGACCCGCCCCCTGGATGAAGGAGGTATGCTCGTTGTCCTCGCCGTAGACGCCATGGACGGTGTAGGGTGCGATCTCCTTCGGCAGCCGACTCCCGAAATCGGGCACCTCGAAGCGGGCGGCATCCTCGTAGTTGGTAAACAGGACCGGCTTCTCGCCGGCAAGCTGTTCCCACTCGATCGAGGACTTGGTTCCGTATACGTCGAAGCTCTCGCGGTACTGGCGGATCGTGTCGAAGAGCGAGCGCGTCACCTCGCAGGCAAGGTCCGAATCACGCAGCTTGATGAGGGCTGTCTCGACAGCAAAGGGCGAACCGTAGCGTGCCTTGTATTCGTCCCGGATGGTACCTGAACCGAAACAGACCACCGACTCCGCCTCGGCTCCTGCCAGCGCGAGGAGGGGACTCACCGCGTGTGTCGCGTAATGCATCGGCGGGAATCCATACCAGTAGTCCGGCCAGCCCGGCAGGCTCATGTTTTGCTGGTGCGATCCCCGGAGGAACTGGATCTTGCCGATCTCGCCCGCCTCGACCTTTCCCTTCACGAAGAGGAATTCACGGGTGTACACGGCAGTCTCCATCATCATATAGACCTTGCCCGACTTCTCCCTGGCCTCGACAATCCCGAGGCATTCAGAGACGGTAGTCGCCATGGGCACCGTGCTCGCCGCGTGCTTGCCCGCGTCGAGGGCTGCAATCGTCATGGGGGCGTGCGCAGCAATGGGGGTAACGACATGGATCGCGTCGATGTCCTTGTCCCTGAGCATGTCCTCGTAGCGGGTGTAGCGCCTCGCCACCTTGAACATGTCGGCAACCTGCTTGAGCTTCGCCTCGTCCCGTTGGCAGACAGCCACGCACTCCGCGTCCGGGTGCTTCTGGTAGAGGGGGATGAATTCCGCCCCGAAACCGAGGCCCACGACGCCAATCTTCAGCTTTTTTCCGCTCGCCATATGCTCTCCTTGGGAACAGTCGTCCCGCCGGCTTCAGTGCCGGCGGAACCACGCCGATCAGGCCATCAATTTCCTGAGGAAGGCGAGACCCTTCGTCGCAAGCTCGTCCGCACTGGGAGCCAGCGGGCGCCATACGGCGGCGGCCCTCGCGATCTCCTTCACCGAGGTCGAGAATGATTCGATGACGAGGGGGCCCGAATACTTGATCTTCTTGAGCGCAGCGGCGACCTCGGCCCAGGCCACATTGCCGGTTCCCGGGGTCCCGCGGTCGTTCTCGTTGGCATGGACGTGCACCATCAGCTTGCCCGCCAGCTCGATCGCCTTGCCGAGGCTCTTCTCCTCGATGTTGGCGTGGAAGGTGTCCATCATGAGCTTGACGCTCGGACTGTCGACCCGCTTCACGAGTTCCAGGGCCTGCTCGGTGAGGTTGATGAAACTCGTCTCGAAGCGGTTGAGGGGCTCGAGGGCGAGGATGACGCCCTTGTCCTCGGCGTACTTCGCGATCACCCTGAGGTTCTTGGCGCATCGCGAGAGGTCCTTCTCCCTCTGTGCGGCCGTCGCCTGCCACTGGCGGCCGACAGCCGCGTAGAGGGGACCGACGACAGCGACCGACTTCATCGTCACGGCGGCGTCGATACAATGCTTCATGTAGGAAATCGCGCCCTTCTGGATGTCGGCGTCGGGATGGGAGGGATCGCGGCCAGCGCCCATGACGGCGCAGATCGAGCTCTTGAGTCCCAATCGCCTGTAGGCCTCCGCCGCCTTGGCGTAGTCGAGGTCTTTTTCGCCCTCGATCGGGATTTCGACGAGGTCGTAGCCTATTTCCTTCGCCTTGTCGAACCAGGTCAGGTCCTTGGTCCTGAATGGAGAAGCCCAGAGGAAGGTATTGATTCCAAACGTCAGTGCCATGTGCCCATCCTTTCGCCCGATTACGGGCCTCTCATCAATCCGACCGCCATCGGATTCCCCCGCGACGGCGCGGGATCCGACGGCGCGGGATCAGCCCTGCCCGTACTTCGCGACAAGGATATCCATGAACTCCTTTGCGGGCTTGGTCTCCCCAAGGGCGTTGGACCAGAAGCAGAGGTCGATGGCCCACCACTCGTCGTCGTAGCCGGCCTCGATAATAGCCTTGGTAATTGCATCGAAGTCCAGGACACCCTTTCCGAAGGGCGCGTGGGTACTGGTCTCGTCGCCGTGGAGCGTTCCGTCCGAATCGATGAAGTGGACTGCGCCGATCTTGCCGGTGAGCATGTGGGCGAACTGTACAACGCCGCCGGGCAGGGTCTCGCGCTTTCCAAACTGCCTCGAGCCCATGACTCCGCACATGAATGCGTGGCAGGAATCGAACATGACCGTGAAGTTCGGATGGTCGACCTTGTAGGTCATTCCGACGACCTCGCTCGGCTTGTTGAAGAAGAAGCCGGGTTCAAACTCCCAGACCAGCTTGATGCCGGCCTTGGCGCAGAGTTCGGCCGACTCGTGCCAGCGCTCAGCCACGGTAGAGAAGCAGGCGTCGTAGCCCATGCCACCGGGGATGGCGGTGGGCGGATCGACTGCATCCACGCGGAGCTTCGGGATGCCCATGACCTTGCACATCTCGATGTGGCCCTTCACGGTGTCGAGGTAGGCCTGCTTGGACGAAGTGGCCGGGGAGGGGAAGGGCGCAGCCACGCCTGAGAATCCCATGCCCTGGTCGTTGAAGAGCTTCTTGATCTCCTTCCACTTCTCGGG
This sequence comes from Spirochaetota bacterium, assembly GCA_037130415.1. Taxonomy (GTDB): domain Bacteria; phylum Spirochaetota; class Spirochaetia; order Treponematales; family Rectinemataceae; genus CAIJMU01. The sequence continues at coordinate 30,772 of JBAXTA010000011.1, forward strand.
CGTGTTGGGCTCGCAGTGGGGTGGGAAGGCGGCGAACTCGACGCCGTCGAACTTGTACTCCTTGAGGCGCGTGGCTACCTCGACGAGGGGGATCGGCTTGTCGGCATAGCCCCCCCAAATGTAAGCCCATGCACCCACCGAAATCTTTTTCTGCGCCATGATCGTCTCCTTCCGCTACCCCAAAGATACGTATCCGCCCCCACGAGGGGCGCGCTGCTCCGCTTTGCCATCCTCAGGAGGGGCGATCGGGTCTTCCCCGATCGTCCCTCCTGACTTTTACTTGTAGTCCGGATTGGCCCTGAAGACAGGGTCATTGATGTCGTAGATAAAGGCTTTCTTGTCGCGGGCCTCGATGTAGTCGCTGGTGATCCAGGGGATCATCTTCGACATGTTGAGGGTCTCCTTCTCGAAGGGAAGGAAGTTGACGTAGACGGCCTTCTTCGTGGTCTTGCCGGCAAACTTGGCGACGATCATCTGGTAGGCAATGTCGGCCTCGAGGGTCGGGCACTGGTTGACGTCCATCGTGGTCTGTCCCTTGGCGACCCAGATCCAGGACTTCTCCTTGCCATTGCTCGAACCCAGCCAGTACGTGCTCGTGTCGAGGCCGGCTTCCTGCATGGCCTGGAGGGCGCCGGTCATCATCTCGTCATTCTGCACGTAGGCACCGTCGAAACCGTTGGGTCCGAGGGAGGTGATGGCGTCCTGCATGACCTTCTTGGCGGGGTCAGCGAACCAGCCGCCCGAGCCCCAGAATACGATCTGGAGGTCCTTGCCGCCTGCGCCCTTGACGCCGACGCTGGAGAGGAGGTTGCCGATATCCTTGCCGGCCTTCTTGTAGCCCTGGAGGAAGCCCTGGGTCTGTCCTGCTGCTGTACCCTGGCCGAGCTTGCCCTCGATCATGATGATCTTCTTGGCCTTGTGCGCGATGGCGGACTTCGCGGCCAGTTCCCCGTCGAAGACCCAATCGAAGCCGGAGAAGCCTGAGAGGCCGGGCTCGTTCGGTGGGTTGTGGGTCAGGTTATAGAAAGGAATGTTGGCCTCTTTCGCAAGAGTGAGGCACTCCGAGGTGGTCTGGGGAGAGTTCTGTACGCACACGATGGCATCGACGCCCTGGGTCACGAAGTTCTGCACCGCGTCGAGCTGCTCGGGCGCCGTACCCTGGCCAACTACGTCGCGCACTTCCCATCCAGACCGGGTCGCGAGGACCTTGAAGACCTGGAAGCCGGCCTTGTAGTAGTCGTCGGAGGCATCCATGTAGTAGCCGATGACCTTCTTCTGGGCCGAGACACTCATCACCCCGAAGACCGCGAGAACCATCATCAAAATTGCAATTCGCTTCATCTCTCTTCTCCTTGCTTGACATGTATGACAATCAACACAACCGAAATCGATAACTGCGACCTTCTCCTATCTCAACCCCCTTTTGACGCCTCGGCTGTCACGGCCGCGAGCCCCTTCCTCCTGGAGAGGAACTCGGAAAAAGTGCTGGAAACGTAGCCTGCGGAAACTGCGACGATGATCACCAGTCCCTTGGCCACGAACTGCACCTCGGATGGCAGGCGAAGCAGGTTCATCGCGTTGCCGATGGATCCAAG
>JBAXTA010000110.1:0-12680 GCA_037130415.1 Spirochaetota bacterium
GATGGTACTGCCTTCGTGGTGGGAGAGTAGGTCGTCGCCAGGCTTTTTTTATTTCCGAGGTGATTCGTGTTTATAATTGGAAAGATATTGGGTAGCCTGTTCCTGCCACCGGGCGCTGTGCTGTCATTGCTTGTCATTGCGGCAATTCTGGCTTGCCTGAGGTGTAGGCGATGGGCTCTCGGCATTGCCACGACGGCTGGAACCATGCTTTTGGTTCTTTCGCTTCCCGTGGCGAGCAGTGCGCTGATCAAGCCACTCGAGTCGCAATATCCTCCCTTGCCAATTACGAAGGTTGTAGGCATGGATGTTGGCGCCGTCGTCGTACTGGGCGGCGGCTATAGTCCGACCTCCCCCGATGAGGGCGGCAAGGCAAGCCTTTCGCCCGAATCCATGAAGAGAGCCATCATGGGTGCGCGTCTTGGGAATGCAGCCTCGCTACCCCTGCTTTTCACCGGAGGCAGGTCGGCAGATCCAGATGAGACCGAAAGCGAGGCCGATGCGGCCAAGGCCTTTTGGCTTTCGCTCGGCATTGCCGCCGAGCGCATCATTCTTGAGACAAAAAGCCGGGATATTGCAGACAATGCACATTTCGTGGCCGAAAAGATTGGTCAACGAACGATCGTCCTCGTGACGAGTGCCTGGCATATGCCCCGCTCCGTGCTGGCTTTTGAACGGGCCGGGATGAAGGTCATTGCCGCGCCAACTGCCTACCGGGCAGGACCGCTCAATCGCGATATCCGCGATTTTCTGCCGGGTGCCTCCGCACTTGAGACAAGTTCGCTTGCCTTGCATGAATATATCGGCCTTGTATGGTACAAGCTTCGCCTCTGACTTCTCATTCCTGATAGCAGTGATTCACTCGACCAGCGTTGGAGCGAGGATGCCGCGTTCAACAAAACTCAGCCATGCCTCAGGTGAGAACACGAGGTGGTCGAGGAGGGCAATTCCCAGGACATCACCTGCTGCCTTGAGCCTCCGCGTGATTTCGATGTCCTCAGGCGATGGATCAAGCTTGCCGGAGGGATGGTTGTGCGCGACGATGACAGCGCAGGCACGATCTACGATCGGGTCGGCGAAAACCTCGCGGGGATGCACGACAGTTCTGTTTACGAGACCCACTGACACAACCCGGATAGCAAGTAACTCGTGGGCTCCGTTGAGCGATGCGCAGATGAAACGCTCTTGTTTCCTGTCTGCCCAATGTGCGATGAGGGGAAACAGGTCGCGGGGATGGGCGATGCGCCTTTCGCGGATTCCGTAGAGCCTTCTTCCCAGCTCCAGGGCGGCAGAAACAGCTGCGGCCTTGGCTTCTCCCATACCACCGATCGTGCGGAGCCGGGCGTTGTCTGGCGGACGGGATCCGGGCTCGACGAGGGTGAGAACCTCCTCGGCGAGGGCAAGGACGTTCTTGCCTTGCATCCCTGTGCCGAGGAGGGCAGCAAGAAGTTCAGTGTCCCCAAGGGATTCCGCGCCATCTGCCGCAAGCTTTTCCCTGGTCGATGGCCGTTCCCTGACCATCAGGTGCTGCGTTTCGTACAGGCTATGCCTTCGCTTGCCGTTCATTCCCCACAGTACGCCTGCAAGGTCCTGCCTTGCTTGCGATCGTGGTGAGAAATCCATTTACCTCCTCCGAATGCCACCCTATACTCTGGTGAGCGATGGATGCAGGGACCTAGAAATTCCTGAGCCCACTACGGCGTCGATGAAGGATTTTTCAAAGGAGTTGGACATGGCAAAGAGAAACCAGGTTTTCCAGTGCGAGAAGTGCGGCTCGATGATGGTCGCCATTAGGGATTCCCAATGCGATCCGGCCTGCTGCGGCCAACCGATGAAAGCCCTGAGCGAAAATACCACCGATGCTTCCAAGGAAAAGCATGTGCCGGTCATCGAGAAGACCCCGGAGGGCTACAAGGTTTCCGTTGGGGCAGTGGCCCATCCCATGGAAGCAGAACACTTTATTGAATGGATCGAGTTGATCGCGGATGGAATTGCCTATCGCCAGTATCTCAAGCCAGGCAACAAGCCAGAGGCTACTTTCTGCGTCAAGGCGGGCACGGTAAGCGCCCGGGAATTCTGCAACAAGCACGGCCTCTGGAAGGCCTGATACCAGGTAACTGCGGGGCTGTCGAGCCCGCCCCGGGCCTCAGCGCCTGAGGGCGAGTCCGGCGACCCTTCGTTTCGATCCCCCTTGCTGGGTGATCGCCATTCCACGTGATAGAAGAGGAGGATTGCCTATGAACAAGTACGTATGCGACGTGTGCGGTTACATCTACGATCCCGCCGTCGGGGATTCCGACACGGGCGTCGCGGCCGGAACCACTTTCGAAGCCCTGCCCTCCGATTGGCTATGTCCAATGTGCGGAGCGGGCAAGGACAGCTTCTCCCCGGTGTGAAGGCCTAGGCCCGAAACAGTGATGGCGTCACCGCGCGCCATCATGCAGGAGCGTTCCAACCCAGGAGCGCTCCTGCTTTTTTTTGCAGCCCGCCCATGCTAAGATCCCCTCATGATCTCACGCGAGGATTTTGTCTTCACGATTGGCTTTGACGGGGCGCTTGCCGTCGTCGATGGCAAGGCGAAGCGGCAGTATGGTCGCCTTTCGACAATGGAACTGGCAGAAAAGGGCCTCTACCGCTCGGCCTTTTCCTCAGCCCTCTGGGCTGTCAGCAAGGCCGAGGCCAATGCCGAGTCTGACATGAAGGCCTTTATCGACCTTTTCAACAAGGTGACGGGAACTTCCTACACGCGGGCGGACGAACTGCAGCGGCTGTTTGGGGTTGTCATCGAGACGGTTGCCAAGACCCTCATCCTGTAGCCTTGGACTGCGTCCCGATTACAGCTCCGTCTGTGCTCCCAGTTCAATGATGCGGTTGACCGGTAGCCTGTAGAAGTCGGTGGCGTTGAGGGAGTTCGCAAACATGAACCCGAATATACGCTTCCTGGGGTAGGCCATTCCGATGGGCTTCCGGGAAAAGGCGAGCACTTCACGGCCGACGAAGTAGGTCGTGTCCATCGCGTCCGGACTGAAGCCAGGGATGGGAAGATCCCTGAGATGGCGCGGGATGTCTGGAGATTCGCTGAAGCCGAAACTGACGATAACCTGCCAGATGCCAGCTTCGAGTTCCTTGACCTCGAAGCGCTCTTCCTCGTCGATTCGTGGCAGCTCCTCGTTGCGTACGGTGAGGAGGATCGTGCGGGCGTGGAGCACGCGGTTGTGCTTGAGGTTGTGGAGGAGTGCCTTCGGGACTCCCGTGGGGTCGGCGGTCATGAAGATGGCGGTGCCCTGGACGCGGTGAGGCGGGTTGAGGGCGATGCTCGAGGCGAAGACATCCGGTGCCAGGCGGAAGCTCCTCATCTTTTCCCTGAAGATGGCCCTGCCATCAATCCAAGTCCTCATAAGTATGAATATCACTATTGCCATCAATGCTACGATCCAGCCCCCCGAGGCGATCTTGCCGAGATTTGAAATCAGGAACGAGACCTCGATGACAAGGAAAAGCGCGAGCAGCGGGAGGATCCATGCCAGACCCTTCTTCCAGATCCATAGTGCGACGTAGACCATCAGGCAGGAGGTGATGACCATGTCGGCCGAGACGGCTATGCCATAGGCGTTGGCGAGCTTCCCGGATTCGCGGAAGCCGAGCACGAGGAGCATCGTTCCCGCCAGCAGCACCCACTTCATGAGGGGCACGTAGACCTGGCCCACGGTTTCGTGGGAGGTGTGGCGGACCTGGATGCGGGGCCAGTACCCGAGCTGCACGCTCTGGCCTGCGAGGGAGAATACGCCCGATATCACCGCCTGGGATGCGATGATCGAGGCCGCCGTTGCGATAAGCACCAGGGGAATGAGGCCTTCCGGCGGGACCAGCCTGAAGAAAAGGTTGCCGACCTCGCCGGGATGACCGATGAGGATGGCGCCCTGGCCGAGGTAGTTGAGGATGAGGGCCGGATAAACGAGGGAGAACCAGGCCTGCCTGATGGGTCTCCGCCCGAAGTGCCCGAGGTCTGCGTAGAGCACCTCCGCTCCCGTCATCGCCAGGAAAATCGAGCCGAGGACCCTGAAGGAAAGCCAGCCTTCGCGCGCCAGGAATGCAATCGCGTGCCGTGGGTCGAGGGCTGCGAGGATGTAGGGCTCTTTTACAATGCTCACGACTCCCAGGACCGCCAGGAGGAGGAACCAGATGCTTATCACGGGGCCGAAGAGGACCCCCACCTTCTGGGTGCCCTTGGACTGGAAAGCGAAGAGGAGGAGGAGGATCGCCAGGGTGAGTGGCACTACCCAGCTCGTGAAAAGGGGGGAGACGTCCTTGAGGCCCTCGATGGCGGAGAGCACGGTTACGGCGGGAGTCAGCATGCCGTCGCTGTAGAGGAGGGATGCCCCGATGATGCCGACCATCGTAAGGACGCCTGCCCTCCGCCTGGATCCCTTGGGGAGGTTTCGTCCGACGAGGCTGACAAGGGCAAGTATTCCCCCGTCGCCCTTGTTGTCCGCACGGAGCACCAGTGCGAGGTACTTTACGCTCACGATGAGCGTCAGTATCCAGAGGAGGAGTGAGACAAGGCCGATCACGTTCTCTGGATTGGGTTCTATGCCCCGGCCCGGGGCGAAGCACTCACGCAGCGCATACAGGGGAGAGGTGCCGATGTCGCCGAAGACAACACCTATGGCAGCCAACGCGAGATTCTGTCTGGAGCGGCCTGAAATACTCATGTCTTGCGTGAGGATACCCGCCAATGGGGCGCAGCTGCAATCGGGCCATCCACCCTCGGGTCACCTATCCGGTCTCGTTGCCGCAGCGGCTGATAGCGGCTATCATTGCGTCTTCCGCTGGAGGTACACGATGCACGATTTTCCAGGACGCCGCGCCAGGGTGGCCGCGAAGCTTCGCGAGGAGGGCCTTGGCGCCTGCCTGGTCCGGGACAGCGAGGGAGCCCGCGACCCCTCCGTCAGGTACCTCACCGGGCAGCCCGGTGATGCCCTTGTCATCATTTCGGCGGAGGGGAAGTCCGTGCTCGTGGCCTGGGACATCAACATGGCCAGGGCGATGGGCAATGCGGATGAGATCCTCGCCTACACCGACTTCAAACGTCTGCCCTCGGAGGCCCTCCTTGGAGTGTTGCCGAGGCTTGGGGTGCATAAGGGTGCGAGGGTCGAACTCCCCGCCATGACCAGCTATCCTGCCTACGCCGATTTTGTCGAAGCCCTTATCGACTATGACCTCCTCTGCCGTGATGGCGGCATCGGGGACTTCATCCTGGGACTGCGGGCAGTGAAGGACGAGGCCGAACTCGGGATCTACCGCCGCGCGGCGGAGATTACGGACCAGCTCGCCGACGAGATCGAGAAGGAAGTGCGCGCCGGGTCGCTGGATACCGAACTCGATGTGGCACTTTTCATCGAGCGGGAGTGCAGGTTGAGGGGCTGCGAGGGCGTCGGCTTCGAGACCCTGGCTGCGGGCCCCTCGCGAAGCTTCGGCATCCACGCCTTCCCATCCTTCGGTGCAGGGCCCTTCGCAACCAGGGGCATGAGCATCCTCGATTTCGGCATCAATCTTGAAGGTTATACGACAGACATAACTATGAGCTTTATCCGCGGCAACCCCGGAGACGAGGCAGGACGGATGGCGGCCCTCGTCGGGGAGGCCTACGAAGCCTGTGTGGCGATGTGTGCGCCGGGCGTCGCCACGCGCGACATAGCTCTCAGGGCCGACGCGATTTTTGCGGCAGGCGGAATGACCATGCCCCACGCCCTCGGCCATGGAGTCGGACTCGAGGCCCACGAGGCGCCCGCAGTGCGGAGCAGGGAAGACAACAAAGCCATCCTTGCGCCTGGCCATATCATTACGATAGAGCCCGGTCTCTATGATCCGGAACATGGTGGCGTGCGCCTTGAAAATGATGTGCTCATCACCGCCACCGGCCATGAGGTCATGACAAAGTCGAGGATTGTGCGACTCTAGGCAGGATTATACCCGGATAGTATTGACGCTTTTTATTTTATCCGGGTAAAATAAAAGGATGGGAACCCCGAGCTATACTTGTTTTTGCGGCCTTCATTGTCTTGCCTCGGGCCAGCTGCCGGAACTCCTGACCGCAGCCAAGGAACATCTGGACAGGGGTGGCCCTCCCGTCCTCATCTTCGAGGACCTAAGCGGCACGCTCGTTGACTTCAACTTCACCGGCAGGCTCGAGGATGTGCTCGCACGGGTCATCCCGGTAGATCTGCCTCGCGGACCTGGTCGCCCGAAGCTTGGGGTGACAGGCGCCGAGGTGTCCCTCCTGCCGAGGCACTGGGAGTGGCTCGACGCGCAGCCGGCCAAGGCCTCGGGTACCATCCGCCGACTTGTCGACGCAGCACGGCAAGGGGCTATTGATCCCCAGCGCCAGCGGGTCGATGCGGCCTTCCGTTTCATGACGGCGCTTGCCGGAGATTATCCTAATTATGAAGAAGCCACACGGGCCCTCTACGCAGGGAACTGGCCGCGCTTGCGGCGGCTTATCCGTGATTGGCCCGGGGATATCGCGGGGTATCCGCTGTGGATGTTGGGCCTGGGCCCGGGCCTGGGCCTGGGCCAGGCGGTGGGCCAGGATGCAGGCAAGGCGGAAAGGTCAGCTGACGTCATGGCTGGCCAGAAGGCGAGGACCCCCGAGCTATGGCGCGAAACGGCGGCGGTTATCGTCAAGGGAATCGCGCAGGGCAGATGGAGTGCGGTCGAGGTCATGGAGGCTTGCCTGTCACGCATCGAGGTCGCAAACCCCGCCGTAAAGGCAATGACCGCAGTCTGGAAGGATGATGCCCTGGAAGCCGCCCGTGGAGTGGATGCTGCTCTGGACGAGGGCAGGGCCCCGGGGCCATTGGCTGGGCTTCCCTTTGTCGTGAAGGCCAATATCGACGTCCTTGGACATCCAACCGACCAGGGTGTCGCAGCCCTCTCCATCACAGGCGCGGGATCGGACTCTCCCCTGGTCGCGCGGCTCAGGGCAATGGGGGCGATCCCCCTGGGTCATACCAATCTTCCCGACCTGGCGCTGCGATTCGAGACCAACAGCAGCCTGCATGGCCGCACCCTGAATCCCTGGAACCCTGCCATGAGTCCTGGGGGATCGAGCGGCGGGACTTCCGTTGCGCTTGCGACTGGCATGGCTGCGGTCGGGCTCGGGAACGACGCAGGCGGCTCCCTGCGGCTGCCCGCGCTTTTCGCCGGGCTTGCTGCGCTCAAACCCACTGCGGGCCGCTTTCCCCAGGATCACCGGAGCGGCGGCCGCGATCCGGGATTCGCATCGCAGGTCATAGCAGTTGACGGTATCATGGGACGGAGCATCGCCGATCTCGATCTGATGCTTGAAGTGCTGTCCGGGCCTGATGCGCGCGATCCCAGGGCTGTGCCTGCGCCATCACGCGGCCCCGCTTTGCCCAAACCCATCCCTGTCGCTGTCGCCGTCAACCCTGCCGGGGCCGTCATCCATCCCATGGTAGCCTCGCGCGTGAACAAAGCCGCCTTCGCGCTCGAGCGCGCGGGCTATCTCCCGGTTCCCATTGAATTGCCGCGCTTCAAGGAAATCCTGGCTGCCTACGACCGCCTCATCATGACAGAGTTCAGCCTGGCCGGGGCCGCCCACGACAAACTCATCGGGGAGGATGGGCGGAAGTACCTCGATTTTCTCCGCTCTGCGACGAAGCCGACGGATCTCCCTGGCTATGTCGCGCTTACTTCGCTGCGCCTCGAACTGCAGCGGACCTGGTCGCTGTTCATGGAGGAGTGGCCCCTCATAATTGGTCCTGTATTTACGGAACCCTTCGTTCCGGTGGACACGGATATCGCTGACGCGGCCGCGCACGCGCGCGTCGGGCTGGGGCGGGCACTTTGCTCGGCCAGCTCATTCCTGGGATTGCCTGCTGTCGCGGTCCCCTGCGGGATCATCCAGGGCATGCCCGCTGGCGTACAACTGATCGGCAGGGCCTTCAGGGAGGATCTCTGCCTCGATGCGGCGGCGCTGCTCGAGAAGGAGTTCGGGCTTCTCGGGCCGGTGGATCCGGCATCCTGAGGAGCGCCGGCCCGCCAACGCGTCGGCGTCGTTGACGCAGCGGGGCGGGTCTACGCATACTGGGAGCATGTACAGGTATCAGATTGAAGGCGGCTTTCCCATCAAGGGCCGCATCAAGGCCAGCGGCAACAAGAACGCTGCCCTTCCCTGCATCGCGGCGACCCTCCTGGCGAGATCTCCAGTCACGCTCCGCAACATACCCGAGATCGAGGACGTCCAGGTCATGTTCGAGGTCCTGAAGACCCTCGGTGCGGAGGTGGAGCATCCAGAGCCCAATGTCTGGAGGGTCGATGCCGCAGGCGTGGAGCGCTGGGAGGTCCCTGCGGAGCTCGCGCGCAAGGTGAGGGCTTCCATCCTTTTTGCGGGCCCCCTTCTGGCGCGCTTCGGAAAGGTCTCGCTACCTCCGCCCGGAGGCGATGTCATCGGCCGCCGTCGGGTCGATACCCATCTCCTGGCGCTGCAGGAGCTGGGTGCGCGCGTCGATGTCGACCGGGGCTTCCGCTTTACTGCCAACAAGCTCGTGGGTGCCGACATATTCCTCGACGAGGCTTCGGTGACAGGCACGGAAAACGTGGTGATGGCGGCCGTGCTCGCCCAGGGTCCGAGTGTCATACGCAACGCGGCGAGCGAGCCCCACGTGCAGGATCTCTGCCGCCTCCTCGTGGCCATGGGTGCGAAGATCGAGGGAATTGGTTCCAATGTGCTCCGCATCGGGGGCCATGGCGGCGGCAGCCGACCCGAGCTCGGCGGCGCGGAGTATGCCATCGGTCCCGATTACATGGAGATAGGCTCTTTTGTCGGTCTGACCGCGGTTACCCGCGGAGAACTCGTCATTGAGGGGGTCGAGCCCGAGGACCTGCGTCCGCTCAAGGTCGGCTTCGGGCGCCTGGGCATCGGCTGGGAGCTTGAGGGCACCAACCTCCTGATTCCCTCTGGCCAGTCGATGAAGGTCGTAGCCGACCTCGGTGGGCAGATCCCGAAGGTCGACGATGCACCCTGGCCGGGTTTTCCCCCGGACCTCACCTCGATCATGGCTGTAGTTGCCACGCAGGTCGAGGGCACGGTGCTCATCCACGAGAAGATGTTCGAATCGAGGATGTTCTGGGTGGACAAGCTTATCGGCATGGGAGCGCGCATCGTGCTCTGCGACCCGCACCGCGCCGTGATCTCCGGACCGGTGCGGCTGACCGCCTCGGACCTCGCGTCGCCCGACGTTCGAGCGGGCATGGCCATGGTCATCGCGGCGCTCTGTGCCGAGGGTACCAGCACCATCAGCAACGTGTACCAGATCGAGCGAGGCTACGAGCGGATCTCCGAAAGGCTGCGTGGTCTCGGGGCGCGGATCACGAGGGTGGACGCAGGGTAGGGATGACAGGCCCTGGTTTGGCTAGCGGCGCTCCCGCCCAGGGCGGCCGAGCCCCAGCTCCCTCATCTTGCGCGAGAGGTTGTTGGGCAGCATTCCCAGTATCGCGGCGGCACCGGTGACCGATCCACTGGCTGCTTCCAGGGCCCGACGTACGTGGTCCTGCTCGAAGTTTTCCCTGGCTTCCCTGAGGGGGAGGAGGGAGTCGGCAGAGTCGGCCTGCCGGATGGGGATGTTCCTATCCAGTCCCGCATTCAAGCTGCTGGTGGCATTGTCATCGCCGGAAAGCCGCGCAAGGAAGGCCGCATCGATGCTGTGATCCTCGACGAGCCAGGCGGCCCGTTCGATCAGGGCTCGTAGTTCCCTGGCGTTGCCTGGCCAGCTCCTGGACTCGAGCCATGCCATCGCGTCGGAGGACAATGCGATACCGGGAACGCCGGACCGGCTGCCGCGCGAGCGTTCGAGGAAAAAGGCTGCGAGCGGCGCGATGTCCATCCGGCGCCCTGAAAGGGCTGGCACCCTGATGATGGCCTGGGCGAGGCGCCACAGGAGATCCTCCCTGAATCGCCCAACGCGGACTTCGGCGGCAAGGTCGCGGTTGGTGGCAGAGACGATGCGGAGGGAGACCCGCTCCGGCTCTGTGGAACCTACCCGCTGGACTTCACCGCTCTCGACGGCGCGGAGAAGCTTGGCCTGCGTGGCCAGGGGAATTTCGCCTATCTCGTCGAGGAAGAGGGTGCCGCCATTGGCCGCCTGGAACCAGCCCGGGCGGTCGGTATCGGCACCGGTGTAAGCCCCCCGCCGCGCGCCGAAGAAAGCCGCGTCAGCAAGTTCTGGCGATATTGCCGCGCAATTGACTGAGACAAAGGCTTCCCCCGATCTCGACGAGCCGTAATGGGCCCAGCGGGCGATGATTTCCTTGCCGCAGCCGCTCGGCCCTGTGACCAGGATCGACAGCGGCGAGGCACCGACACGGCGGGCCTCGTCGAGGGCTGCCTCGAAGGGCGAACCCGGGGAGAAGGCTGCGTGCTCTGCGAGCCAGGCCTGGCGCAGGGCTTCGATGCCGCGCTCGGCAGCCAGGTTCCGCGAGAGGTTCCGGATTATCCCGAGGAGGCGGTCGGGATCGACAGGCTTCTCGAGAAAGTCCCAGGCTCCGCCCTTGAGGGCATCGACGGCTTCCCGGACACCTCCAGCCCCCGAAATCATGACAATTGGTATTTTGCCTGCCACTGGCAGTATCTCGCTTCCGCGTTCCGCGCCGAGGTAGAGGTCCGCCAGCACGAGATCGACAGCGGGCGCCGGATCGCGCCCGGAGCCAGGGCGCCAGGATGGGTCCCGCGCGAGGATCTGCCGCGCCTCGGCGAGGTTCGCTGCCAGGACCGGCTCGTGGCCATTCAGGGAGAGAAAGGTCGCGAGCTCCGCCCGCAGCGTCGCGTCGTCGTCGAGGATGAGAATTCTCACGTTGGGACTCCTTTGCCGATGTTCCCAATTGCTGGCAAGCGGAGCCGCGCAACGAAGCCGCCGTCCGGGGCGGCGAAGGCCTCGAAGGAGCCGCCGTGGAGGGCTGCGACGCGCCGCACAAAAAGCAGGCCGAGCCCGGTACCCTCGCGTTTGGTGGAAAACCTCTCCTTTCCGGCACGCGCGATGAGGAGGGGGTCGATGGGACCATTCTCATCGCTGATATCGATGACGACCCAGGTTCCCTCTGCCTTGCCTCGGATGCTCACATGGGCGGGCGGGACCGCGCATGCTTCCAGGGCATTGACGACAAGGTTGAGGAGGGCTTCTTCGAGCATGCGGCGGTCGCCGGCGATCGGTGGACACATGCCAGCGAAATCGATGCTCGCGCTATCCGGCATGATGCGGCAGCGGATGGCGTACACCAGATCTTCCATCTGGACAGGGAGTGCGGGGCCAAGGGCTAGCCCTGCCAGATCCTTGAAGCGATCGAGGAGGCTTCGGATCCGCCGGCACTCGGCGATGGCGGCCAAGGCGCTCGAGGACTCGAGTTCCCGCGCGGAAACTTCGTCGAGCGTCCCCTCCCGTGTACGGCCCACTGCGAGCGACACGTTGTGCGCCGCCAGTTCGATGGAGGATAGCGGCGTCTTCAGCTGGTGGAAGAGGAAGGATGCGACCTCGCTCCAGCCCTCGAGCCGGGAAGCCTCGGCGAGCCGGATCTCCTGGGCCGAGATGAGGGCGAGCATGTCGTTGAAGGTGCCGGCGACCTGGGCGAACTCCCTGTCGCGGAGGGGCGGGAAGCGGAAGGAACGGTCAGAGCCGGCCCGTAGCGCTCCTTCGGCGAGGGCATCGAGGTTGCGGGTAAAGGCCCGCGAGGCGATGGCGAAGACGAAGGCGGCGAGGATGGCCCAGGCGAGGGAAAAAGTACCAATTCGTATGGCTGCCTCGATGGCTGCCTGGGAGCGGAACATCCGGGTGGCTGCGGCGTCGGCCCTGAGGCGGCCTGCGTCCTCGAGTGCTGCAGCAAGACGTTCGCCCTCGGGCAGGCCGGCGTCACGGGCCCGGATCGCAGGGGAATCCTGACCCGGCGATCCGGACGGCCCCAGCTCCCTGTCTGCCCGCGTGCCCTCGGTCACGATGGCGCCGAAGGCGAAGACCAGGGATGCAAGGGCTGCCACGATGGCCTGGGCCGCAAAGAAGCCCATGAAACGCTGCCGTATCCTCATGCTAGCGGGGTATCTCTACCGTGTCGGCGAAGGCAAAACGCCGACCAGGCTCGGCGTATCCCCACAGGATGCCAGCATCGTGCCAGCTGCCAGAGCCGTCGATGATCCCTGATTTAGCAGTAATTGTGATGACTACTCCCTTGGGAAAGCCAGACAGTCCACCCAATCTGAGGGCCCAGAGGCGACTGGCCAGGAGGCGCGCGGCCTCCCTGTCAGCCAGCGACCTGCGACCATCCCCGGATCCGTAGCCGACGATCCAGCGTGCCGTACCGGCATCGAAGCGAAGACTTCGCAGTGCGACCACGGGATTGGCTCCTTCCGCTCGCGCCTCCAGCCTGAAAGCAACTTCTGTTCCATCGGCTGCAAGTTCGAGCGATCCCTCTGGGAAGGCGCCGAGAAGCTCGGCATTCAGGTAGATCGCATCGTCACCGCGGTAGATCCGGACGGAGAGATCTGGCATTTCCTGCGCTGGAACGAGGCCCAGAAGGACCCCGATCCCGAAGAAGAGCTGCCTGAGCACTGGACCGCCGCGCTCTCAGGGTTCCCGGCTGGTCGAGCCATAAAGGGCATCGCGTCCCGCCAGGTACTT
>JBAXTA010000111.1:0-12680 GCA_037130415.1 Spirochaetota bacterium
CATGGCGAAGACCTCGCTGAAGATGCGGAGCGCGTCGATGAGGCGAAGGAGGAGGGCCGTCATGATGGTCGGCGTGAGCAGCGGCGTGATGATGATCCTCACCCGCTGCCAGTAGCGCGCGCCGTCGATCTCGGCGGCCTCGAGGAGCTCTCCGGGAATGTTGCTGAGGCCTGCGTAGATGAGCATGAACATGAAGGGCCACATGCGCCAGATGTCCTGGAGTATGACTGCCGCGTAGGCCCAGCCCGGCGTGCCAAGCCAGGAGGTTTCCGGAACGCCCAGGGCCACGAGAACCTGCGCGAGGGGACCGTAGCGTGGCTGGAGCATGAAGCGCCAGATGATTCCGGAGAGGACAGGCAGGAAAAACACCGGAAGGAGGAGGAGGGTCCTGACGAGGCCCGCTCCGAAGAACTCACGGTTGAGGAGGAGGGCCGCTGCATAGCCGAGGACCAGTTCGATGGGCAGGGCGATGAAGACAAAGCCCAGCTGGAGCCTGAGCGAGTTCCAGAATTCGCTGTCGGTGAAGAGGCTCAGGTAGTTTCCCGCACAGACAAAGACCCTGGGGCCGAGTCCCTCCGAGAGGGGCCAGTTCCAGGCGGACACGTAAAATGAAAACAGTATTGGGAATATCAGTACAGCGAAGACCACCAGGAGGGCAGGAGCGAGAAAGAGAAGGGGCGCCCTCCCCCTCCCCGACCGCTTTGCGCGTGTCGGGGAAGGCGTAGCGCCCCCTGTGGTGTCTTTCCCGCTTCTGCCGCTAGTAGCCGGCTTTGGAGAGGACATCGTTGGTCTCTTTCACGATGGCCTTTACGGCATCAGCAGTAGGCAGCTGGCCGGTGATACCCTGGATCCAGTACTTCTTCACGATGTCCTGGACCTGGGCCACTTCCTTGAATCTCGGGCGGGCTACGGCGTACTTCATGGAATCCGCGATGGCGGCAAGCCAGGGCATCTTCTTGGCATACTGGGGATCGGTGAGGACATCGGCACGGGCCGGGATGGCGTTGCCCTCGACAACCTTCTGGGCGATGGCCTTGGAGGTCCACCAGTAGGCGAACTCGGCGCCGCCAGCCTTGTTCTTGGCAGCGAGGGGAATGCCGACAGCCCAGGCTCCGCGGACAGCCACGCGCTTGGCCGGTCCTCCGGGAGGTGCAGAGTAGTAGATCTGGCCGGCGACGAGGGAGGTGTCCGGGTTCTCATAGCTGGCAATGTAGGAAGGCCAGTGGAACTGGGTCCAGGAACCCTTGGGATCAGTGGTGAAGGAGGCGATGCGCTCGTTGTGTGCCCAGGTCTCGGAGCCCTTTGGTGACATAGTCATGAGCTTCTTGTAGAACTCCATGCCGGTGACAGCCTTGGCCTCGTCGAGGACAACCTTGGGCTTGCCGTTGACCCAGTTGATGAAGCTGGTGCCGAAGGACTCCCACATGTAGATGGCTTCGGCATGGACACCGGCCGCGCCGCCGTTGAAGGGGCCAAAGCCGCCGACTCCGAGCCCGTTGAAAAAGCTGACCTCGTCATCAAGCTGCTTGAAGGTTACCGGCACAACGAGTTCATAGCCATACTTGGCCTTGAAGTCCTTCTTGTACTGCGGATTGTCGATCAGGTCCTTCTTGGTGAACCACACGTAAATGTTGCCGTTGATCGGGAAGGCGATGAGCTTGCCATCCCAGGTACCGACATCGAGCATGGCCGGGGTCACGCTGTCCTTGGGGGTCTTCTTGAAGACCTTGCCATCGGGAAGGCTGTCCCAGGTTGACATGAGGCTGGCGAAGACGGGGATGTTGCCCTCGTCAAGCGGCACGACATCGTAATCGCTCGAAGTGCTGGTGACGCCGACCGAGGTCTTGGTGAGGACCTGGGGCGGAGCGACCATCTCGACCTCGACCTTGTAGCCGGTGGCTTTTTCGAAGTCAGGGATGTTCGCCTGGATGATCTTGGCCAGGGGGTCGTCCCAGAGCAGGACCTTGATGGATTGCGAACTGACCGCGACAGCCATGGACGCAAGGACAAAGACAGCGAGGATGAGCTTTTTCATGAAGGCCTCCTTGAGGGGTGTGCTTCTCAGAAAACCACTACAACATGGCCAGAGGAGGCTGTCAACACGATTTCGTTAAAACCTTTAACTAATTCGCGCCGCTCCCCAATGGCAGCCTGGGTCTAGCCTGGCGGCAGCCTGGGTCTAGCCTGGCGGCAGCCTGGGTCTAGCCTGGCGGCAGCCTTGGTCTAGCCTGGCGGCAGCCCGACAATCCGGCCAATCCGCTCCCTCCCCTCGCTCTTGTAGGCCCCGTCACGCGCATTGAAATAGAGGTAGACAGCGCCATCCTGGGGATTGATCCGGAAGTCGCAGGCATAGACGTGGGAGCTCCGCCAGCCCGGCCGGGGGGCCAACAGGGGTTCGGCGCGGGCAAGCTCGAAGTGGAGCCCGTCGGAGGATCGCAGGATGAAGAGGGCGGAGCGTGAACTGCCGTCGGCTCCCTGAGTGAGCTTGTTCTGGAGGCCGATCCATCCGTCATCCAGCTCCAGGACCTTGATGGAGCCCGCGCCGAGGGCACCCGGCGCTGCGTCGTGGGCAGGGTCGAGAAGGGGGGCCGGTGGCGCGGCGAAGGGGCCAGTGATCGAGGAGGCATCGGAGGCGCCGATGTACTTCGGCTCGTCGAAGCCGCAGTCGGGGATGGTCACCAGCGAGGCAGAGAACCAGAGCCTCCAACCCTGGGAGGCGGCAGCTCCGGGCAGGCCGACACCTCCAGACAGACCGACAGGCACAAGGCAGGGGTTGGAAACCGACTGGCCGAGCTCGCCGGCGTCCGACCAGAGGAAACCTGAGTCCAGGATGGTCTGGGGCGCCGACCAACCGACACAGTCCGTACTTGTCCTGAGTTCGATGCAGGACTTCCAGCGCGGCCGCCGGGGGAGCATCTGCATCGGCAGGGCGAAGGGCTGATAGCGTTCGTAGGCCAGGATGTAAGCCTCTCCGACCCTGCGCAGGAAGGGCCGCATGCCCCAGGCGAGGACCCGGCCCCGGCTCTCCCAGGACAGGCCGTCGTCCGACTCGTAACGCCTGAGCCCGAAGGCGTCGTGCGCAAAAAGCAGCCAATTGTGACCAGGCGTCTCGTGGGGGAAGAGAAAAGTGGGGTCCGCCAGGACCGGTGAGGGCCAGGGCGGCTCGATGAGGGGGAGGCCTTGGTCCTCCCATCTGAGGGCAAGGAACTGTCCGATCGTCATGACGCTGGTCCTTTCATTTCCGCGGCTGGTGGGGATGGGCCGGTGCCGGAACGGTCACTGAGGGCACTCGGCAGGAAGCGGGCGGCACCTAGCTGGCCGCAGGCAGCCATGATGAGGGAACCCTTGCGGCTGCGGGTCCTGACCTGGCAGCCCTCGGCTTCGAGGAGGGCCGCGAAGGCTGCCACCTCTGCATCTGATGGAGCGCGCGCCAGGGGCCGCGAACCGGGATTGTAGGGGATCAGGTTGAACAGGGCGCGTGGGCGTCCTTCCCCGCGCCGGAGGGAGGAGACAAAGGCCGCAGCAGCCCTGGCGTCGGCGGGCCCGTCGTTGATCCCCGGAAGAAGGCACCAATTGAGTGCGAGCACGAAGTTGCGTCTCCCGGGGTAGGCGGCAAGGGCGATGGCAAGGGAGGCAAGACTCCAGCGCCTGTTGACCGGCATGAGACGCGATCGCGTCTCGTCATCAGCCGCGTTCAGGCTGAGGGACAGGTTGAGGCGCCTGTGGCCGCGTTCCCGCAGCGCCTCGATGCCCGGCACGATCCCCGAGGTGCAGACGGTGATCCGCTCCCAGGAGATTCCGAGGCCGCGCCGCTCGGTGAGCACCTTCAGCGCAGCCAGGAGGTTCTCGAGGTTGTCGAGGGGCTCCCCCATACCCATGAACACTACGTTGCCGCTTTCCCAGCCGAGGCGGACGCGCGCGGTAACCAGCTGCGCCACGATCTCGGCAGCTTCGAGGTCGCGCAGCAGTCCGCCATGGCCGGTCTCGCAGAAGGAGCAGGCCATTCGGCAGCCTACCTGCGAGGACAGGCAGATTGTCGCGCGCTTGTGGCCATCAGCGCGCGGCGGCATGGGTATGAGGACGCACTCGACCTCGGCGCCATCGCGGCAAGCCATGACCGCCTTGACAGTCGCGCCGAACTCCCCCTCCTCCTCGACCGTACGCCGCACTTCAAGAAGGCTCACCCCGAAGGCATTTTCATAGGCGGCGACGGACCTCGCGGCAAGACCGAGCCCCTCAAAGTCGAGTCGGCCGCACTCGAAGGCCCGCGCATAGACTTTTCCAGCGACCCCCCGCCCCGAAGGAAGGGTCACCACGAGGGCTTCGAAGCCAGCAAAGTCGAGTCCGAGCACCTCATGTTTCACGCCTGCCACGCTATCATTGTCCGCGTTGAAGGCCCCTGACGCAACAGGGCCGCCCGGCCCCGCCGCAGTGCCTTGCGGAAAAAACCCATAGCCGACAGAATCGCGCAATGCCTCCCCTCCTCCTCGCCCTCGTGGCTATCGGCATCTGGAGCAGCCTTGCGCTCCTTACTACCTTCGTTGCTGGACTGCCGCCCCTGTTCTCAACCGGCGTGGCACTTTGCATCGGTGGCCTTGTAGGTTTACCGGGAGTCCGCAATTGGCGCCTCCCTCCCTTTACCTTCGCTGTCGGAGTCGGAGGCATCTTCGGCTACCATGCCCTCCTCTTCGCGGCCTTCTCCCTCGCAGCGGCAGTGGAGGTGAATCTCCTCAACTACCTCTGGCCCCTCCTGATCGTGCTGCTGTCACCCCTCATCCTGAAGGGACTGAGGCTGACCCCACGCCATATCGCAGGTGCTATCGCGGGACTTTCGGGAGCAGTGCTGATAGCCACGGGTACAGGACAGGTCGGGGCGGTTTCAGGCGGACAGCTTCCCAACCAGCTCGCAGGCTATCTTCTGGCGCTGTCCGCAGCCCTCGTGTGGGCCCTCTACTCGCTCATGACCAAGCGCCTGCCGCCCTTTCCCACGAGCGCAGTCGGCGGATTCTGCCTCGCCTCAGGACTCCTCTCGCTTGCATTGTTCCGCATCGCCGGCGGGGCCTCTTTTGTCATGCCCCATCCGAGCCCGAGCGAATGGCTGGCCCTTGCCGCCCTCGGCATCGGCCCCATGGGCGCAGCCTTCTTCGCCTGGGACGCAGCGCTGAAGCGTGGCGACCCACGCATCATTGGCTCCCTGGCCTATCTCACTCCCCTCCTTTCGACCATCAACCTCGTGCTGTTCGGTGGAAAAAAGGTCGGGCCCACCGCCTTGGCAGCCCTTGTGCTGATCATCGGAGGGGCAGCCCTCGGAGCCCTCGGGAAACGCGGCAAGCAGAAGCCATGATTCCGCCTGGCCTCGGGTGTTGGGGGGGGCTTCGCCGGCAGGTCTCCGGCACCGATGCTAGGGGTCTTTCGAGACCGTGCAGGTCGGACAGGTGCCCGTCATGAAGTATTGCGATGATTCGGCAAGGTAGCCCCGGGGCAGTTCCGGCAGCGGCGCTGCTTCGAGCAGGCCGAGGTCGACGACTCGTCCGCAGCTCCTGCAGGCAAAGTGGGCGTGGGAGGAGACCTCCGCATCGAAACGCAGCTCGCTCCCGGTGATGGCGAGTTCCTGGGCGATGCCTGCTCCAACAAAGAGTTCCAGCGTCGAATAGACGGTAGTGCGGGACAGAGTCGGCATCTCGGGTGAAAGCTGTCTGTGGATGGCATCTGCCGAGGGATGCTCGCGGGTCGAAGCAAGGGCCTCGTAGATGCGGAGGCGCTGGGGCGAGGGCTGGATCCCCTTTTCACGGAGAAAGGCTGCTGTATTCAGGAGGCCCCCGATTGGCTCTGCCGTGGGGAGACAGTTTGCCTGCCTCCCCACCTTGGTATCCTACTTGAAATAGCGGTTGAGAAGTCCGCGGAAGGCCGCACCGTGGCGGGCCTCGTCCTTGCACATCTCGTGGACAGTGTCGTGGATCGCGTCGTAGCCAAGTTCCTTGGCACGCTTGGCGATCTTGAGCTTGCCCTCGCAGGCGCCGAACTCGGCATCGGCACGGAGCATCAGGTTGGTCTTGGTGTCAGCGTGGACAACCTCGCCCAGGAGTTCGGCAAAGCGTGAAGCATGGTCGGCTTCTTCGAAGGCGATGCGCTTATAGGCCTCAGCCACCTCGGGATAGCCCTCACGGTCAGCCTGCCGGCTCATGGCGAGGTACATTCCGACTTCGGTGCACTCGCCCGCAAAGTTCATCTTGAGGCCCTCGACCACCTCAGCGTCGAGACCCTTGGCCACGCCAATCCGGTGCTCGTCAGCCCAGGCAGCGGTGTTGGCTCCCTTCTTTTCGGTAAACTTGTCCTTGGGGGCCTTGCACTGGGGGCAGGCCGCAGGCGCCTCTTCGCCGATAAACACATAGCCGCAGACTGAGCAGATGAAAGTCTTCATGAAAGCTCCTCTAGGTATGGATGGGATTGTACAAAGTACAAGTCTGGTATAATTTCAAATACAAGAAATGTCAAGGTCATCAAAAGGAAACGAGCCGCTCCTGCCAGCACGGGCTGACTGCGGCAAACCGCGGCCGACCAGGCCGGGCTTGCCCTGGGAGCCTACAGCTTGAAAAGCAGACCTATATACGAAGCGCTGAGCCCTCCCTCAAGGTTGATAGCCAGGTTTTTTGAAAGAAAATAGCTTGAGCCGCCTATGGAACTGAGATTTGGCGAAGGAAGGATGGCGATCCCGATACCTATATAACTGTCAAGGTTGGACAACCAGCGGATCTTTTCTGGGAGGTCCAGCGAGCTCCAGGCGAAGTGGACAGTACCCAGCACTCCTGCAGATATGTCGACCCTTCCAACTCCCAGGGCCAGTCCAGCCCTGCCGGCCGCACCGTACGTAAAGGGAAGTTTCTCGTCGATCTTGAATGCTCCGATGACATACTCGATCCCCCCTCCCACGCCAATTCCCGTCGAATAGCCCAGCCCCAGGCCAGCGTTGGCGATGAGTGAATTCGGTGGATTGAGCATGCCCTTGATGGCATAGGACTCTCCAAAGGCGAGGAAGGAACACAGGGCCAGGAGCAGGATGGAAACAGCAAATCTCTTCTGCATGAATACCTCCATTCAGGATACAAGCGAATGGCACTGAATGTACGAAAACCCCGAACGGCTGTCCACTCAGGCGCGCGGGAAACCCAGGGGATGAACTCGCGGGAAAGGATCCCCATCATCTGGACAAAGGTCGCAACTATGTCGTGTCCCGGGGAAAGCCCATGATTCCCCACGCCCCTTGCCGGATGCCATGGCCTCCGCATAGACTCAGGCCCTGAATCCAAGCCCAAGGAGCGCCCCATGAAGAAGCAGCTGTCCATCCTTCTGATCCTCGCCCTCGTCGCAGTAGTCGGAACGAGCGCACAGAAATTGCCTGACCTCAAGGGCAGGAAGATCGTCGCCGTCACCGAGAACGCCTACACGCCCCTCAACTTTGTCGATGCCAAGACCGGCAAGGCCATGGGCTGGGAATACGACGCGGTCAACGAGATCGGCAAGCGGCTGAACGCCAGGATCGAGTGGAAGGTATCGAGCTGGGACACGATGATCCAGGCGGTGCGCGATGGCCAGTTTGACGTCGGCATGGACGGCATCACCATCAACGACGAGCGCAAGGGCCAGGTCGACTTTTCCGACGCCTACATGGTCTCGCAGCAGTTCATGCTCGTGCGCAAGGGCGAAAAGCGCTTTACCGACGAGAAGGCTTTTGCCGCCAACCCGAAGCTCCTCATCGGAGCCCAGGCAGGAACAACCAATTTCTATGTCGCGGTCTATAATGTCCTTGACGGCGATGAAAAGAACCAGCGTATCAAGCTTTTCGAGACCTTCGGCGCCACGGTGCAGGCCCTCCTCGCCGGTGACATCGACATGGTCCTCATGGACGCTTCTTCAAGCAAGGGCTATATCGGAGCCAACCCCGGCAAGCTCCAGAACGTCGGCAGCGCCCTTGGCACCGAGGAGTTCGGGTTCATATTCAAGCAGGGTTCCGACCTCGTGAAGCCCTTCAATGCAGCAATTTCAGCAATGAAGGCTGACGGGACCATCACCAAACTCGATACCAAATGGTTCTGGGATTACAAGCCCTGATCCGGTGACTCGATCCCCACGTGGCGGCACCCCAGCGGTGCCGCTTTTCAAATCGCTCCGTACCCGGCTTGGAATGACTCCCTGGTGGCTGGTGGCCATCCTGGCCCTGGGAGTCATCGGCCTTGGAGCAGCAGTCACCAACGGGGACTACAGCGTCATTTTTGGAGCCATAGCCAGCGGCATTCCCGTCACCCTCGGTGTGGCCATGGTAGCCTTTGTCGCCGCCATCCTCCTGGGTCTGGGACTGGGACTGCTCAAGAGTTCGCAGATACGCGTCGCCCGCGAGGCTGCCACCTTCTATATAGAACTTGTCCGCGGCCTTCCGATGCTCGTAATCCTCTATTATATAGCCTTTGTCGGCGCACCAGCCCTGGCCGGTGTACTCAATTGGCTCCTGTCTCCCCTCATCGCGATGCACTGGATGGATCCCCTCCTGGCGCGCGACTTCGACTTCGCCACGCGGGCCATCCTCGCCCTCACCCTCGGCTATGCAGCCTTCATCGCCGAGATCTTCCGGGCAGGCATCGAAAGCGTCGACAGGGGACAGATCGAGGCCGCCCTCGCCCTGGGCCTGTCGCGTGGCCAGGTCACGAGGCGCATCGTCCTTCCCCAGGCCATCCGCAACGTGCTGCCTGCCCTCGGCAACGAATTCGTGGCGGTCATCAAGGATTCCTCCCTGGTCTCCGCCCTCGGCGTCCAGGACATCACCCAATTGGGTAAGGTTTACTCGGCCTCGACCTTCAGGTTCTTCGAGACCTACAACGTCGTGGCCTTCTTCTACCTCTGCCTCACGGTCTCGCTGTCCATGCTCGTGCGCCGCCTCGAGGGCAGGCTGAAGGAGGGCCAGTCCCGATGAGCTTCGTCACGATCCAGGGCGCCAGAAAATCCTTCCGCGACCAGCGCGGCAGGGAAACCGCCCTGGCGCTCGACGGCGTGGACCTCGAAGTAGGCAAGGGCGAGGTAGTCCTCCTCATCGGCCCCTCAGGCTCGGGGAAGTCCACCCTCCTTAGGTCAGTCAACCGCCTCGAGGTCCTCGACGCGGGGACCGTCACCATCGGAGGCCAGGTCCTCAACGACAAGCCTGCCGACCTCAGACGCATCCGCGAGGACGCGGGTATGGTCTTCCAGCACTTCAACCTTTTCTCGCACCTGACAATCCTCGACAATGTCTGCCTCGCGCCGCGCCTTGTCCGCAAGCGCGAGAAGGCCGAAGTCCGGGAAAAGGCCATGGCCCTCCTCGCGCGCGTCGGCCTGGCCGACAAGCTCGACCGCTACCCGCGCCAGCTCTCTGGCGGGCAGCAGCAGCGTGCCGCCATCGCGCGGGCCCTGGCCATGGAACCAGAGCTCCTCCTCGTCGACGAGCCCACCTCGGCCCTCGATCCGGAGATGGTGCGCGAGGTCCTCGAGGTGATCACCGGACTCGCCCGCGAAGGCATGACCATGCTCGTCGTGTCCCACGAGATGGGCTTTGCCCGCGCCGCCGCCGACCGTGTCGTCTTCATGGACGCGGGAAGGATAGTCGAGACCGGGAGCCCCGACGGACTCTTCGACTCGCCCCGCGAGGAACGCACCAAGGCCTTCTTGAGCCATATATTATGAGGTAGGTCGATATGTCCCACGCACTGGTGTACCAGACCGATTTCGGGACGGCCGACGGGGCCGTCTCTGCGATGTACGGGGTGGCCTACGGGGTCGACCCGAGCCTGGCCTCGCTGGCCATGAGCTTCGAGGACTCAGGCCCCGCCCTCGATCCAGCCAGCATCGTCGAGCTTCCCCACTCCCCCGCCTACCGCGAGGGGGACGCGGTCACCGGCGCCATCGACGTGCTGGACGTACGCTTCGGCAGCCTCTGGTCCAACATACCCTACTCCCTCCTTTCGGAGCTCGGCGTCGGCCACGGCGGCCCGGTCACGAGGCAGGTGATATCATGACAACTACACTTATCTCCGGTGCCAGGCTCGTCCTTTCCGGCCGGGTCGTCGAGGGCAGCTCGCTCCTCCTCAAGGGCGGCCGCATCGAGGCCATCTTCGAGGCCGGGGCAGCTCTCCCCCCCTCCGACGAGTCCATCGAGGTGCGGGGGGCCTGGGTCACGCCCGGCCTCGTCGAGCATCACATCCATGGTGCTGGCGGTGTCGGCTTCGACGCCCTCGGCGACGACCCCGAGCTTGCAGCCACGAAGCTCCTCGCCCTGCGGGACTTCCTGCACGAGCGCGGCGTCACGAGCTTCGTCCCGACCCTCCTGTGGAAGCCGCGCAAAGTGAGCGCCCTCGTGAACGCCCTCGAAGCCTCGGGCCTTGACGAGGCCACGGTGCCGGGCATCCACCTCGAGGGGCCCTTCATCGACATGGGCAAGCGGGGAGGCATCTTTACGGAGTGTGTCCATGCGCCCGACGAGGCCCTCCTCCTGGCCATCCTCGAGCGCTGCAGGGGCACACTCAAACTCATGACAATCGCGCCTGAACTCCCAGGAGCCGCGGGCCTCTACCGCATCCTCGAGAGGGCCGGCGTCCTTCCCTGCCTCGGCCACTCCAATGCCCTCCTCGAGGACGTCGAACTGCCCCAGGGTCCCTTCGGCATCACTCACCTCTTCAACGCGATGTCGGGCTTTTCCCACCGTGACGCGGGCCTGGCCATGCTGCCCTTCATCGACCGGCGGCCCTTTGTCGAGCTGAACGCAGACGGCGTCCATGTCGGTGCCTCAGCCCTCCGGGCGGCGGCCTCCGCCCTCGACCCCGGGCGCCTCATCCTGATCTCCGACGCCGTCGTAGCCGCAGGCCTCCCCCACGGAGATTATCCCTACTATGACAGTATCGTGAGGTCGGGCGTGGACGGGGTGCGTTATGCGGACTCAGGCGTCCTCATGGGCTCCAACCGCCTCGCGCCCGAGGTGCTCCGGAACTGGCTCGCCGTAACGGGCGCCGCTGTTCCGCCAGCCGTGGCCGCCCTGAGCCTGAACCCCTGGACAGCCCTCGGTGGAGCGGAAAAGCGCGGCAGCATCGAAGTGGGCCAGGAAGCGCGGCTTGTGATCTGGGAGGGACAGTTCGAGTCAGCGAGGCTGGTGCTGGGCTGATGCCTGCCTGAACCCTGCCTCACCCGCCCGGCCCTGCCTCACCTTGCCCCAGAGCACGCTACAGACTATCCTTCCGGCATGCAGACGCCCCTCTACCTGATCGACTCCTACGCCTTCATCTACCGCGCCCACTTCGCCTTCATGAACCGCCCCCTCCGCTCTCCCGACGGGCGGAACATATCGGCTGTCTTCGGATTTTTCAAGTTCATCTTCCAGCTCTTCGCCGAGCACAATCCCGGCGCCATCGCCGCGGTCTTCGACCCCAGGGGTCCGACCTTCCGCCACGAACTCTATGCCGAGTACAAGGCCACCCGTCAGAAGACGCCAGAAGAGCTCCACGCCGCCGTTCCCATCGTCGAGGAAATCCTCAAGGCCCTGGGCATCCCCACCCTTGTCGCCGAGGGCTTCGAGGCCGACGACGTCATCGCAACCCTGGCCGCCCGCGCCCGTGCGGAGGGGCGCGAATGCTGGGTGGTCTCAGGCGACAAGGACCTTTTGCAACTGGTGGGCGGGAGCGTGCGCGCCCTCCGCCCAGGCAACAACTTCGCCTACGCAAGCTACGGTCCCGAAGAGGTGCGCGCCGAATGGGGCGTCGAACCCCAGCGCATCCTCGACTACCTCACCCTCACCGGAGACTCCTCCGACAACATCCCGGGCGTCAGGGGCATCGGCGACAAGACCGCCGTGAAACTACTTTCACAATTCTCAACAATTGACACTATCTATGAGCATATTTCCGAAGTTGAACCTGCCTCGCTGCGCAAGAAACTCGAAGAGGGCCGCGAGTCGGCAATCCTGTCCCGGAAACTCGTCACCCTCGTCTACGATGTCCCCCTGTCCCTGTCCTCCCTGGCCGAACTCGAGATCAGCGGCCTCGACCGCACGGCAGCCAATTCCCTCTTCATTCGAGAGGGTATGAGGAGTCTGGTCGCCACCGGGCAGTCGCCCGCAACCGCAGGCGCTGCGCCCCCGATGGAGGGCATGGAGCTCTTCACGCAGGCCGACAGCGCGACCGTGACTCCACCCCCTCCATCCGCCGCTGTCCCCCAGGCTCCCCGTGGTACGGCCGCAGCCACGGCGGCTGGCGCCGGGCCGCCGGCCGTTCAGGCTGCGACCGGGCAGACAGGGACTCTGGCCGCCCCCTCCCGCAGCCCCGCGCCCCTCCTGGCCCCGGCGGCCCTCCTCGGGGCGGGCATCTACACGATTGTCAACGACATACCGGCGCTGTCCACCCTCGTCGATACCTGTCTGGCCAGGGGAACCTTCGCCTTCGACTGCGAAACCGACTCCCTCGACGAGCAAAGGGCCCAACTGGTAGGTTTTTCGCTTTCTCTCGACGCACGTACGGCGACCTACGTCCCGATACGCTGCCCTGAAGGCAGCGGAATCCCGCTTGCCCTTGCCCTGGGTGAACTTGCCCGGCTCTTTTCGAAGCCCGACACCCTCGTCATAGGCCAGAACATCAAGTACGACCTTTCGGTCCTGAAGACCGCCGGAGTGG
>JBAXTA010000112.1:0-12662 GCA_037130415.1 Spirochaetota bacterium
CGCCACGGTAGGTGGCGGCGCCACGGTAGGTGGCGGCGCCACGGTAGGTGGCGGCACCGAGGGAACTCACGCCATCAGGGTTGGCGAGGGTTTTGGCTCGCTTCAGGAGCTTGTGCGGCTGGCCCGCACGCTGCGCGCGGAGTTCCAGATTCCCCCGGAGACCACCCTCCGGCTCGCAGTGAAGACAGACGCCAGCTTCGAGGGCTCTGGTTTCCTCCGTGACAATGCTGCGCTTGTGGCCCTCTTCGTGAACGGTCCGTCGGCCGCGGCCGATGCTGCGCCCAAATTCGTGGAAGCCAAGCCCAGGGGCGCGGTGGGACTTGCCGGCCGCGGCTTTGAGGCCTGGGCCTTTGTGCGGGAGGCAGTGGACACTGCAAAGCTTTTGGCCCGCCTGGCCAAGGACGCCGAGAAGGAAGCCCTGTACGTCGAAAGGACGAAGGCCAAGCTCGCCAACGAGGGCTTCGTGACAGCGGCTCCTGCCGAAGTGGTTGCCAAGGAGCGTGAGAAGCTGGCAGAGGCCGAGCGCCGCGTCATGCGACTCAAGCAGTACATGGAGGATCTCGAGTGAACGACAGGAGGGGACCGGGTTTCGTCGCCTCGGCTGGCGACCTGGTCCATTCCCCCGATGCGGCAGGGAGCGGCATGCACCCTCCCACATCCCCGAGTTTCATGTTCCAGGGCGGACCTGAGTCGGCGATGGACAAGGGTTCAATGATCCGCCTCAAGGAGATGCACCTCGCACCCTATGTCCAGCTCTCCACTGTCCTGATCGGCAAGCGCCGACGCTCGGGTGGCAACATGTTCCGGCACCAGATCGACACCATGGCGATACTGATGGACTACGGCTACATCGATTCCATCCTGCTCAAGGCCTCGGTCATCCATGACCTTGTCGAGGACGTGCCCGACTTCGATTCGGACACGCTTCTGTCCATAGATGATGAGGCCTCGGAGGTCTACCGACTTGTCCTTGAGGTGACGAGGCGGCCCATCGAGGGCAAGGCGGATTTCCTCGGGCGCATCCTCACCTACGGTTCGACCCGCGCCCGTGTGCTCAAGTGCGCGGATCGCATATCCAACATGATCAGCCTCGGCTATGTGACGGACATCGAGTTCGTGCGCCGCTATACCGACGAGACTGAAGCCTGCATCTATCCCATCGCCGACCGGGCCGACCCGCGCATGGCCGCCGAATTACGGGAGCTTGTGGCGACGCGCACGCACTATCTCCATTTGATGGAAGAGGCCTCTGAGCATCAGCAGGAATCGGGTCACAAGCAGGCCTAGACGCTGGCAGGGTCGCTCCGGCGGCAGCAACTCCCGCCCGCCTTGACTGCCGGCATGGCCCTGTCTACACTCTTTTTCAATCATGCAGCGTGGACCCCTGTTTCTTGCAGCCGCCTTTTTTGAGGTCCTGCGCTTCCTTGCCCTTATGTTTTTCGTCGAGTCGGTCGGACTTGGCGAGGGTTCCGCCGTCGCGTCGGCGGCCCTCCGCTATTGTGCTGTCGCGCAGCTTGTTTTCATTGCGCTCTTTTTTTTCCTCTGGTTTGACGCGGTCCGCTTCGCGGCCTACCGTCCGCTCGCCCTCCTGGTGAAGGCTGTGTCCCTTCTTTCGCTGATCCCGCTTTTCATGCTGCTGGGGAGCATCCACGGTGTCGAAGGACTCCTCCCGCTTTCAGGCCTTGCCTTCCTGGCTGCCCTCGTGGTTGGCGCCATCGACGCGCTGGGGCTCCTGATCCTGGCCCTGTACCGTCGGCCGAAGTCCGCGGATGCGCAAGCTGTGACTCGTGGCCAGGAGCCAGCAGCACAGAGTGCGGCAGATATCGAAGCGGTCGAAGGAATTCCCTGACATGCGGATTGTCCCCATCGCCAGCGGCAAGGGAGGTGTCGGCAAGTCCCTCGTGGCGGCCAACCTTTCCATTGCGCTCGGCCAGGCAGGGAAGAGGGTTGTCCTGGCGGACCTTGACCTCGGAGCGTCCAACCTCCATGTGATCCTCGGCATACCGGCCCCGAAAAGGGGGGTGGGTACCTTTCTTTCAGGCAGTTCCGGTTCCTTCGAGAACATCATCATCGAGACGGACTATCCCAACCTCCGCTTTGTACCGGGCGACGCCGAGATTCCTGGCCTGGCCAACATCAGGGCCGGGCAAAAGAACATGCTCGTCAAGCGCCTCCTGTCGGTGGATGCGGATTACCTCATCCTCGACCTCGGTGCGGGCACAGGAACGAGCATACTGGACTTTTTCCTCATGAGTTCGCAGGGCATCGTGGTAACGACTCCAGCCCTCACCGCGACCCTCAACGCCTATATGTTCCTCAAGAACGCTGTGTTCCGCCTCCTCTACGGGGCCTTTGGAACACGCAGCAAGGCCTGGGAGTATCTGGAATCGCTCAGGCGCGATGGATCCTCCCTCCAGAGGGCCTACGTTCCGGCCATCCTGGAAAAAGTCGCCCAGATCGACCCCGATCACCACCGCATCGCAGTTGACCGCCTGGCCCGCTTCAGGCCGCGCCTCCTCCTCAACATGCTCGACGAACCCAAAGACGCCGAGAAGGCCCAGAAGATCCGGCGCTCCTGCGCCGAGTACCTCCGCCTCAACCTCGAGCACCTCGGCGTCCTCTACCGCGACGAACTCCAGGATGTAGCCCTTGGCAGCCGCATCCCGATCATCCGCTACAAGCCCCAGTCAATCCTCTCGCAGGCCATCTACCGCACTGCCGACAAGCTCATCTCGACCGAGGAGGAGATGGACGCACCTCTGTCGATAGCCGAGCTCGAGGGGAGTTTCCAGACGGCGGAACTCGAGGCGGAAGGCGATTTCGGAGCGCGGGTAGCCTACGTGGAGGACCTGCTGAACTCCGGGGCGCTCACGATGGGCGACCTCGTGGAAATGGTGAAGAGCCAGCAGTTCGAGATCGACAAGCTACGGAAGGAAAACCAGTTTTATAAATTCAAGCTTGCCCGCGCCATCGGCCAAGGTTTTTCGGGCTAGGCAGGCAGGATGGCACAGGCTGCGGCGCGTGGCAGCCTCGAACTCGTGATAGGTGATCGCGAACTCGAGGCACGGCTCGACTTTACTCCGGCAAAGGACGGTGAGGAGTGGACAGCCGATCGCCTGCTCAAGCTTGTCATTGCGGCCCACCTGTCGACCCTTAACCCCAAGAAGGCCGAGGATCTGGTTTCGAAGTTCTCCCGTTCGAGGGCTCCGGTCAAGGAAGTCATTGCTGAGGGAACCGCGCCCGAAGAACCAGTCTCGGAAACAGTCGAGTGGGCGGAGCTGCCGATCCCCGAGGAATACAAGAAGATCGCGACGCAGGCTTTGGAGCGTGCGGAGGCACCGGTCCTTTGGCGCACCGTGGGGAAGACAATCAAGACAGAGAAGAAGGTCACCAAGCCCGGCGCCCTGCCCTTCCTTCCGCCCAAGGTCGAGACGGTCATCGTGAGCGAGCGCATCGAATCGCGCGAACGGGTCTATCCGGATCCTGCGACCGTGGCGACGGGCTATGCCAAAAAAGGCATCGTGGTCGGGAAGATCTTTCCATCCAGGCCGGGGAAGGTGGGCAAGAGTGTTTTCGGAAAGCCCGTACCCTTCTCAGGCGAGGCGGAAAGCTTCCTCATTGGAAGCGGGATATCACGGGTCAAGAGCGACCTGTGCACGGAAGAAGACGGGATAGTCCGCGCCGGCAGGCTCTGGGTGGAATTGATGGTCCTCTCTCCCCATCAATTTTCCGTCTCCAAATCGGTGGATGGCATGTCCATCCTCCTCGACTACAGGCCGGGCCACCTTGAGCTATCCCCTCCCAGCTCTGACGAGATTCTCGCGCAGGCGCTGAAGGCCGGCGGCAATCCGAGTCAGCTCCTCCCGCCAGAGGACATCGATCTCGCAATCGGGAAGGCAGCGGCGGATGGGCAGCCTCTTTTTGCCTTTCCCCTGACCTCGGGCCGGGACGCCGAGGTCAGGGTCGATCTCGTTTCAGACGGGAGCCTCGCGAGGCTTTACATCAGCAAGGGGCGTGGGAATGGTCGCCCTCTCGACCTTTCCGCTGTCACCGCTGCCCTTAAGGCATCGGGACTCAAGGGCTTCCAGACTGAAGAGATAAAGAAGGCTGTCCTTGCCTTTCGAAATGATACGGCTGCCGACGAGCTCACCCACGTCCTCCTCAAGGGCAAAGCACCGACCCGAGGCAAGGACCGAAGCCTCGGCATGTCGATTTCGCCCCTTCCCAAGGAGAGCGCTGATGTCCTCCTTGCCCGGATAGCCGACCATGCCCAAGTCGATCTCCACCTCGACCAGCCAGAGGAGTTTCCGCTCTCTTCCGCGACCATCCTCGCCTTCGCCACCTCCGGACAGAAGCTCGGCGAGGTCTCAGCCCATTCGCCGGGACAGCCTGGCATCGACATCTACGGGAAGGAGATTCCTGGATTGGCCGGGAATGATCCGGCCATCCGCTGCTTCGACGGAGCCACCTTCGCCAAGGGCGCAGTGGTCGCCGCGAGGTCGGGGCTCCTCGTTGCAGCCCAGCTCGAAGGCGTCTGGAATTTCAGGGTGCTGCCCTTCCTCGATGCCCATATCGATATCAGGATCTCGCGGGATGGCATGGAATGCGTATTGGACCTCCAGAGCGAGGAGGGTTTTGGTTCGCCCCTTGACGTGGAGTCAGTGGTCAAGGCCCTGACAGCCCGGGGCGTAAGCTTTGGCATCGATTCACGGCGCATCGCAGAGGCTGTCGCGGATGCACGGGCGGGGCGTCCCGCCTCCGGGCGCCCGGTCGCGCGCGGCAGGCCAGCGGTGCCCGCCGGAGGCCTCCAGGTAGAGTGGATACTTCCGGGCATCGAGGCAGATGGGAAGATCCCCAAGGGACTCCGGGTAGCCAAGGGCCAGGAACTTGCCCGCATCAAGACTTCCGGAGCGGGCGGATCCCAGGGCTGCGACGTTCTGGGCAAGCCCCTCCTCCCCTCCGATTCCAGTCACGCGGCTCAGGGCCCCGGGCATGACCGCTCCATCGAGGTACGGGACGAGGGTGGCGGCGTCAAGGTCCTGCTCGCAGCCCTCGCGGGCGAGCTCCTGCCTGGCAGCGCCCTTTCCATCCGGGACAGCCTCGAGATTGCGGGCGATGTCAGGCTGGAGGATGGAGAGGTCCGCTTCGCAGGCTCGGTGCGCGTCGGTGGTACGGTGCGGAACGGTGCCAGGGTCTTCGCAGGCGGCGATATCCATGTCGAGGGCTCCATCGAGGCCGCCCTTGTGTCGAGCGAGGGCACGGTGACGGCGACGGGAGGAATCAAGGGCGGGCGCAGGGGCACGCTGCGGGCGATGCGCGCCATCGATCTGGCCTTCGCCGAGCAGGCCCTTCTCATGGCCGTCGAGGATGTCGTCATCCGGGGACATTGCCTGCTCAGCAACGTCAAGACCAATGGCAAGGTCGCCACCTCGGGCGGAAAGTCGTCGCTGGTCGGAGGCCTCATCCGGGCCAGGAAGGGCGTCGACGTCGGTGACCTGGGCTCGGAAAAGAGCGTCAAGACCGAGGTCTCCTTTGGTCAGGACTATCTCATCGCCGACCAGATCGAGAGCGAGGAGGTCGAGATCGAGAAGATCAAGGCAGCCATCATCCAGGCCGACCGCAGCATGGCCGAGCTCGAGCGCGCGGGGGCTGGCCTGGACCGTATCCGGCAGGACAAGGTGAAGCTGCTGAAGCTCCTGGAGAAGCGTTCCATGAGGCTCTTCGATTTCCGCGAGAAATACGAGCAACACTGCCCTTCGGAGGTCCGGGTCCGGGGCGTCGCCTATCCTGGCGTCATCCTCGAAAGCCACGGCCGCTATCTCGAAGTCCACAGCAGGAAGACCGGCGTGGTCTTCAGCTTCGACCAGAGCAATGGGCGTATCGTCGAGCGTAGCCTTTAGCACCAGTTGTTGATCATATTGCGAGTGGAGGATAGTTCTGTGCTTGCCGCCATCCAGTTTCCTTCGTGGATATCCCCGGAGATCATACCCGGTCTGCCCTTACGCTGGTACGGCCTCATGTATGTGGTCGGCTTCGCCATCACCTGGCTCCTGTTCAACAGGGAGGCGAAGCGCAGGAAGGCGCCCTGGAGCGAGGACCAGGCGGCGAGTTTTTTCTTCTGGGGTATCGCCGGCCTACTGGTCGGTGCGCGCATTTTCGGCACCTTCCTTTATGACCCCCGGGGCTACTACCTCTCCCATCCCTGGCTGGCCTTCTGGCCCTTCGATGAGGTCGGCCGCTTCGTGGGCTTCCAGGGCATGTCCTATCACGGGGGACTGCTGGGGATATTCATAGGAACGGCGATCTACGCCTGGATCAAGAAGCTGCCCTGGCTGGCCATCGGGGATGTCATCGCGGTTTCCGCGCCCCTGGGCTACACCTTCGGGCGCCTGGGCAACTTCATAAACGGCGAGCTCTGGGGCAAGGTCTGCACCTCGCCGATTGGCATGATATTCCCCGGCGCCAGCCGTTTTCCCGCCAGCGAGGAGTGGGTTCGCACGGCAGCCACCAAGGCTGGTATCCCCATCGCCTCAGCCTCCGAGATGGTCAACCTCCCCCGCTATCCCTCACAGCTTTTCGAGGCCGCCTTCGAGGGTCTCGCGCTCTGGCTCGTACTGTGGTTCCTGCTGAGGAAGCGGCAGGCCTTCCGTGGCTTTGCCATCGGCGCCTACCTCACAGGCTATGGGGTCGCGCGTTTCGTCATCGAGTACTTCAGGGAACCCGACCAGGGCATGGGCTGGATCATCCCCTTAGGCGATCCCGGAGCGCCAACCTGGCTGTTCACGACAGCCCTCAACTTCTCGATGGGTCAGGTCCTGTCTTCCTTCATGATTCTCGGAGGGATTGTCTGGATGGCCTTTGGCGGCAGGCTTGTGGCGCGCTTCGCGCCGCCTCGGGCAGCTCCCGCAGCCAAACCGAAATCCTCGGCCCGGAAAACGCGGAAAAAGGTGAAATAGGGGAGGGTCCCCGAGGGGGGATTGAGCCAAGCCACACTTTGCGCCAAGGAGCCGCTGCGTTGCGCAAAAGCTGCGCTTTCCTGTGCCAATCCGGCCATCGGTATGCCACGGTGTGTAGCAAGCCAGGGCTTGCCGCCTGTCGAGGTCCTTGCGCCGCCCCCTTGCCTAGGAAAGGGGGCTTGATTATACTGCCCGAGCTTTCCAGATATCTAGCTTTGCAGCTTACCCGAAAACAATTGGCGGTTCGAAGCCAAGGAGGATCAGTATGGCGAAAGAGAAATTCGAGCGTACCAAGCCGCACATGAACGTCGGTACGATCGGCCACATCGACCACGGCAAGACAACCCTGTCGGCCGCCATCACCATGTACTGCGCCAAGAAATTCGGCGATAAGGTGATGAAGTACGAGGATATCGACAACGCTCCCGAAGAGAAGGCGCGCGGTATCACCATCAACACCCGGCACCTGGAGTACCAGTCGGCGAAGCGCCACTATGCGCACATCGACTGCCCCGGCCACGCCGACTATATCAAGAACATGATCACTGGCGCGGCCCAGATGGACGGCGCGGTTCTCGTTGTATCAGCCCCCGACTCTGTCATGCCCCAGACACGCGAGCACGTTCTCCTGGCTCGCCAGGTCGGCGTTCCCAATGTCATGGTCTTTCTCAACAAGATCGACCTGGTCGACGATCCTGAACTCATCGAGCTCGTAGAAGAGGAAATCAAGGATCTTCTCAATTTCTACAAGTTCCCCGGCGATACCACCCCCATCATCAAGGGTTCTGCCTTCAAGGCCATGTCCGAGCCGGACAGCCCCGAGGCTGGTGCCTGTATCCAGGAACTCCTTGATGCCATGGATTCTTTCTTCCCCGATCCCGTCCGCATCACGGACAAGCCCTTCCTCATGCCGATCGAGGACGTGTTCTCCATCTCCGGTCGTGGAACGGTCGTCACCGGCCGTATCGAGCGCGGTTATGTCAAGATCAACGACCAGGTCGAGATTGTCGGCATCAAGCCGACCAAGCAGACTGTCGTTACCGGCGTCGAGATGTTCAACAAGCTCCTTGACGACGCCCAGGCTGGTGACAATATCGGCGCCCTCCTCCGCGGTGTCGACAAGAAGGAAGTCGAGCGCGGTCAGGTTCTGGCCAAGCCCGCCTCGATCCTGCCCCATGCCAAGTTCAAGGGCCAGATCTACTGCCTCAACCAGCAGGAGGGCGGGCGCCACAGCCCCTTCTTCTCTGGCTACAGGCCCCAGTTCTACTTCCGAACCACCGACATCACCGGCAACGTCACCCTCCCCGAGGGCAAGGAAATGGTCATGCCAGGTGACAATACCGAGATCAACGTTGAGCTGATCTACCCGATCGCCATGGAAAAGGGGCTCAAGTTCGCCATCCGCGAGGGCGGACACACGGTGGCCTCCGGCCAGGTCGTGGAAGTCGTAGTTACCTAAGCGCACATGCGTCAATCAAGGCAGCGCCCGGGAAAACCGGGCGCTGTCTTTTTTTGTGCCAGGCAGGGCGCCCCGAGTTTCCTGGTTCCCTTTTCCCCCCGGATTTGGTATTTTCGCGGAATGGCCAGCCTGCGCATGGCTGAAAGGAAGGTGGGAGGATGAAATATCGGGGATTCCGGGAAGAGACCCTCCTCGCCGCCGTGGCAGAGCT
Organism: Spirochaetota bacterium; assembly: GCA_037130415.1. Classification (GTDB taxonomy): domain Bacteria; phylum Spirochaetota; class Spirochaetia; order Treponematales; family Rectinemataceae; genus CAIJMU01. The sequence continues at coordinate 8,627 of JBAXTA010000112.1, forward strand.
GGAAGCCTTGGGGATGAAACCTTCGGAAATCCATGCCGTAATAAACCTCGCGGGGGCCAAGTGGCGCTCTGTCCAGATCCGTGAGGGACGCGGTGACGAGTTCCAGGATGAGGAGGACAGCAGGGTCTTCCACGAAGCCACTGTTGCCCTCATGAAGACCACGATGTCGGAGACCCAGAAGCTGGCTGCCCTGGGTCACGCTTCCGAGGGTGAGAGATTCATGCTGCTGGCCATCAGTATCACCCTGCAACAGCTCTTTTCCCGTGGTCCGAGGCTGGTCAGGGACTGGCTGGCTGCCGGGGAAAAGCGGAACCGGAGGGTTGTCCTGGCCTTTGCCATGGGTTCCAGCATCATTGTCGAGCCTGTGGCGATCGACATCCTCATGCATCGCATCATCAAGTTCAGGTACGGCGTTCCCTTCGATTGCGGCAAGGACATCAGCGAGGCTGTCATCTCCGTGGTGGGTCGCCTGGGCCATGCAGGCTACGCCTGCCTGAACCCCGCCACCGACTCATCGGGCTGAAGCACGAAAATGACCAGGCCGCTCCAGGTGGCCATAGCCGCGGCCGAAACCCTCGTAATTGCCGCCATCGTCGCCTTCCTGGCTTCGAAGGGCTATGTCGTCGGGGCCGTCCTCGTGGCTGTGGCTGGAGTGATAGAGGTAATTGTGTTTATAGGAAGCTGGAACGGAAGGCTGGGCAGGAGGGGGTAGACGGGCCTTCCGGACCCTGCTATACGCGGCTGACGAAGGTGTAGCCCTCCGGCATGTCCTTACCCGCGAGGAAGGGGCAGGGGTCGAGTTTGCGCCACGACTGGAACAATTCCTTTTCCTTGGGCGTAATCGGAAAATAGAGGCTTTCCTTGTTGTTGCTGGCATAGATTTGTGTAGGCTCGCCGGTCTCATCGACCCTTACTTCGAAATGCTTCTCCGTAGCGTCTTCCCTGACCTTCAATGTGCATCCCTTCATAAATGACCTCCCGGACTCAGATCTCTCATGCCTCTATCATACTGAAAAAATGAGGATGACGATAGTCTCTCGAAAGGCGGGCAGGCCGGAGGGGAATTTCTTCTTTGGGCTCTTTTTACAAGGGCTTAACGATATCTGTGAAACGTTGGCTTATATTTGTTGTTTGATAGCTGAGTCTCAGGAATGAGATTCATTGATGCCATGCCGATTAGTCCTCCCGTGGCATCATTTCCCCCCCGCAAGGTTCCGGCTCATGGGCCGGCTCCCGTTGCGGGGCTTTTTTTGTCTCTGCTGGCCTGCTTTTTTGGCCTGCCTTTTTGGCCTACTTTTTCGGCCCTGAGTCGATCGAGATGAGCGTGACCTCGAAGACGAGGGTGCTGTTCGGCGGGATTGTCGCACCCGAGCCCTGCGGGCCATAGCCCAGGGCAGAGGGAATGGTGAACTTGAACTTGCTGCCTACACCCATCAGCTGTATTCCTTCGGCCCAACCAGGAATGACCCGGTCCAGGGGAATATCGGCAGGTTCTCCTCGATCGACGGAGCTGTCGAAGGTGCTGCCGTCGAGGAGCTTGCCGACATAATCCACCTTCACGGTATCCGTTGCCTTGGGCTTGGCTCCGCTGCCAGGCGTAAGGATCTCGTACTGCAGCCCGCTCGGGGTCGTGGTGACTCCGGCCTTTTTGCCGTTTGTCGCAAGGTACTTGGCTTCAGCCTCGATGTTTACCTTGGCCTTTGTCTCGGCAGCCGTACCAATGGCTGTCTGGACCATCGTGTTGGCCTTTTCGAGGTCGGCCTTGGGCGCATCCTTGGCAAGGGACTCTTTTACCCCGGCGATGAACTGGACGATATCGATGGGCACCGAAGTTGACTTGATGCTGGTGCCGATGAGGAGGCCAAAGGCATGGCTTATCTCTGACTTGCCTGCGCTGCCGTCGGTAGTGGCTGCAGGCTTTTTCGGCTGGCAGGAGATAAGGAGGATGGCGATCAGCGCCGCCGGGAGTAGTTTCTTCACTGGGGTTTCCTTGGAAAGAGGGATTGAGGTCGAGGGATGCTAGCGGTTCCCGGGGAAAACCTCAACCGGCCTTCGCCTTCCCTTTCCTGGGGCCCTCCTTCTATACTCGGCCTCACGCATGAAGGGCAACGATGATTTCCGGCAGCGACTCATCGCCATCTCGGCTGCCTCTGTGATCCTTACCCTTGGGAATACTGCCTGGGATGTCCTTGGACCGCTGTGGACTGCCGGGCAGCTTCATATGGGATCTGCGGATTGGGCCCATATCCGGTCGCTCCGTTTTACGGGCACCCTCGTGGGAACACTCATCCTGGGATTTGCCGCATCCACATGGGGGCCCAAGGCCCTTGGCTTCGCGTTTTTCCTCATTGCCGGCTGCGCCCTCGGTTTCATGGCACGAGGAGGCCAGGCAGCGATCTACCTGGCCATCCCCGTCTTCGGCGCCTCAATCAGTGCCATTTATGTCGCGCTCAACATCCTGACCCAACTCGTCGGCTCTGAACGACAGGCGAGGGCGAATGCGATCTACCGTAGCGTGGGAGCCGCGATCGCTATAGCCGCACCCATTTCCGCCACCTTCCTCGCCGCACTGATCGGAATGGTCTGGGCCCTGGTCCTCTTCGCGTGCCTCCTCGCCCTCGGCAGCCTTTGCCTCATCCTTTATCCAGCGATTCCGGCCGACCCGAAGCGTCTCGATTTCTTTGCAAGTCTCGGAGGAATACTCAGGCGGCCAGGACTCGTGAAGTTCATCTGCATCGATCAGGCTTTTGCCCTGGCAACCACGGGAATGGGAGTGTTCACTGCCCTGCGCCTGTCCAAGGACTTTTCCTCGCCGGACACCCTCGTCGGAATCTTCATGACCATCTCGGCGCTGTCGGGCTTTGTCGGGACCATCTCGTCCTACCAGGTGCAGCAAAGGCTCGGCATCAAGCGGACCATTCTTCTCGCCTATGTGGGCATGATGGCCGCCTGGCTGGGTTTCGGCATGGCACAGGCCAGGGGACTCGCCTTGGCCTCCCTCGTCCTGGGCAACCTCTTCGCAGGCATCTCCTCGGCCCCGGTTTCCTTCACCGTCGCGCGCCTGGGCGGGCTGGGTTCGGAGGCTTCGACTGTCACGCTTTGGAAGCTCTTCCAGTCCCTGGCGGCTGTCCTTGGAATGAACCTCTGTGCCATTCTCGAGCCATCCTTGGGCATGGCCGGCATCATCGCCTGGGGGAGCCTGATGGCGATCATTCCCATCGCCATCCTGGCCAGGACCAGGATGGCGATGGCTGGCCAGTGATGCGGTGCCGGGGAAATGCCGGCCAGCCGGGCCGGACGGAACCAGGCCGAGGCGGCGAAAGGAAATAACAATGCTCAATATCGTAATTGTGACAATCGCTGCCCTTGTGGCGGGCTTCATCAATGCCATCGCGGGAGGTGGCACCCTCCTGTCCTTCCCTGCGCTGCTGGCCATCGGCGTGCCCCCCGTGACCGCCAACGTCACCAATACACTCGCCCTCCTGCCGGGCTATCTCGGAGGTACCCTGGCCCAGTGGCCGGATATCCGCACGCAATGGCGGCGCCTCCTGTTCATCCTGCCCCTGGCTGTCATCGGAGGCCTGGCCGGGGGCATCCTCCTCCTGTCGACGGGGGAAAAGCTTTTTTCTTCCATTGTCCCGGCCCTCATACTTGCAGCCTCGGCCCTCCTCGCGCTCCAGCTGCCCCTTCGCTCCTGGCTCCAGAAACGCGTCGGAAAGGCAGGCTCGAAGGGACTGCCGGCGATTGCCGCCATGCTTCCACTCGAGGCGGCCGCAGTCTACGGCGGCTACTTCGGGGCGGGGCTCTCGGTCATCGTGCTGGCAGTACTCGGCATCGTGTATGACGAAAAGCTTTCCCGACTCAATGCCCTCAAGCAGGCTTTTGCCCTGGCCGCAAACATCGCCGCAGCGATCTGCTTCGCTTTTTCCGGCAAGGCCCTCTGGGTGGATGTGATGTTCATGGCCTCGGGAGCACTCGTAGGTGGTCAAGTGGCGCAAATCCGCGAAGAAGGCGCAACCAAGCGCAAGCTGATGGA
>JBAXTA010000113.1:0-12605 GCA_037130415.1 Spirochaetota bacterium
CGCCCGCTGCGGGCAGGAAGCGGAGCCGCCGTTCCTCACGGCCCATCATGTAGAAGCCAGCATCCTCCCATCGCCCGGCAAGTCCTTCGACCTCCGGCGTGACAAAGAAGGCCGGAGCCCGTGAATCGATGACCAGGCACGGGCCCTGGGCATCTTCTATGATTTTGAACTCAAGCCGCGGATCATGCAGGGTGCAGCGCTTTGGCTCCACCAGGAAGAGCTGGCTACGACGGATGTATTCAGCGGTGCCGCCCGATCGTGAGGGTATGCCCGCTACCAAGGACGGACGATCGGGGAGGGGGCCATGACTCGAGGCTTCGAGCCGCACACCGAGGTAGACCTCTTCAGGCTTGCAGGGCAGGTCGCTGACCGGGCACTTCCAGAGCTCGACAGCCGAGTCCGGGGGGATATCGGCTTCGGTGTCGATGTCCATGGCGAGACTGCCATCGAAGCGGCGTACACGGATCGACAGGAGTCCCGTCAGCGGTCGGTCGGTGTCGTTGACTCCGACTGCGTGAGCGATGCCGTCCTTGACGTAGAGGGCGACGATCACCGGGTCAAAGAAGCGCCGGGCTTCATAGTGGAGCAGTTTCCATGATCCATCGTACTCGAGGCTCGACCAGGAGGATCCCGGCCAGACCTCATTGAGCTGCCAATATAGGATGCCCATGCAACGGCCTCGGTTGGCCCGCCACCAGTCCACCGCCGTGCGTATGGCCAGGGCCTGCTGGACCCCGGAGAGCCAGAGCATCTCTTTGAAGCCCCGCGGCATCCGGAAGTACCGCGTCATCGTGTCGAGGATCAAGGAATTGCCGCGGTCGTAGCGCTGGTGATGCTCGAAGCTTGGGCTGGTGATGTTGAGTTCGTCCGCAGGCGCGAAGGAAATGGCTGCCCTGTGTGAGGGGAAGGATTGGAAGCCGAATTCCGAGCAGAAGCGTGGGGTCACGTCCAAATAAGCCGAGAAAGGCTTCCCCTCGTGCCAGACCGACCAATAGTGCATATCGCCCCTGCTGTCTGAGTGCCAGTTGTCGCTGTATTCGCCTGGCCCGGCAGAGGGGGATGATGGCCAGAAGGTCCGGTCTGGATCGAGCTCGCGGATCACCCGGCCTACCGTTCCCTCATTCAGTCGGTCATAGTCAATGATATAGCGGGCGGGATTCTTCCTGCATTCCTCATACCAGCTCATTGCTCCGAGTGCCTCGTTGTTGCCGCACCACAGGGCCAGGCAGGGATGATCGAGGAGCCGACGGACCTGGTACCTAAGCTCAGCCTCGACCAGAGCGAGAAAGGCCTGGTCTGTCGGGTAGAGGGCGCAGGAGAACATGGCGTCCTGCCAGACAAGGATTCCAAGCTCGTCGCAGAGTTCGTAGAATCCATCCGATTCGTAGCGGCCGCCTCCCCAGACCCTGAGCATGTTCATATTGGCAGCCTTTGCCGAAGCCAGAAGTCCCGCGACGCGCTCAAGAGTCCAGTTCGAGGGGAGGGCGTCAGCCGGAATCCAGTTGGCGCCTTTGGCAAAGATGTCCCGGCCGTTCACTCGGAATTGAAAGGATTTTCCGTGGCCATCAGGTTCTGCAATGACCTGGAGTTCGCGGAAGCCCAGTTTTTTGGAGAGCTGGTGCCCCCCCTCCGAGTCGCCCCTGCTGCTCGTAACCCTGAGCTCATAGAGAGGCTGTTCCCCGTAGCCCGCAGGCCACCAGGACTTGATGCCTTCAAGCTCAAGCAGGAGGGTAGTCGAGAAGGGACCGGGCCGCGAATCCACATATATCTCAGCATTCCAGCCTGCGATTTCGGCACAAATCACCGCCTGCGAGACATCGACACCCCTGAGCCCGACGTGGACTTCGAGTTCCCAGGCGCCGAGTCCCCGCGACCTGGCCTCGGTGGTAACAAAATCGATTCTCGGAGCGTCGATGGCGACGAGAGAGATGCTGTCGTAGATGCCGCCGGTCATGAGGGAAGGACCCCAGTCCCAGCCGGACATGCACTGGGCTTTCCGGATGAGGTTCCGGTTCGGGGAGCTGATGGGGTACTTCGTTGCTGGCACTGGGTAGGGAAGGGCGGCAGCAGCGCTCCGGGCAGCCTTCTCCGGTGAGAGGATCAGCACCTCGATGCGGTTTTCTCCAGGCCGGAGAGCCTGACGGATAGGCAGCCGGAGCCTCGTAAACATGCTCTGGCCTGAACCTACCTTGATTCCATTGACGCTTACCTCGCCTACAGTATCGAGGACAGGGATATCCAGGAACACATCCCGCCGCGCCAGAAGGGCGTCGCTGGCCTCGAAGAAGCGTTCGAAGACCCAGTCCTCTGCACCTACCCACTGTGCGTCCAGCTCGTTCCGGCCGATGCGTGGATCAGCGAGCTCTCCGGAGGCCACCAGCGCTGACATGATATCGCCGGGGATGATCGCCGGCCGCTTGGTCGCATTGGATTTCCTGATCAGGGTCCACTTTCCGCCGAGATCGATTGTCATGGGTCCTTCTCCTCCCCCTTCGCGGGGACACTTCGTGGGGACAGTCACCATTATGGGGACCGCCAACCCAGTCTTGTCTGCCCTGCGGATTCTGTAAAGGCTTCGGGTGGCGAGCGGTCGGCGATCTTCCGGAAAGCTGTCGTTTCCCGGTCTATGGTTGCCGGCGACTCGGGGAAATTGGCGGGATGGAGCAGTCCCTTGCCGACTTCCAGAAGCTCCTGAAAGGCAAGGAAGCCGCCCTTTTCTATTACGCTGGCCATGGCGTTCAGGTAGGGGGTGAGAACTTCCTGATACCCGCGAAGGAGCATATCCGGAGTGAGGTACAGGTGAAGACCAAGGCTGTGGCCCTCGGCGACCTCATGGACAGGGTCAAGACCTCTGGCGTAAGGACGGCTTTGGTATTTTTGGATGCATGCCGTGACAATCCCTTCCCGGGTTCGAGCCGCTCTGGCACCCGCGGTCTTGCGGTTGTTGCGCCACTCGCCGAGGTCGAAACCTGCATCGCCTCTGCAACCCAGCCTGGCAACACAGCGCAAGATGGAAATGGCCGGAATGGCGTGTTCACCGCAGCAATGCTCAAGAACCTCGGGACTGCGGGAGCGAGTCTGTCAGGCTTGATGACGAGCGCGACCGCCGACGTGAAGTTGACAACGACAGGCAAGCAGCAGCCGCGCATGGATAGTGGCCTCTCGAAGCCCTTCTCCTTTGTCGATCCAGCCGTTGCAGCGGCGCAGGCACAGTCAGCTCTCGACTAGTCCAAGTCGGAACTGGCAATACTCGATTCGGCGCTCGCCGATCTTCAGAAAAAATTGGCGTCCGCGGGCGGAAGGACCGTGAAACCGATGCCGGTCTCCGAGGAGTACCTATCAATGCTGGCGAGACCGAGCTCGACATAATTAAGCTGACCGCCTGGGCGGGGTCAATTTTTGGCACCCTCCAGACAGTCCAGTCCAGAATTGGACCGTCAAGGGTTTGGATGCGCAGCTGATACCAGTAGCGTTGATCGTCATTGCGGACCTGGCCATTGGCCATTTCAAGTGCGGATCCCTATGTGCCGTGCTCCCCGTGACATTGACTGCTGACCCACGGAAAGCCACCGATCCTGTTGTCGCCATCCCGGGCCGCAAAGACATGGTCAAGATCAACGCACTTTCTGAAGTTCTCGATCCTATCCAGCCCACCTGGCAAGTTCTTGCATTTCCCCCAGCCTACAGTTAAGAAGCTTTGCCTCGTATATAGACCATTACATGCTCATATGATATATATATGCGTCATGGAGGAACTATGGTCACAAAAAGGAGCAGGATATGCTCCGCATATTGCCAAGAAGCCCTGCGCTTGCTTGGATCACTAATTCGTGAAGAAAGGTTAGTGCGGCACATCACGGCAGCGCTCCTCGCAGAGCGCGTTGGCATTTCTCGGGCCCTTCTCCAGCGTATCGAAAAAGGCGATCCAGCCTGTTCGATTGGCGCAGCCTTTGAGGCTGCGGCAGTGTTGGGCATCGAGCTTTTTGAGTCAGAAAAGACGAACCTGTCAGCGCAAATCCAGCGCTCCGAACTGACGCTTCGGCTCCTTCCGCGCAGAGTCAGGCCTTCGGGAGTCCTGCATGATGACTTCTAAATCTGCCGAGGGAGTCTATGTCTGGACATGGCTGCCAGGACAGGTTGATCCGGTGGTGTCCGGCCTGGTCTCTCGCTTGGGGCTTCGCTATTTCTTCAACTATGGCCGGAGCTACCTGGGCAGACCAGGCGCGGTGTCGCTGAATCCTGCGGAACTGCCGCTCGTATCCGGCCTCCAGGCGCCACGCCCCGGCTTGTCCATGGCAGGGTGTTTGCGGGATGCCCTGCCCGATGCCTGGGGACATAGGGTGATCGCTTCCACCCTGCTCACTTCGCGTGGTGGTGAAGACCCCGGACATGAGCCTTCGGATTTCGACGACATGCTCGCTTCAGGGTCTGACAGGATCGGGAGTCTGGACTTCCAGAATTCAGCGCAGAGCTATAGCCCACGACAAGGACAGAACGCCGATCTCGCTGACCTTGCCAGGGCCGCAGACCTCCTCGAGGCTGGTCTGCCGCTGCCCCCTGGCCTCGATAGCGCGCTCTTGCACGGAACATCCATGGGAGGTGCTCGTCCCAAGGCCTTTCTCGATTCACCTGAAGGGAAATTCATAGCTAAATTCTCCTCCAGTACGGATGAGTACCCGGTGGTCAGGGCCGAGTTCCTGGCTATGAGACTGGCATCGCTGGCGGGCCTCAAGGTCGCTCCCGTGCACCTGGAGAAGATCCTCGGTAAAGACATCCTTGTGGTTGAACGGTTCGACCGAGTCAGAACCCCCTCAGGCTGGGAGAGACGTCGAATGCTCTCTGCCCTGACCCTTCTGCAGCTGGACGAGATGATGGCCCGCTACGCAAGCTATGAACTGTTGGCGGATATCCTGCGAAGCCAGGGCCGACCGAAGTCCGACAACCCCGAAGAACTTTTCGCACGGCTCGTATTCAATATCCTCTGTGGCAACAATGACGATCATGCCCGGAATCACGCCGTCTTCCTCGAAGGGGATGGCCTTGTCCTCACGCCCGCATACGATATCTGCCCCCAGGCCCGCGCAGGTTCCGTTTCCACCCAGGGGATGCTGATCTGTGGCCAGGATCGTCGCAGCCGCCTCGAAACCTGCCTCGCGGCAGCTCCCCGATTCATGTTGAATCCGTCAAAGGCCAAGGGGATTGTCGATCGGCTACTCGCCTGTATCCATGACAATTGGATCGCTGTCTGCGACCTTGCAACCTTCACAAAAGTGGAGCGCGACAGGCTCTGGCAGCGGCAGTTCCTGAACCCCTACATCTTCGAGAAATGAGGGTCGCTGACGTGGCTGCGCGGTTCGGGGAACATGGTGTCCTCAGTAGTGGAATCTGCATTGCATGACAATAAGCTCTTCGTTGCGCAGTTGGTAGACACGACGGTGCTCGCCGCTGATGCGTCGCGGGCGGTAGCCGGAAAGCTCGCCCTTCAATAGCTCGGACTTCCCTATGCCCTGGGTCTCAGGATCGCGAATGATGTCCCCAATGAGCGCGTTCACCTTCCTGAGTGCTTTTCGATCGCCGTCCTGCCAGGAAAGATAGTCAACCCAGCCCTCGCTCGAGAATACGAGCTTCACCCGAGAAGTGCCCGTTCCTCTCCGCCATCCGCCTCGATTTCACGGATGGATTTCATGAGTCGCTCGGCGTTCCTGGGCGAGGAGAGGAGGTGGAGGGTCTCCTGGATCGAGTTGTAGTCCTCGAGGGACATCATGACGACATTCAGCTTGCCCTTTCGAGTGACGATGACCGTCCGGCCCACATCGCTCTATCAATTTACTGTGCAACAACCCAAGGGGAATCCAAGATCTCAGATCATGGAAACCCAAAAATCGCAGTTTTTCAGGCTTCTGGGATGCCTTGTGCTTCCCCTCCCAAACCGGGCAGGATTTGCCATGCGCATTGTCATTGATACCCACACCCATTCCGTAGCCTCGGGCCATGCCTATTCCACCTTGGGCGAGCTTGCGGAGGCTGCTGCCGCGAAAGGCCTTGAGGGCTTTGTCCTGACCGACCACGGTCCTTCGATGCCCGGTGGAGCCCATCCCTGGCACTTCGGCAACCTCAGGGTCCTTCCATCAAGAATTTCCGGCGTCAGGTTCTGGAAGGGTATCGAGGCCAATATCATTGACCATGAGGGAGGCATCGACCTCGTCGAAAGCGAACTTGCCCGCCTCGACTTCGTGCTCGCGGGCTTCCACGAGGTCTGCTTTGCCTCAGGCTCCCGCGAGGAGAACACCCGCGCCCTCCTCGCTGCCCTGGCCAATCCCTGGGTCGACGCCATCTCCCATCCAGGCAATCCTGCCTTTCCCGTCGATCTTTCGGCTGTTGTCCGAGCTGCCCTCAAGGAGGGCAAGGCCCTCGAAATCAACAATTCTTCATTCACAATCAGGCGTGGCTCGGACGCCAACTGCCTTGAAATAGCACGGCTCTCGGCGGAGGCGGGTGGGCGCCTTGTCGTCGGAAGCGATGCCCATTTCCATGGAGATGTCGGTAATTTCTCAAAGGCACTTGCTGTCATCGACAAGGCTGGCGTTTCAGAGAACCTCGTCATGAACTCGGATCTTGCAGGTTTCGAAGCCTTTCTCGCCGAGCGGGCTGCCGCTCGGTCCAAGTTTGTGCTGCGGGCCCTGCCGGCGTCATATGTGGAGGTGGTACAGGCCTAGCTGGGACGTCCGGCGCTTGAACTTCAGGCGGGGGCGGGCTCAACTGAGTCAGGTGTGACCCGTGGGGCGAAGGGGTCGAAGTCAGCCAGGTCGCGGATCATCTCGCAGGCGCCCTCGAAGATGACACCATCAGCGATGCGGAGCCGCGCCGTCCGGATGTTTCCGTAGACCTTGGCACTCGCAAGCATCTCGACCTTGTCGGGGGCCTCGATGTCGCCGTGCACGGTGCCGCCTATGACCACACTCGAGGCTACGATGCGGTGGGCGTTCACCGTGGCATTGGCGTCTATGTAAAGGCGGCCTGCGGCATCGATTTCGCCGTCAAAACTGCCCCTGATCATCAGGGAATCCTTGAAGCGCAGCGTTCCCGTCAGGACGGTTTCCGCGCCGAGCGTTGTTGCGATGAGGTATTCAGCTTCGTTCTTGCGGTGCTTGGCCATGCTGCTCCGTACTCATTTCGTTTTCATGACCCATACGCCGTCCCAATCCTCGGGGGGAGGATTCGCAAGGTAGTGCTCGCAGCGGAGATAGTAGACCTTGGAGGGGCCGTCGCTGGCGTCAGTCTTGAGGGCCTCGCCGAAATACTTCCTGGCATTCGTGAAGTCAGCCATCTTGTAGAGCTTCCGTCCCTCAGCGAAGAGCGAAAGTACCTTCTTCTTTTCTTCGGTAATCATGGCCTCTCCGATCGGCCGCGGCCTTCAGGCGCGCAGTCCCCTCTTTATGGCGTGTATCTCAGTCTCCTGATCCTTGAGCCTGGTCGCCTCGCTTTTCAAGGATGCTACGGTCGCACCGAGCGAGTCAAGTTTGGCCAGAAGTTCCTTGGTGCCGGCAGCGACCGAAGAGGCCACTGCGGCGGGGTCGCCTCGTCCACGCAGGGCTGTTTCCGCATCCGAACCAAAACCTGCGATCGAGGGCCGAAGATCGGCGATGAAGGTCAGGAGGCTCTCCGAGAGGTCCTCGGTCACGCGCATGCGCTCCTCGCGACGTTCGATCTGCGCCACGAGGTCGTGGGTCCTGAGAATGGCCCTGATCCGCGCGAGGACTTCGCTGAAATTGAATGGTTTGGTGATGTAGTCGTCTGCTCCCAGTTCGAGACCCTCGACCTTGTCCTTTACGTCGTCCATAGCGGAGAACATGATGATCGGGATATCCGCGTACTCCCGGTATTCTTCCTTGGTCTTGAGGATCTTGGTCACTTCCCAGCCAGAAAGCCGTGGCATGACATTGTCTAGCATGATGAGGTTGGGTTTCCAGTGCCGTATGACTTCAAGGGCGTCGATGCCGTTGTCGGCCTTGCGCACATCAAAGCAGAGCTTCGAGAGCATGACATCGAAGAACTCAAGGTTTATCTGTTCGTCATCGACAAGGAGGATGCGTTTCCTGGTTTCCATGGAAGGACTCCCACCACTCACGAAGGTTAGCCGCCCGAAGCTGCAAAACCGGCCCGCCCGTCCTGTTGCCCGCTGCCAGTTGAAGCCTATTGTCCCATGCGAAGCGCACGCTGTCAACGATAGACATAAAGCGGAGCAAAGCCGGGAATTCCTGGACTTGGCCTCTGGTCAGCGTCGAAAAATCAGTCTTCTTCGCTGTTGTCGGTGGGTTTGATGCTCCAGGCGGAATGCTTGAGCTCGCGACCAGGCCGGAACGAGGCGACTCCATGGTCTTCCACCGAGACAATCTCGCCAGTTTTTGGATTCCGCGCTCGTTTGCGGCCCTTGCGGAGCTTGACCTCAAAGGTGCCAAAGCCGCGGAGTTCAACCGTTCGGTTGTCGAGAATGGAGCGCTTGATTTCCTCGAACAGTGAATCGATGAGGCTGTGTATGTCCTTGCGGTTGAGCGTCGAAGAGGCGTGAAGCGCCTCGATCAGTTCCGCTTTCGTCACCTTGCCTGGCATGACCCTCTCCGTTTCGTACAGGAAATCGTCGCGACCCGGGCTGATCTTTTTATCCCGTGCGGAAAGAAGGCCGAAACCTCCCTGCCTCGGGACTCAGGATCAGGCGCCGAGCCGGTTGACGAGGAGTTGCATCCTGGATTTCTTTCGAGCCGCCGCGTTTTTCTTGACAATTCCCTTGCGGGCAGCCGTGTCGATCTTCTTCATCATGTCGAGAAGAGCGGCCTTGGCTCCGGTCTTGTCTTTGCCAGCCGATGCTACAACTACTTTTTTTGCGGCTGTGCGTATGGACGACTTGACCATCTTGTGTTGGATGCGGCGTTTCTCGTTCTGGCGCTGCCGCTTTTCGGCCGAGCTGCTTTTCGTGGCCAAAGGGTTTCCCTCCGTTACTCTAAATACGATACGATATGCCGGACAGGGCCGGATCATTGACCGTTCCCGCAAAATAGCAGAAGCGCCTTTGCGCTGTCAAGACAAGGACCTGCCTTCACGGTCGGTTGTTGCGCGTAGTATAAGGAATTACTCTCAGGCCCGTGGACTGGGACCACGAAGCCAGGGCGAATCGATCCGGAGGAATTGTCCAATGCTCAATTTTATGATCGTCATTGCAGTCATCGGACAATTCATCGCCTACGATCTCCTCCTCCATGTGGTAATGATCTTCAGGCAGGGAAGAATCGAGGCCGCCATGGACTGGCTCCAGAAAAAGGCAGTTCACAAGATCTTCTCTACCTTCGCCTGTTACCGGCACTGGGGGCCGACCCTGGAAAATCGGGCTGGCATGGAGCTTCCCGAGCGCTTCATCCTGGTAGCCAACCACCAGAGCATCTTTGACATCCCTATTTTCTGGAAGCTCCTTCCCCAGCGCTGCAAGATCAGGTTCATCGCAAAGCATGAGCTCGGCTTCGGTGTACCTCTCGTGTCGAGTTGCCTCCACATCCAGGGTCACGCCCTGATCAAGCGCAGTGGTGCCGTGGTGCAAGCCATGAAGAGCCTTGAACGCTTCGGCCGTCGCAGCCGGAGCCAGGGATTCAGCCCTGTCCTCTTTCCAGAGGGAACGCGATCCCGGACGGGCGAGCTGGGAGCCTTCCATACAGCTGGCTTCAGGAAACTCGTGGAACTGGACCCACTTCCTGTTCTTGTGGCAGCCATTGATGGCGGCTTCCGCGTTGCCAAGATCGGGGACCTGTTCAAGAACCTTGGGCGATATCCCTACACGGTGAGTCTCGAGGCTGTTCTCCCGGCACCGGTGGGCAAGAAGCAGATCCTTGCGACCCTTCTGGAGGCCCGCTCGATCATCGATGCAGCCCTCAAGGATCTCCGCGCGAGGTCCTGAAACCTCCCTGGGAACGCAGGCGCATACAAAAAGCCACGCTTTCCCCGACAGGGATACGTGGCTTCTTCTTTTGGCGCGAAGCGGGCCAATCCTGATTCGGCGATTCGAACCTTAGTAAGAGCGGCTTTGGCCTAGGTCAAGGGCGGCTCAGGACGATCAGACAAATTCGCTCGGGCGGCGTTCGGTGCGCTTGCACTTCTCGCACTCGGCTACGTTGCGGATCTTGCCGTTCTCAAGAAGAGTCTTCATCTTGACCTCCCCGCCGCAGGGGGACGGGCAGTAAAAGCGCTGGGTGGAACTGGAAGTACGGGCGTTCTTTGAAACCTGTGCCATGGATGACTCCTTCTTCGGCGGCAAAAATATCGCTTTCTGGGGATGTTTGTCAATTGAAGGGGCTGCGCCCCAGGGCGCAGCCCAAAGGCTGCATTCTCAGGGCTCCAGTCTGGCTCAAGGTCGCCGCGCGCGCATCCAGGCAAGAAAGCGCAGGATCAAGGAGCGGGAGGGCTGTCCGAAACGGTTCGCGAAATCGAGGGCTGCCTTGTCGAGGGGATAGGAGAGGCCTGACTTTTTCTTGAGCTCGTCCCAGTGGCGCACGATATACACGTAAAGGTCCGAGACAGTCCTGCCGGGAAAGGCCGGAAGGATATCGGTTTCGACTATGGCTCCGGCAATGGGCTGATAGACATTCCCGTACCAGGAAACCAGGGCCTGCCAGAAGGGAAGCTCTGCGCTTCCGTGCTGATTGATGAAGTATTTGTGAACATTGATATGCTCGAGGATTTCGTCATAGCGGCCAGGGCTCGAGAAGTCGAGGTCGCCGTCACCGGTGAGGCCCGCAAAGGAAGTCGATTCGTAGAAGGATCTCTTTTCCCAGGCTATGACCTCCCGCCTGAGCTGGTCGATGGTCATGCCGGGGTGGAGGCGGGCCTCGGCGCCGAGGCTCGTGATCTCGGCATCGATCTGTGTCTGTCCCCGAAGAGCAGCCACCGAGATGCGGTGGTTGCCGTCGCGCACGAAGTAAAGGCCTCCGAGTTCGTAGAGCCGCACCGGAGGCAGAGGCACTTCGTCGTAGTGCGCGCGGTCGATGGATACCCAGCGGGTCCTGAGCCGCTCCATGCGCGGCAGGAAGCGGCGATTGAAATCGCGGTAGCGCCCCTCGCTGCCGATGACTCGGTCGATCGAGACGGACTGGAGACCCTCGTAGACCTCACCCAGGGGCTTGAGCAGTGCTCGTACCTCTTCGAAGGGGAGGAGCCGGTCGCGGGCTGGGTCGAGAAGGGAGGCGATTCGCGACAGGAACTCGCGGGTGCGGGCCCGGTCAAAGTCATCACGGGCCAGTTCCCTGTGCCAATCGCTCACGCAGTCTCTCCGGTGTCGATGAGCCAGTGTCCATAGGCGTTGATTACGGTTGTCGGACCTTCCCTGACAATGCGCTCGTCTGCAGGATCGAAGAGGTGAACGTGTCCGTGGATAAACCAGCGCGGACGGGCCAGACGGATGAGGTATCGGAAGGCGGAAAAGCCACGGTGGCAGGGATCCTTCCGGTCATGGATGCCCTTGGGCGGGGCATGTGTAAGGATGATATCGACAGCCCGGCCGCTGATCAGGCGAGACAGGAGGAGGCGCGGAGCCAGCACAAGGATATGGAGGGCCATGGCAAGGTCAGTGAATTGGTTGGCGCCTTTGTTGTAGCGGATGGAACCGGGGAGCCCGAGGATCGAGAGGCCACATTCGCTGCCGATCCGGAAACCCATGTTGCGTGTGCCATGCTCTTCCAAGGCAAGCCCGCTGTCCCACAGAGAGCGCGATGCGGTCTTTCCGAGGTCGTGGTTGCCCTCGACGTAGAGGAGGGGGCAGTTCAGCATGGAGGAAATGAAGCCAAGATACTCCAAGGGCAGGTCTCCAGCCGCCAGAACGAGGTCGATGCGCGGAAAGCGGTCTCTGACACGCTCCGAGTACACCAGGGGATCTATCTGGTCGGAGACGCAGAGGATCCTCATTTACTCGGGGGCGCTTCAGTCGAGAGCCTGGCCAGGAGGCCTTGAAGCTGCTCCTTGGGGAAGAGCTCGACGGAGCGGTTTTCGGCAAATTCCACTGCCGCGCGCGCAAAGGAGGCGCTGGTGACGATGCTCCCTCGCATCACACCCAGCTTCTTCATCTGCTCGAGGAGGGCGCGTATCGCAGGTTCTCCCTGATTCTCGGAGACACGAAGGAAGCGGATAAGGCGGGGTTGTTTCTTGGTGCCCATCCACTTGTCGGAGTCGTTCTCGACTGCGATGACCTGGACGCCGCCCTGGATCTCGGAGGCGTCCCTGATGGAGAGGTTCATGGGTCCCTGCACGACAGCACGGCACATCTCCATGAATTCCTCGTGGCCACAGGTCAGGAAGTCCTTCATGTGGTCGTCGGTGCGGTATTCCTGGTACTGGGTAAGTTTTTCGGCGACATCGCGGAAGCCGGGTTTCTTCTGGTAGATCTTTTCCCACTGCTCGATGGCCTTGTCGAGTTCCCGTTGCTTTTCATAGCACAGGGCCAGGAAGTAGCGACCGAAGAGGGCCTCGGTGGCGGCTTCATCCTTGACCATCTTGATGGCGCGCTCAAGTTCGGGGATGGCCTTTTCGAGGTTTCCCTGGCTCATATAGCAGCCGCCACGCTCGACGAG